>CALRWX020000034.1:0-37298 GCA_943371975.1 Pseudanabaena sp. UWO311 | reverse complement strand
CCTGCGGGTGTAGCACTTTCATCAGCCATTCATAACAGGCTTGATCATCTAACAGTTCAGTTAAGGGAAACTTGATCATGTTTATGTCTGTTGTTGCGTCAAAACTTTTTTCCTGTTTTACCATTTCACCTATTTACCCCCATGAGCGTTGATTTTATGGTATTTGAGCGAAGATCCTAAACTTAGTACCAAAGCAAAAGCAATCGTAGATGCGCGAAATGGACTGCACTTTAGTATTATCAGTCTTTGGGAAATTTCCATTAAAGTTAATATTGGTAAACTACTAATAAATCGACCTATTGAAGCATTACCAATAGAACTTCAATATATGAATATCTAAATTCTACCAATTACAATTAGGGATATTGAGATATACTCTAGCCTTCCGTTACCAAACACACCGATAAAACATCGAGATCCATTTGATCGCATATTAATTGCCCAAACAATAAACCATTCCTTCAACTTAGTAAGCAAAGATACCGCTTTTGATTCTTATCCAATTTCGCGTATATGGGATTAATATTTTCTTATGAGTTTAAGATATTTGGGAAGAGTTAAGGGTGATTGGAGAAAAAGGCGATCGCCGTTTGATAGCAATAATTGATTCTATTTTCTTAAATGCTAAACTGTAAATACATAAAATAACTCTAGCAATCATAATGAACACATTCAATGATATATCTATTGTCGATAATTCCTCTACGATACAAGTAACGGTAATACAGAATCAATTGAGTGAATCAATTAAACAACTATCTCCAGAAAGATTAAAAGTAGTTGCCGATTTTGCAGCATTCTTGGCAAATGCCGAAAGCGAAGCAGCAACTCAAGAGCTATTATCAATCTCTGGGCTATTAGAACGCATTAAACAGAATCAATCAACTCCTAAAGGCCAATATGTAAATTGGAGAACAGTACGTTCTGATGTATGAAATTTTACTGCATCCTGATGCTCAGAAAGTTTATTCTAAAGCAGATAAAGCCTTAGCGAAAAAGATTGCTAAATGCTTGCAACAATTAGAACAAGATCCGCGATCGCACCCCAACATCAAAGCACTCAAGGGAGAATATTCAAGTTTTTATCGCTATCGCATTGGCGACTATAGGATTATTTATTCACTCGAAGATGAAATAGTGCAAGTGTTTGTTGTAGCGATCGCTGACCGCAGTAAAGCTTATGAAATATAAGGGAAGAGATAAGGGTGATGGAGAAAAAGGCGATCGCTTTTACTACTTGCGAGACTTACCGATTTATACAACCTAATTAAAATCAAAAAACAGCTATGAAACGAGTAGAACTCCTCAATCGCATCTCAGTTAACCCAAATATCTGCTTCGGGAAACCATGTATTCGAGGACATCGCATTTGGGTATCCCTAATCCTTGATTTTCTAGCTAACGGTACTAGCATCCCTGAATTGCTAGAAGACTATCCCCAACTGCAACCAGAAGATATTTATGCCTGTATTGCCTATGGAGCAGCTATGTCAAGCGATCGCTATGTTGATATTCCCATCGAGAAATCAGCATGAAATTCAAGCTAGATGAAAACATTGGTCAAAGGGGCATCAACCAGCTAAAACAAGCAGGCTACGATGTTTCTACTGTCCTTGAACAGGGACTAACCTCAGCTTCCGATCCCACCGTCATAAAAGTTTGCCAACAAGAAGATCGCTGTCTGGTTACTCTCGACTTAGACTTTAGTAATCCTCTACAATATGTACCTTCACAATATAAAGGAATAGCTGTTTTAAGATTACCTCCTAGAGCAACTATAGATGATCTGACAGATGCGATTCAAACTCTAATTAATGGATTAGAACGTGAAGATATTACAGGAAAGCTCTGGATCATTCAACGTGGACGCATTCGTATTTATCAGCAAAGTGATGATTAAAAAATTAACACAGACAATATCTGCATTTGGGAAGAGATAAGGGTGATGGAGAAAAAGGCGTTCGCTTTTACTACTTGAGAGACTTAGCCATCTGAATTGTCAATATGAGGATTCAATGAGCGATCGGTGAGTATCATAGATTTACATTTTCTGAAAATGGTAAAATTATCTCATCCTTTTAAAATCTCTTAACCAGAGTAAAACTATCTCATCCTTTTAAAATCTCTTAACCAGAGTAAAACTATGCTGTTACAAGAACTTAAAAATCAGGCAAATAAATTACCTGTAAATGATCGGCTAGAACTTGTGCGCTCTATCATCGATTCGATTCAAGAAATTCCAATTTCAAAACCTACGCGAACCCAAGCAATTAACCGCATGAAAGGTTTACTCAAAACTAGTCAGCCATCCCCGACCGATGCTGAAGTGGGATCAATGTTAGAACAGCATCGCATGGAGAAATATCTCTAATGAAAGTTCTTGTTGACACAAATGTTCTACTTGACTTTTTGTTAGAAAGAGAACCTTTTAAAAAGGATGCAGAAGAACTTTTTGCTGCGATCGACTTTGGACAAATCATTGGCTATGTAAACATACTCGCAGCCTAGAACTCGCAAGAGAAGCAGTTTCTAGTACCTTAGAAACTATGACTATTTGTCCAATCAATCGAAATGTCTTAGAGTCAGCATTTGCATCTGGCTTAACAGATTTTGAAGATGCTGTCCAGATTTATAGTGCGATCGCTCAAAATTTAGATGCAATAGTAACCCGTGATGCTAAAGGATTTGTAAGTTCAACTATCTCTGTATACTCTGTTCAAGAATTACTAAAGAGATTGTGAAATGCTAAAGGCGGGATATTTGGGAAGAGTTAAGCGTGATGGGAGAAAAGGCGATCACTCTTACTGAAATTTGGATGGATATCATAATTTGCAGACCCACTATCATCTCAATACAGCAAATCGCCTCTTTAATCGGTTTCACACATGACAAAAAACTAAAAACATTGGGTTTAGTAGCTAGTAAGAGACAAACCTGATCCTTAAGAGAGATCTTAACAATTTAGATAAAAAGGAGTGAAAGCCGTACATACAGAATGCTGCTAATGCTGTGATAGTATTTACTTTAACCAGAACGCAGCAAAGTATGGGGAAACGCCATGTTTGAACGCTTTACAGAAAAAGCAATTAAAGTCATCATGCTGGCTCAAGAGGAAGCTCGCCGCCTCGGTCATAACTTTGTCGGCACAGAGCAAATCCTATTGGGTCTAATCGGAGAAGGAACTGGCGTTGCCGCCAAAGTACTTAAGTCCATGGGTGTAAACCTCAAAGACGCTCGCATTGAGGTTGAAAAGATCATCGGACGCGGCTCTGGTTTTGTCGCAGTCGAAATTCCTTTCACACCTCGCGCTAAGAGAGTCCTAGAGTTGTCCTTAGAAGAAGCTCGCCAGTTAGGACATAACTACATCGGTACTGAGCATTTATTGCTAGGACTAATTCGCGAAGGCGAAGGTGTGGCAGCTAGAGTTTTAGAAAACTTGGGTGTAGACCTGTCTAAAGTCCGTACCCAAGTCATCCGTATGTTGGGTGAAACTGCTGAAGTCTCCGCAGGTGGAGGTTCATCGGGACGCACCAAAACGCCTACCCTTGACGAGTTCGGCTCAAATCTGACCCAACTAGCCCAAGATGGCAAACTCGATCCTGTTGTGGGTCGTGAAAAAGAAATTGAACGAGTCATCCAAATCCTCGGTCGCCGCACTAAAAACAACCCAGTATTAATTGGTGAACCCGGTGTTGGTAAAACAGCGATCGCTGAAGGACTTGCTCAACGCATTTCTAATAGCGATATTCCTGATATTCTCCAAGAAAAGCGGGTTGTCACCCTAGATATCGGCTTGCTAGTCGCTGGGACGAAATATCGTGGTGAATTTGAGGAGCGCCTCAAAAAGATCATGGAAGAAATTCGCACGGCTGGCAACGTGATCTTGGTCATTGATGAAGTACACACCTTAATTGGTGCTGGCGCTGCTGAAGGCGCGATCGATGCCGCTAACATCTTGAAACCCGCCTTAGCTCGTGGTGAACTCCAGTGCATCGGGGCAACCACCCTTGATGAATACCGCAAGCACATTGAGCGTGATGCTGCCCTTGAGCGTCGCTTCCAGCCCGTCATGGTCGGTGAGCCGAGCGTCGAAGAAACCATCGAGATCTTGATCGGTTTACGTCAACGCTACGAAGAACACCACAAGCTCAAGATTGATGATGAAGCGCTAGTTGCTGCTGCAAAATTAGCCGATCGCTACATCAGCGATCGCTTCTTGCCCGACAAAGCGATCGACTTGGTCGATGAAGCAGGTTCTCGCGTACGCCTGATCAACTCGCAATTACCTCCTGCCGCCAAGGAACTTGACAAAGAATTACGTCAAACCCTCAAAGATAAGGATGATGCGGTTCGCAAGCAAGACTTTGATAAGGCTGCGGAATTGCGTGATAAAGAAATTGATCTCAAGCAGCAAATTCGCGCCCTCAGCCAAACCAAGAAAGCAGAAACGCCTCTCGAAGACGCTCCTGAAATCCATGTAACCGAAGAAGACATTGCCTATATCGTTAGTTCTTGGACTGGCGTACCTGTCCTCAAGATTACCGAATCCGAGTCCGCTAAGCTCATGCAAATGGAAGAAACCCTGCATGGTCGTGTGATTGGACAGGATGAAGCTGTAAAAGCAATTTCCCGTGCGATCCGTCGCGCCCGTGTTGGTCTGAAGAGTCCCGATCGTCCGATCGCCAGCTTTATCTTCTCGGGTCCTACGGGTGTCGGTAAGACTGAGCTAACCAAGGCGCTCGCATCCTACTTCTTCGGTTCAGAAGATGCGATGATTCGCCTCGATATGTCCGAATACATGGAACGGCACACCGTATCCAAGCTAATCGGTTCACCCCCAGGCTATGTTGGTTACAACGAAGGTGGTCAGCTTACCGAAGCTGTACGTCGTCGTCCTTACACCGTTGTCTTATTCGATGAAATCGAAAAAGCTCATCCCGATGTCTTCAACTTGTTGTTACAAGTACTAGAAGATGGTCGTTTGACTGACTCTAAAGGTCGTACTGTTGACTTTAAGAATACCTTGTTGATCATGACCTCAAACGTCGGCTCTAAGGTTATCGAAAAAGGCGGCGGCGGTCTTGGCTTCGACTTCGCAGCGAATCAAGAAGATGGGCTTTACACTCGGATTAGATCGCTGGTTAACGAAGAACTCAAACAATATTTCCGTCCAGAATTCTTAAATCGCTTGGATGAAATCATTGTCTTCCGTCAGTTGACCAAGCCCGAAGTCAAGGAAATCGCGGACCTCATGCTCAACGAATTCTTCAAGCGGATGCTTGCTAAGGATATCGTATTAACAGTGACTGAGCGCTTCAAGGATCTGTTAGTCCAAGAAGGTTACAACCCTAGCTACGGCGCACGTCCATTACGTCGGGCTATTATGCGCTTGCTGGAAGATTCTCTTGCAGAAGAGATCCTTACTGGCAAGGTGCGTGAAGGCGCTTCGGTGACAGTAGATGTTGATGACGATGGCAAGGTCAAGGTGATCGAGCAGGTGTCTCTGAGCGGTTCTGAGAATCTCCAGTTGCTGCCCTCAGCTTAAAAAAGCAAGGGGTGTAAGCTCCTTGCTTTCTATTGTTAGTCCCCATGCCATCGCAGCGATCGCTGTATTCTAGATGGTAGATAACTTGAAAAAAGCTTCATGAACAACGAGCGTAATATTGCCGTGAGATCTAATCCTCTGCCTCCTACCCAAATAAAGTCGGTCGCAGGGGATTTGTCATCTGCGGAGATGCCTGAAGTAATTGTTGTCCCTAACAATGAGGAATTTATCGGGAATATTCCTGCACCTCTAACTATTGCGGATGTCGAGGGTGGTGAACTCAAGCCAATTTCTAATCATCTCGCTCAGGATTCACAACCAGAAGTAAATCCCGAATTTTGGCAAGTTAGGTTCAAAACCCTAGATGGCAAACTAAATCTGTTATTACCAACAGAAAACAAGACAAATATAAAGTTTGATAAGCTTGATGATCTCAATCCATCTGAAGAACAGGTAGTTACAGATAGTGATCCTGATGCTCCTCCAAATTCTTTGAATTGGCAAGAGATTCTCGTACAGCTAGAGCAACGAATGGCGACCAGTGGACATGCTTGGAAGCCGCGTACACAGGTTTATCTCCAATCGGGCGATCGCCTATTAGATACCCGTCAACTCCAAGAATTATCTGAGTCATTACAAAATCACCAATTATTGCTGCATTGTGTGGTGTCAAATCGTCGTCAGACCGCAATTAATGCCGCGAGTATGGGCTTCTGTATTGAGCAAGGTACAATCTTTCGGGAAATATTAGGATTTAATCCGATTCCTAATGCCCCAACTGATGATCCGCTATATATTAAAGCGACTGTAAGATCTGGTACAGAAATTCGACACTCTGGCAGTATCATTATCTTCGGTGATGTCAATGCCGGCGCAGAACTGATCTCTGAAGGTGACATTATTGTATGGGGCAAGCTGAAGGGGCTGGCTCATGCAGGTATTAATGGCAATGCCCAAGCGGTAGTTATGGCTTTACACCTTGATGCTACCCAAATTAGAATTGCCAGTTTAATTGCTCGTGTTGAGAGTCCGAGTACTTATTTTTATCCCGAAGTTGCCTTTGTAAGTAATCAGGGTCTACCTGCGATCCAAATTGTCCAAGCCGTTGATTATTCTTCAAAATCCAAGTAAAAATTGTGGAAAGCATGATTTTTACTTAATATTCATCTATAGTAACCCGCAAACATGAGTCGCATTATCGTTGTTACCTCTGGTAAAGGTGGTGTCGGCAAGACCACATCTTCTGCAAATCTCGGCATGGCGATCGCCAAACTCGGTCGTAAAGTGGTTTTGGTGGATGCTGATTTTGGCCTGAGAAATCTCGATCTATTATTGGGATTAGAAAATCGCATCGTATATACAGCCCTAGATGTGATTGCGCGAGAATGTAAACTCGATCAAGCCTTAGTCAAAGATAAGCGTCAGCCAAATTTATCCTTATTAGCCGCACCTCAAACTCGTAATAAAACCGCGATTACTGCCGCGCATATGAAGGCTTTAGTAGAAGTTTTAAGCCGCTATTTTGATTATGTTTTGATCGATTGCCCAGCAGGGATTGAGTCTGGTTTTCAAAATGCGATCGCTGGCGCAAAAGAAGCAATCATCGTCACCACTCCCGAAATTTCGGCGGTACGTGATGCTGATCGAGTAGTAGGTTTACTAGAAGCCAATCGAATTACGGATATTAAATTGATTTTGAACCGTATTCGACCATCTATGGTAAAAAATAACGACATGATGAGTGTCGAGGATGTGCTGGATATTTTGTCAGTTAAATTAATTGGCGTGATACCCGATGACGAACAGGTGATCGTTTCCACAAATAAAGGGGAACCATTGGTGTTGTCAGATAAGCCTTCACTCGCAGGCACTGCCTATACGAACGTAGCAAAACGCCTTGAAGGTAAAGAGGTTGAGTTCTTAAAACTTGAAGCTCCGCCCAAAGGAATTTTTGCCCGTCTGTCAAGCTGGATTTCTGGAAACTCCTGAGGTTTGAGATGAATCTTTCAATGCTGCTCGATCGCCTATTTCAACGTCAAAACATTACTAGCGGAACGCAAGTTAAACAGCGTTTGAAATTTATCCTTGCCCATGATCGATCAGCGATCGAACCACAAGTGTTTGATAATATGCGCCATGAAATTATGCGCGTTGTTTCTAAATATGTGGAACTAGATGAGGGTTCGCTGGACATTCGCCTAGAGTGTGATAAGAGAATGACAGCCTTAATTGCTAATTTGCCAATTAGGATGGTGCGTGAAGAATTACCGAATCTGGTTGATCTGGTGACACTTTTTGATGAACCAAGTGTAGGAAGAGGTCTTATTTCTGAGCAACCTGACTCATTAGCCCTAGAAATGGATCAATTTGCAGAAGAAGCGCTTGATGCGATCGCGGCAAAGGAAAAACTAAAAGCAAGGCCAAAATCGATAACAGAAAAACCTAATTTTGATGATACAGGTATTGCAGAGCGGAATACATAAGTTAACTAGTGAGTTAAGAAATGCGACTAATAATTCTCAAAATGATGACAATAGCGATCGCCCTATAGCTCAAAATGAATTAGATAAAGATAGTTCAACTGAAAACAGTGAAGAATCAGATGATCAACCTATCGATCAACTAGGTTTATCGTCGGGTGTGTCTAGTGATGATCTAGCATCCAACGAAATAGTAGTTGACCTATCTTCACAACTTTATAGTTAGTTTTAAGAGTTGGTAGACCAAGACTTATAGGACATTGTGCAATGATCTTTATAAATCGCTAGGATGTATTTTCTCATATTGCTCAAAGGGCTGATGAATCCAAGGATTATCTAATAAAAAGTCAATGTAATAGTCGGGTTTAGCTACAGAACAAGCCTTAAACCATAAAACCGCCGATCGCACTTCGGTAATGTCAAATTCTTCATGTTGCTTCAACCATTCGAGAATTTGGGCGAGGGTGACACCCGAATCTACTAAATCATCAACCAGCAAGATCCGCTTTCCGAGCGTATCAGTAGTCATTGTGATGCTATGGGCGATTTTTAAAGCACCACGTTCTTGAAAATCGCGACCTCCGTAGGAAGATGTTGAAAGAATCGCAAGCGGCTTGTCAAAAATTCGTGAAAGTATATCGCCAATGCGTAAGCCGCCTCTAGCTAGACAGAGGATTTGGTCAAACTCCCATTGCGACTGATAGATTTTGGCAGCCAATTGTTCGATTTTGGCGTGATATTCATCCCAAGAAACATATAGATCAGACATAAGGCAGCTTTGATAAATAAACCTCAAGCAAATATCCAAATTTTGCTATGTGCTTATAGTATCAATTAGTACATTCAATTGGACTTGTCGAAAAGTAGGGATTAGACTAGAGGGATATAAAACGAGATAGGGAGACAAAAGCGTGGTAGCTGTTACTGAGATTCCGTCTATTGGAAAAATTTTAGAGAAGCCTATTGAGCGTCGCCTAACAGTACAGGTTGCGGAAATTGCGTCTGACACTACTACCATTCGATCGCTAGATTGGGATCGCGATCGCTTTGATATTGAGTTTGGCTTACAAAATGGGACGACTTACAACTCCTATATCATTCGCGGTGAAAAATTAGCCCTAGTCGATACTTCCCATGCTAAATTTCGCGAACTATACCTCAAGACCCTCAAGGATCAAATCGACCCCTCTCAGATTGATTACCTAGTCATTAGCCATACAGAGCCAGACCATAGCGGGCTAGTACAAGAAATTTTAGAGCTTGCCCCTAATGTAACAGTCGTAGCCACCAAGGTAGCATTGCAATTCCTTTCAGAGTTATTGAATCGACCTTTTAAGCAGCAGGTTGTCAAAAATGGTGATCAGGTTGACTTAGGTAATGGCCACATTTTGCAATTTGTGAATGCACCAAACTTGCACTGGCCAGACACAATGATGACCTTTGACCTAGGCACATCGATTTTGTATACTTGCGATATTTTTGGAATGCACTATTGCAGTGATGCTGTTTACGATGAAGATTTAAAAAGAATTACGCCTGATTATCGATTTTACTATGAATGCTTGATGGCTCCCAATGCTCGATCAGTAATTTCGGCTATGAAGCGCATGGATGAGTTACCTCAAGCGGAAATCGTGGCTAATGGTCATGGACCTTTACTCCGATATAACGTTAAAGAATTAACAGGTAATTATCGCCAATGGAGTCAAGCACAAACTAAGGGTGAAACTAATGTTGTAGTTTGCTATGTGTCTGACTACGGCTATTGCGACCGCCTGTCACAAGCGATCGCCCGTGGGATCGCCAAAACAGGCGTGGCTGTGGAAATGGCAGATCTCAAGGTGATTGATTTGCAGGAATTGCGTGAATTAGTTGGTCATGCTTCAGGTTTAGTCGTTTGCACAGCCCCTGCCTCAAATAGCAATGTGGAAACGGCGATCGGCGCAATTCTTGCCGCAGCAACCGAAAAGCAAGTAATTGGCTTGTATGAGCCACATGGAGATCAAGATTCCTCCATTGATTTGTTAAATAATCGCTTTAAGGATCTGGGCGTAGTTACAGCTTTTCCAGCTATTCGGGTTCGTGAAAATCCTAACGAAGCAACCTATCAGACCTGTGATGAAGCGGGGACTGACTTGGGACAGTTGCTCACTCGTAAGCAAAATATTAAACAACTCAAAGCGATCGATGCCGATCTTGATAAGGCACTGGGACGCTTAGCGGGCGGTTTGTATATCATCTCTGCCGCCAAGGGTGGCGCACGCAGCGCGATGTTAGCCTCTTGGGTAGCGCAGGCAAGTTTCAAGCCCCTTGGCTTTACCGTTGCTGTGGCAAAGGATCGGGCGATCGAGTCGTTTATGCAGGTAGGCGATCGCTTTGTATTAAACGTTCTCGAAGATGGTAATTATTCTAAATTAATGCAACATTTCCTCAAACGATTTGCTCCCGGAGCTGATCGCTTTGAGGGTGTGAAAACACAAATTTCATCTTCGGGGACACCGATTCTGACCGATGCTCTTGCCTTTATGGAATGTGAAGTAATTAGTCGGATGGAATGCGCCGATCACTGGGTAATTTATGCGATCGCCGAGGAAGGTCGTGTTTCTAAACCTGAATCCCTCACCGCCGCCCACCATCGCAAAATTGGCAATCATTATTAAATAAAAAAAGGCGCAAAGCGCCTTTTTTTATATATTACCAAAGCGGCGATCGCGTTCTTGATAATCGAGCAGCGCTCGGTGAAATTCACTACGATCAAAATCTGGCCAAAGTGTATGGGTAAAGTACATCTCGGTATATGCCATTTGCCAAAGCAAGAAATTACTCAAGCGCATCTCGCCACTAGTGCGAATTAGCAAGTCAGGGTTATGGGTTCCCGCCGTATAGAGATGCTGCTCAAAGAGATTTTCATCAATGTCTTCAGGCTTGATTTCCCCTAATTGTGTAGCTTCTACAATTTGGCGACAGACTCTCACGATCTCACGACGGCTGCCATAATTAATCGCTACGGTGAAATGAATCTCTTGATTATTTGCCGTAGCAATTTGCGATCGCTCGATCTCATTTCTTAAGGACTTAGATAAAGAATCAAGATCACCCACGAAAGAAATCCGCACCCCTTCACTACACATTTCATCCAATTCACGGCGCAACATCCGCTCAAACAAAACCATCAAGAAATCAACTTCCTGAGCAGGTCTACTCCAATTTTCTGTTGAAAAAGCATAGACCGTCAACGCATCAATCCCCCAGTCTTTGCAACAGCGTAGCAAGTCCTTGAGTGCATCTACCCCCTGTCGATGTCCTGCGATTCTGGGCAATCCCTTTTGCTTCGCCCAGCGTCCATTCCCGTCCATAATTATGGCGACATGTTTGGGCAAGCGGTGATGATCTAGATCTGGTGGCAAAGTTTGCAATAGCTTAGCAGTCATTTCTTTTCTGACGATTTTCGACTTACCATATTTTTGAGATTCAAGTTTGACCAGAGCCAATTAAATTTGGGCACTGTTCTTGCTAAGGTGGCTGGACGATAATTACCTAGTTTAGTTTCTAATATTTCGCGTAACCGAACACTAGAGATGGGACGATCTAACATGCCATTTTCAGCGATCGCAATTGAACCTGTCTCTTCAGAAACCACAACACAAAAACAATCCCTGACGCGATCGGTAATACCCATAGCCGCACGGTGTCTTGTGCCAATTTCCCGTGAAGCTGCGCGATCGGAAATAGGCAGAATCACACCAGCCGCCACAATCCTATCTTCGCGAATGAGAATCGCTCCATCATGTAACAGTGTTGATGTTTGAAAAATAGTATGCAGTAGTTCTGTGGACAACAAGGCATTAAGTTTGACACCGGGTACAGAAAAATCACGATCATCAATTGGTTCACCCGTCTCAATGATCATCAGCGCACCTGTACGGTTTTGCGATAGCTCAATGATCGCATCAATCATTTCCTCAACTACAGAATCAGCTTCTACAGGTGTACGCCTATTGGTGGTGGGTTGAAGTAGCGAGAGTAAATCCCCACGTCCAAGGCGTTCGAGAAATCGCCGAAGTTCTGGCTGCAAAATTACTGCCATCGCTACGGCGGAGCCAATCAATAATTTGTCGAGAACAAAATTGAGCAGTCGTAAACCTAGGCGATCACTAATGACACTAGCAACCAGCAAAAAAATGATGCCCCGCACCATTAATAAAGTGCGACGATCATTGCTGAGCGAGAGCATGAGGTAGATCAATCCAAATAATGCAAGGATATCGATCGCCCTCATGATGAATGCAATTGAGTTGATATTGACAAACCACTGCATTCATAACCCTCTCATTCACAACTAATTTCGCAACTAATTTCGCAATTAATTTTATAACTACTGGCGTAGTCTCTCTGGCAAACAATCCTGACGCAATAGATCCTCACGAGTTTCACGTTTGATGATCAAGCTAGAGTCCCCATCAGAGACTACAACTGCTGCAGGCTTAGGCAAACGATTATAATTCGATGCCATACTGTAATTGTATGCTCCTGTACCAAATACAACTAGAGTGTCGCCTGCCTTAGTTTCAGGCAATTGAATATCCTTAATTAAAATATCACCTGACTCGCAATGTTTACCTGCGATCGTGACCGTTTGCGATAGAGGCGCACTCATCTGATTTGCCACGACAGCACGATATTTTGATTGATAGGTAATCGGTCGAGGATTGTCGGACATACCACCATCGACGGTTACATAGGTGCGAATATCAGGAACAGTTTTACTGCCACCAATTGTATAAGCTGTCGCGCAGGTTGCACCAACCAGCGATCTCCCTGGTTCACAGAGTAATTTTGGTAAGTCTAAACCTGCGGTCACAAAAGCATCAGTCACACCAGCACTAACTGCTTTGATCCATTCTTCAATGCTAGGAGGATCATCAGACTCAATATATCGAATACCCAAACCGCCGCCAATATTTAGCTCCGAAAACTTCAAGCCATATTTTTCACCCGCCACTTTAAACCATTGCACCATCACCCCACCAATATCTTGATGCGGTTGCAATTCAAAAATCTGGGAACCAATATGGGCATGAATACCAATGCAATTTAGGCTAGAACCTGCCACAAAAGTAAAGACTGCTTCGATCTCATTAGGATCAAAACCGAACTTGCTATCAATATGTCCTGTTTGAATATATTCATGGGTATGACATTCAATCCCAGGAGTCAAACGCAACATAATTCTTGGAGCTGTGAAGGCAACCGATGAAGCTTGATCTTTAGCAAGACTTGCCAGAGTTTTTAGCTCATGCCAATTGTCTACTACAATCGTGCAACCAGTTTCTAGGGCATAGCTGAGTTCATCCAAAGATTTATTGTTACCATGAAAATAAATCAAACTCGGCGAAATACCTGCTCGGATTGCTGTCAAGATTTCACCCGCAGAAACCACATCAATGCCTAACCCTTCAGAGCCAACGATCGCACAAACCGCTAGACAACTCCAAGCTTTAGAAGCATATAAAACCTGAGATGCCCCTTGATAATGCTTTACTAAAGCATCGCGATATTGCTGACAGGCAGTGCGTAAACTTACTTCATCTAAAATATATAGGGGTGAGCCATATTGCTTAACTAACTCCACCACATCACAACCACCAATTTCCAAGTGATCATCGGCATTAACTACAGCCGTTAGGGGTAAAAGCTGCTGATTAGGTGACAACCCACCTAAACTCGAAACATTACTTTGTAATGAATTAGCCGCAACCGTCTCTTGTTTCAGACTGGTTAAAACAGTAGTCATGAAGTACCAATAATTTGTTGTAAATCTTTATCTAATATCTATTATAAAAAATAGCGGCGTTTTTATTTTATAAAATGGCAGCATATACAAAGTACTTGTTGCTATTTTATTATTCGATCTTTTCGAGATTTAGCGATCGCTCTAATTCCGCAATTTCATCCTTATGGGCGCGAACTTTCAATCTAGCCTCTGGCAATAGTTGCAAGCTTACTTTATGCTCTCTGGCAACACCGCGCCAATAAAATATGCCTGCGATCGGTGATGCTACCATTAGCCATAGCCAGAGATTTTCTAAATCAGGAATTAAAATACCTAATACTAAACTGAGGCAAATTAAACCAATTGCCGCCAAGCTTGTCAAAAATATCGCTAAGAAAATACTAGGTCTGACTTGACCTAGCAAAATCGCAATATCCCGTTCTGGATCAATCTCAACAACTTTATAAGCTCTTTTTTGAAAATGATCGCGAACTTGCATTAAGAGACGATCTTCGTTGAGTTGATCACCCTTAAAAATTGCATCTGTCGTGCGATCGCGAATTGAGCCACGCAAAAAAGAAACTAATCCTAAAAACAACAGAACTGTTAAGAGGAGTGTGGAATATATGGTAGGAATAGTTGCGGGCATGAGAAATGAATTTCTATAGGTTTTGGATACAATCTATGTAGTTGAGTGATTGATCTAAAGTAATCAATGATTCTTATTTGATTATATAAGTAGACAATCTAGAAAACTATAAGCATCCATACTTCTTTTACAGAGGGGGTAGCAATTAATCCTTCTACAAGGGGTGGGATTTCCGCTGCCTTGGAAATTTTATCTACAGCAAGGGTGAATGTGTCTAGTCTATTAATTAATATGATTGGATTTTCTGATAGTGAATATCATTACGGATATTATGATCATTATTATCTCAATCCCTTAGGTTCAGAAGAGCCTGAATCTAAGCCAGAAATTACTGACTTTGGAAGTTCTAAATAAAAGCCAATAAGTGAGTTTCGGCGCGACTCCCTGAAACTCACTTATTGTTAGAACAAAAAAAGAGAGCGTGCTTAGCACGCTCTCTTTTTTATAATGTTTGTTCGCTATTAGGTCGTGGACGGACACGGCTAGGTGTTACGTCTGGCTCAGGGAGTGGGGTATATTGATTGCCAGTGAAATCTTTGCTGACTCTTAGTCGCTGACTGGTGATTGTAATGCCTGATTCGCGTACTAGCACTACTGAAATCCAGCGATCGCCTGAAGCAAAGGGCGCTTGACCAATCTTAAATAGACCACCAGCCCTTAAAGGACGAAGATTAATCGTATTTTCGTTGAGATAACTTTTTTCCTCGACGGGTTCTTCGATCGCTGCGCCTAGTAATAAACTTGTGCCAAGCGGCTCAGACACGATCGCATCAAGGACATATTGTCGTCCAACACCAATCAGTTCAGGCACTTTTAGCTTTACAGGTGGCGGTGCATCGCCTGTACTCAGTGAAGATTGCTCTGATAAAACTTGTTGGGATACAACCTGTAACTGACCATTGACACTTTGATAGGTCTGCTTAGAGATCAGTCTTGCTTCTAATTTAAAATTATCGTTTTCAGTAGCCTTGGCTCCTTGCACCATGGTTACTGTTTCTGCGGTGATGAGGTCGCCTTGTTTATCCCAGTTGGAGATTTCAGTACGATAGCTAATGTTTTTGTAACGTTGCCAGAGATCGCGGAGTACCTGTTTGTAGCG
This sequence comes from Pseudanabaena sp. UWO311, assembly GCA_943371975.1. Lineage (GTDB taxonomy): Bacteria > Cyanobacteriota > Cyanobacteriia > Pseudanabaenales > Pseudanabaenaceae > Pseudanabaena. The sequence goes on along the minus strand of CALRWX020000034.1, from coordinate 21,752 downwards.
ATCGCGGTTGAGTCCATCGGCATGATTGAAAGATGGAGCATAGTATTTCATCACCGTTTCGAGATCCTGACTACTGGCAGCTTTGTCCAGTGCATCCACGATATTTGATAATTCAGGTGGGGCTAGTTTCGATGATTGGGCAGCAATTACAGGATTAGCGATCGGTGCGATCACGGTAACTGCGGCAGAAGCAAGTAACAGAGCAATTCGTTTGAACATGCGTAACTCTAAGTCAATAACCTGTGAAGATGTTTTGAGATGGATCAATTTATCGTAAGTAACTAGGCTTAGATTAAAGATAAAACCCTAAAATTTGCGGCGCAGCCTGCGCCGCAAGTTTTAGATCTGGATTTTAATTGTGCTGAGGTACTTAGGCAAATTGATAAATCTAGTATTTAAGAATGTGACAAAGCAAGAAATTGTTTCTCATTTATACGCCCTGATTGGTATAGTGTCTCATTTATTTCCGATATTTTTAACACCGCGTGGGGTGAATATCCACTTTGTTGGATGCGATCGCGCACTCCTGCCTCATGATCGATGAATACAACAATGTCGCGGACTTTTAATCCACAGCTTTCAATCTTTTGCGCCCCCTCGACCGCACTCTTGCCAGATATCAAAATATCATCTACCACGACAATCGTTTCCCCTGCTTCATAATTGCCCTCGATCAAGCGCCTTGCACCGTAAGCTTTCACTTCTTTCCGAGGAAAAATTAGCGGGAAATTTAGTCTGAGGGCTAAGCCTGATGCCGTGGGTAATGAGCCGTAGGGAATTCCTGCAATCCGATCAAACTTTAACTCTTGTAAGATCTCAGCATAGGTTCCAATTACTGCATCAAACACTTGAGGATTGGAGATAATCCGCCGTAGATCGATGTAATAAGGGAAAATCTGTCCAGAGGCTTGTACTGTTTCCTCAAAGGTGATGCAGCCAATATCAAATAATTGCAAGATCAAATTGGCATGGGGATGTCCTTGTTTGTCGAGCAAACAAACATTAGGCATCCATAGATCGCAGGTGGGGCGTTGATTAGCTGTAGCGGCGATCGCATGATTAACCTCATCCCGTAGCGATCGCACCAATTGGGCGGGTTCTCCAATCGCCAAAACATCTTGATTTACTGGCAAAATTAGCCCACCACTATTGGCATCCAGCCCTGCCTCAAGAATTACAGCTAAATTTTCGATCTTCTGGCCACTTACTAGACTATTTGCCCAAATGCTTCTTGCCAAAATTAATCTTTCGGGAGCCAGCGATCGCACCTTTGCCAAAGCATCAGGATTAGCAGCACCCACTTCTAGCGCCAGATTTTCCATTCCTGCCCAAGCTTGGCAATTTTGCACGACATTGAGGTACAGAGGCTTGTCGACATTGGGATATTCCTGAAAGCTTTGAGCTGTGGCATTAGAGGAATAGCAACTTACAAAAATTGCCTTATCGGGATACATCAAAAAACGAGCCGCTAAATCCTGTCCAATGTAGGGACTTAGGGTTATTGCATCTACGCCCCATTGCTCAAAGGCAGTCCTTGCCATCACCGTACTGCTATTGAGATCTGCGTGTTTTGCATCCAGAATAATCGGAATCTCTGGCGGAATTGCTGCCAAAGTTTTGGCTAATAGCTCCAAGCCTCCTGCCCCTAGAGCCGTATAAAATCCCAGTGTCGGCTTGTAAGCGCATACCAGATCGGCGGTGGACTGAATGATAAAGTTCATCCATTCCCATAAGTAGACAACAGCGCGATCATGATGCCCATCGGCGGTAATTTCCGCATCATATTTCACCTTATATTTTGCAGGCATCACCTCAGGGTTGGGATCGAGTCCCAAACATAGGATGCTCTGATGTGTAGCGATCGCAGCTCTGAGTTTTGAGGTAAAGCCCATAATTTAAATTTAAAGGACAAATGCAGCTGATTTTGCATCAGGCGTTTGCAGACTGAAACAAATATACAGTTTCTGTCTTCATTACCTCAAAAATAGTTGGCAAGCCAAGAGCGAATATATTTTTTCGCAAGGCTTGCAAAGTGAGCCTTACAAAAAAATATATTCGACATACATCCTATTTAGGCTTTGTGTATTCCAGATAAATTCCTAAAAAGCTTGCGAAGCAAACTCTTTAGGAATTTATCTGGGTTTTAAGGAAGCGTAAAGCGCTGTAATTGTAGGAATAAACAACTTTTTAACAGATTAAGGATCATGTAGTTGCCATATTTTTGCAAAGTTGATGTAGAATCTCCCTCGTTCCTGTTATGCAAATGTTTAGAGTATTTATTCATAGCCCCTACAAGTAATCCAGAGATTAGAACAGTCATTAGGGAAGCGCAATAAAATAAATAAACAATTATTTATGGCTCGACTCCGCCTCGATACAAATAATTCGTTTCTTTGTTAAATCGCGAAACTCTTTTCCTCACTGTCCTAGCTCCTATCCCAGAGCCTTAGTGGATTTTGTACTGCTTGCTCTTCACCCTCACTAGTGCAATGTTCCAATGCAAAACCTTATTTCTCTTTCCCTAACTTTCGCCAATTTATTGTCTAGCTTGCAACGACACATTAAGTCTAAACCAATAAATATGCGTATTCTATCGCTCAGTCTTAGCGGATTGGCTAGTAGTTTAGTGATCGCGGCTCCCCTTGCCCATGCTAATCGCCTCGAAACCTTCGTATATGATTTGACCGATAGTAAAATTGAATTTTCCCTCAGAAATGATATTGAACCAAGAGGTACAGTAATCAGCAACCCCACACGCATTGTGATCGATTTACCAGGGATTGTCTACCAAGGACCAACGATGCGGCGCAGAGTAGGGAAGGGTGTACAAGCAGTGCGCGTTGGACAAGTTGATGCGAATACCACCAGAATGGTAGTTGAGCTTTCGCCCGATGTTACGGTCACTTCGCAACAGTTAAAGCTGCGATCTAGACAGCCGGGTAAATGGACAATGCAGCTTCCTCAGAATATTGCGGCGATCGATCTCAATAGTATTTCTAATTTCACATTACCAATTACGGGCGCGATTATCAGTTCAGGCTTTGGTTGGCGAATTCATCCAGTTACGGGGGAGAAAAAATTACATAAAGGAGTAGATTTTGCAGCTCCCACAGGCACGCCGATTTTTGCGTCGGCAGATGGTGTGGTTACAGATGCAGGTTGGACTGATGGAGGCTACGGTAATATTGTTGAATTGCGTCATAGCGATGGTTCTGTGACCCTCTATGCCCACACTAATAAAGTGTATGTATCTAAGGGACAATTAGTTAATAGAGGACAGGCGATCGCCGAAGTTGGCACGACGGGACGCAGTACTGGACCGCATTTACATTTTGAAGTCCAGCCCGATGGCAAAACTGCCGTTGATCCGATGGATTATCTACAAATGCGGCAAGTGACTTTAGATCTTGCTTCTAATAACTTTAAAGATTAAAAACATAAAAAAGGGGCGCAAAGCGCCCCTTTTTTATGTTTTTTTCTTAGTAGATTTGGTAGTAGGTTCCTCAACAATAGGAGACTCAATTTCAGATGTAGTTTCTAACTCAATAGACTCAGTAGTAGCATCATTAGGAATATCCTCAGGAATGCTTTCTACTTCAACGGTTACTTTGACCTCTGTATTCGGTGATTTGAGTGCATCATCAAGAACTTGTCGAGCATTCTCGGCTTGTGATCGCGCATCTAAGAACTTCATATTAAGCTGAGCAAAGCTCTTGAGGGTTTTAAACCCTTCCTTAATACTATTAATTTGCTCCTCAGATACTAGTTCATCGCTAAATAAAATATCGATTTGTGATCGCACCTCCATCGCATCGGCACGTAGCTCTTGCACCTTGATTTTGAGAGTAGCCAGATTATTGAGGACTTGGACAGCTTGGGTAATAGGATCTTCACGATCTTCAGACATGGAAATTTCTCTCACTTCTATAAATTGGTCAGGACTAAAGCCATCGGCAAGGTCTGAATCAAGTTTACCTGAGTCCATGAGTTCGATCAGTTCTACCATCGCTTTGTCGCGGGCTTTTGGCGAATCTTTGCCAGAAACAGTTAAGACAACTTCAGGACTTTGGGCAAGCGTATAGCGAACCATATTTTTAATCTACATTAAATGTGCGAACAAAGTTAAGATCTTACTTACTAAGTAAGTAACTTAATTATAAAGCCATAAAAACAATGGCTCAAGCGAAACGTGAGCCATTGTTTTTATGGCTTTATTTACCAAGATAAAAATGCTGCTTCGATTCCCTGTTCACGCTTTACTTCGGCATCACGTTCTATCCAAACAATTATTTGCGCCACAGTCAAATTCTCAAGATGGATACTGTAATCTTGGGCGATCGTTACTAATGCTTGCCTCGCTGAAATCACCATCCGCGTTAAAAATTTTTCATGACTAGAGAGCTTTGCAGGTGTTACTTCATCCTGTCTGACATCTTCAAAATCTAGATCAGGATGCGGCGAATCCCATTTTAGAAAAGCAGCTTCTTTGCCACGCTCTTTTCGGATTAGAGAATCACGCTCAATCCATTGCACAATTTGGTTGGCTGAAAGTTCTTCTGCATGGATATTTAAGTCTTGAGCAATTTGGGTAATGATCCGCATCGAAGAAATAGTGATACGGCTCATAAATTTTTCCATAGCCGATAGCAATGCTCCATCGATAGCATGGGCTTCTGACAGGGTTAAAAACTGGATCGGATCTTGAGAAACTGACATAAACCTACATTCATAAATATTGAAGGCAAAGTTCTGCCAAATAAGTTTTCAAAAAACTTATTTGGGTTTTAAAAACGCACAAAGCGCTGTAATTCTAGAAACCGATAATTTGTAAAAAGCCCTTACCAGTTAATACTTCAATGAGAACCACTCCAGTAATCCCAATCATGGCTAAGCGTCCATTGAGCAATTCTGCATATTCCGTAAGTCCAAAGCGATTTTCGCCCTTTTCCTTGACATCCTCAACATACATTTTGGGTTCGATCGCCCAGTTATTTAGAATACCGCGATCATCTTTAGTAAATGCGGTACGCGGTTTAACCTGTTCTGCCATGAAATTTTTACCTTTTTATGTTTTTTATTATCTACTTAGCAATGCTACATGAATCTTAATGTTTCTTTGATCTTATCAGAAAAATGAGTTTAAACTGCCGTCCTTCGGGTACGGCTTTATAGGTGTTGTCATTTGTTCATTTGGTATAAAGTAGAGGCGGCGCACAGCGCGATCTTTACTTGACGACTTGCTTATATATGTCCCAATTTTCGCAATTATTTACTCAATGGCAATCCACCCTTAACTGGTTGCCCAACCCAGAACAAATTAGACAATTTGAAAAGTTATATGAACTTGTCCTAGAGGGCAATAGCAAGCAAAACCTGACACGAATCACTGAATCCGATGATTTTTGGGAGAAGCATTTATGGGACTCGTTGCGAGGAGTGTTAGCCTATTGGGATCTCGAAAATATTAAGGTGATCGATATTGGTACGGGGGCAGGTTTTCCCGGACTACCGATCGCGATCGCCAGACCATCATGGCAAGTCACCCTATTGGATAGCAAGCAAAAAAAGGTTGCCTTTGTTAATGAAACGATTCAAGCTTTGGGATTAACTAATGTGATCGCTCTGGCAGGTCGAGGTGAAGATATTAATACAATTCCCGCATATAGAAAGAAGTACGATTTGGCCGTCGTAAGGGCTGTGGGCAAACCAGATATTTGTGCTAACTATTGTTTGCCTTTTCTCAAAAAAAGCGGCACAGCGGTTTTATATCGCGGTCAGTGGCTACCCGAAGAAAGTGAACAGCTTGATATTTTCTGTGAAGAGCAGGGGCTAAAGGTTGTGGAACAGGAAAGATTTCAAACTCCGATTACTGAGAGCCTTCGACATAGCGTTTACCTTTCCCCCCGTTCAACCTCCATTTCAAATTCATAGGGTGATGCAAAGTTAGAGGAATCATAGAGAAATCGGATGACTTCTTCTTCTAGACGATGAATATGATGTATTTCGATGGCGTTAGCAAAGCGTAGAGCCGATAGATAACCATCTAGGAATAGTCTCATCTCGTCAGTCGTGCGATAACCACGTTCTGACATTTCGACTAAGGAGTCGGTAATTTTTTGGTAATGACGAATGGCGATCGCGTCTTGAAGCATAGGTCAAGCGGGGAATAACTACCGTCTTAGGTGGATTTTGCCTAGGTAATAAAATTGTTCCCCTGTAAATCTAGCGAGCAATCACTAGTTACGAAAATTCAACCTTGTATATACTTTCAGCATCGTAATTCTAACATTTTTAAATACTAAATAAGTAATAAAGAGGGCGCACTGCGCCCTCTTTATTACTTATGATTCATAAATTGGCAAAACATCTTGCCAACTAGAATAAACTTTTGCCTGCCATTGATCATGCGCGATTACTAGCAAGCTTTCGCCAAGAGATAATGATGCTTCGGGTTGTTGCGCTCTACTGACTATCGATTCACAGTCAATCCCATATACAGGAATATTTAACTGTTCTCCGAGGGTTTTGGCGACAACAACGCCAATCCTTGTGCCGGTAAAGCTACCAATTCCTGTCGCGATCGCTAAAAAAGCAAAATTAGCCCATGGAATATCACCCACGGACAAATTTAAGCAGTCATGTAACTGTACAGATAACTCTCTGCCTAGTTCCCATGACTGCTGCTTGTGGATGATATAGGTGTCAGAGTTGCGATTGGAATTTGGGTTAAGTTCCGCGATCGCAATCTCTAGTTTGGTAGTCGTTGTATGTAAGGCAAGGGCAAAATTTTGGGTCATGATCTGTAGAATGCTGGCATATGATCACCAGAATTCAATCTAGAACTTACCAATTCCAGAGCCAGTGTCAGCAGCTCCTGTATCGGCTGCACCTGTGTCAGCAGCTCCATTGGATTCAGAATCTTCAGGATCGTTATAGCTGCCCATTGGTCTTCTACGTCCAAAGCGCCCCATAGGGGTGCGCTTACGAAACTTACGCGCATACGCTTGGTTGCGAAGAGCTTTTTCTTTTTTCTGATTGCGGCGCTTTGCCATTGTTACCTAGTTTACCCCTTAGAGATTTTTTAGATTGCGTCTATTTAAGCTAACACAAAATGGGAAACAGACAAACATAAGTTGTTTTTTAGAACGTAATCTATATCTAATACTTTGTAGATACATAGGTTAGAATATACGTGCCTGCAAATATAGAAAATTTGCTAACCAATAGTTTATAAAATGTAATTGATCATGTAACTAATCGCCAAAGTGATAGGGCGTAAGTGGATCAAGGGGTTCATATGACATTTCAACCAAGCTATTTCGAGGCCGATTTATTTAAGGTTTTATCCAATCCAGTCCGAATTCAGATATTGGACGCTTTACGGCTTGGTGAGCAGAGCGTTAATTCGATCGCTCAGCGGATTGAACTCGAACCTTCGGCAGTTTCGCAACAGTTGGCGGTGATGCGGCGTTACAGCTTGGTGCGATCGCGTAAACAAGGGAATTTTGCTTATTATTCTGTTGGTGATCCCACAATTTTTAAGGTATTGGATTCGGCACTAGAACTTTTTAACAACCACGTCATTCAGATGCGGGAATCGTTACAAAAACTGGAGTAATTACAATCCCATGGCACAGTCAGGAATCTTAGATAGCAACCATTTAAGTCCAAAATCAAAGTTAAGTCCAAAAAATAATCCCTTCAAGGGATTATTTAGTAGCTTTCGGGGTGACTAACTGCGGCAGTCGTCGCTTTACTTTTAGCGCTTGCCTTTGCGTTAAATAACTTCTTCGGCTTGCATCTACCTAATCAAGAGCATTTTCTGCAAGCCCTTTGGCAGACAGTGACACACTTAGAAGCTTATAACTGGTTAGCGATCGCCTTGGCACTCTTAGTATGGATTCGACGGGCTTAGTTGCTTTAGAAGAGATTTATCACGATCTACAACGTCATGATTGTCATCTGATTTTGAGTGGTTTGCGTCCTGAAGTCGAGCAGCTTTTTGAGCGTAGTGGTTTACTCAAGGAGATTGGACGAGATAATTGTTTTGATACAACTAATGAGGCTCTGCATAAAATCATGCCAGATCCAACAATTCAGGAACGAAATGTAACGCGTCTCGCGCAATACTTATCGCGATGAAAGAGATCAGTCGATCCATTCATTTTCTGATTTTTGATCACGAAACAAAATGCGATCAAAGCCCTCGCTCAGGGTGGGGGGATAATAAGCAAGAATACGATACATATCCACCACGATTTCTTCAGGCACTACGCGATCGCGAGTCTCATTGCGCGATAAACAAATCCAAAGTGGCACATTTAACCAAATTCCTGTAATCGGCTTAAACCCATGCTCTTTGGCAAGATAAATAATATTTTTGCGATATTCGCGTTGATAGTTTGTGGCATCATATATGACAGATTGTTGCGACTTAGCGGCATTTGTAAATTCCTGTTGTATCTGCGCCCAAATTTCTGACCAATCGCCTTGAATAGTGTCGGAGCCATATAGTCTGGCACGAATGCGATCGGGGCTGATAATTTTGGATTGCCCAAAGGTAAGGCTGCTACTATTCTGATGAGAAGTCTGATTAGAAGCGCGTAACATTTGCTCAGCGAGCCTAGACTTGCCACTTGCAGGTACACCAATCAGAATAATTACACTTGCCATAAAGATCGCTGCAAAAGGCTATAGATCAATTTTGGGATTTGCAATGCCTATAGCATTGCAAATCCCAAAATTGATCCTAATACTCAAATAACTCTAAAAACGAAAATATGTCCACATTTTACGATTTCAAAGTCACCAACATCGACGGTCAGCCAGTCGATCTCGCACAGTACCAAGGCAAGGTTGCGTTAGTTGTTAACGTTGCGTCTAAATGCGGCTACACCAAGCAATACAAAGGTTTAGAATCTTTGTACCGTGAATATAAAGATAAGGGCTTTGAGATTCTTGGTTTCCCTAGTAATGACTTTGGCGCACAGGAGCCAGCACCCGAAGCAGAAATCAAGAGCTTCTGCTCTCTCACCTATGATGTCACTTTTGATATGTTTAGCAAGGTTGCAGTCAAGGGATCTGGGGCAGTAGATGCTTACAAATATCTCACCGAAACCACAGGCAACCAAGTTCAATGGAACTTCAATAAGTTCTTGGTTGACAAGGAAGGAAAAGTTGTGAAATATTATCCTTCCAGTGTTGCCCCTGATGATGCTGGTCTGCGAAAAGATATTGAAGCAATCTTGGGTTAGTTTAAAAAAAAGGCGGCGCTAAGTGCCGTCTTTTTTTTTGGAGGTGTTTAAGCTCACACAGTAATGACCGATACTTCGATAATCTAGTTATAGGCTATTCAGGTTTTGTATATTTATTTGAGTTTTAAGAAAGCACAAATCACTGCATAGCGATCGCCAGCTACAGTATTCCCAAACAACTTAAAAAAGATGATAGGTTTGTTTCTATGCCTAGAATAAAAAAAGACTTAATTCAGAAAAATCCAGAAGTTGCCTTAGAAGTTAACCTAATTGAGACGACAGTTGAGTTGTTGGAAAATTCTGACCCTGCACTAGAAGTAATTAAGGTTTTGGAAGAACCTGCACCCAGTGAAGGAAAAAGTGATAAGAAAAGCAAAAAAGAGCCTGAGCAAATTGCATACCTTTTTAATCGAGAATTAAGCTGGATCGCTTTTAACAAAAGAGTTTTAAGCGAAGGAATTGATTCGCGCACACCATTATTAGAACGGGCGAAATTTTTAGCGATTTTTAGCACTAACCTTGACGAGTTCTTTATGGTTAGAGTTGCAAGCATAAAGAAAAAATTTGCCGAACAAGAAGATGGGATTACCGATGATGGTCTGAATCTAGAAACACAATTGCAGGAAATTCGTGCTTCCCTCGTACCATTAGTAACGATGCAACATGAATTTTTTGAGAATACTCTCCGTCCAGAATTATATAAATATGGAGTGAAGTTACTAGATTATAAAGATATTGATAAAAAGCATCAGCGCTATCTCAAGACCTATTTTCAAGAAAAGTTATTTCCTGTACTCACTCCATTAGCAGTTGATCCTGCCCACCCATTTCCCTATATCTCAAATCTCAGTTTGAATCTAGTGGTGATTGTGCGCGATCGCGAGACAGGCGAGAAAAACTTTGCAAGGGTAAAAGTACCCAGCGTATTACCACGGTTTGTCAAAATCCCCGAAACCACTGATCATACCTTTGTGCCTTTAGAGCAGGTGATCGCCCATAATCTTGAAGCTTTATTCCCCGGAATGGAAATTCTCAGTTATTATCCATTTCGAATTACTCGCGATGCGGAATTAGATATTGAAGAAGAAGAAGCTGATGATTTGATTTCGGCATTGCAAGAAGAATTACGCAAGCAGAAATTTGGACCAGTGGTAAGGATGGAAATTGCTAGTGATATTCCACCAGAAATTCGGAAGGAATTGGTTGATCAACTAGGGATTACCGAAGCTGATGTATATGACATTCCTGGACTAATTGGCCTAGGGAATCTCATGGCGATCGCTTCTTTGCCTATGCCTGAGCATCAAGATAAACCTTGGAAATCAGTCACCCACCAGCGTTTGAAGGAAGGTGACGAAGAAGATAAAAATATTTTTGAGATCATTAGTGAAGGTGACTTTCTCGTTCACCATCCCTATCAGTCCTTTACGACGACAGTGCAGCGATTCATTGAGGCGGCGGCGACTGATCCTGATGTTCTGGCAATCAAACAAACTTTATATCGCACTTCTGGCGATTCACCTATTGTCCATGCTCTCATTAGGGCAGCCGAGAATGGCAAACAGGTCGCGGTATTGGTGGAACTGAAAGCAAGATTTGATGAAGCGAATAACATTCTCTGGGCGAAAAAATTAGAGAATGCGGGAGTGCATGTAGTCTATGGGTTGAAGAATCTAAAAACTCATACCAAGACAGCTTTAGTAGTACGTCAGGAAGGCGATCGCCTAGTGCGGTATGTCCATATTGGTACCGGCAATTACAATCCTAAAACAGCAAGATTTTACAGCGATCTAGGAATATTTAGCTGTTGTGATGCATTGGGAGCAGATTTGACGGATTTGTTTAACTATCTAACGGGATATTCCCGTCAGCGTGAATATCGGAAATTATTAGTTGCGCCTGTGAATATGCGCGAGAAGTTTTTGCAGCTAATCCACCGTGAAATCGAACATCAAAAGCAGGGATATCCTGCTTACATTATTGCAAAGATGAATTCACTGGTTGACCCTGAAATTATCATGGCTCTATATGAGGCTTCGCAAGTTGGCGTGAATGTTGATTTGATTATTCGTGGTATGTGCTGTCTGCGTCCTAAGGTAAAAGGATTAAGCGATCGCATTCGTGTAATTAGCGTGATTGGTAGATTTTTAGAACATTCGCGGATCTTCTATTTTAGTAATGGAGGTGAGGAGCAAGTATATATCGGCAGTGCCGACTGGATGCCTCGTAACCTTGATGCGCGAGTTGAGGTAATCACTCCCATTGAAGAGCCATTGCTAATTAAGGAACTTAAACAGATTCTAGAAATCGTCTTAGCCGATAATCGTCAAGCTTGGGATCTTCGATCTGATGGAACCTATATCCAAAGAGTCCCCAAGGATGGAGAGCCTGAGATGAGTTCACAGAAGCATTTTATGTCACAGGGCAGACCTGAATTCGCATAATAAAAAAGGCAGCCTTTGGCTGCCTTTTTTATTATGCGAATTCTTTGGGTTTTACACCTAGTTTTTCAAACATTGCTGCATCATCTTGCCAATTAGGATTGGCAGTCGTAAGTAACTTCTCACTGGAGAAAATGGAGTTAGCGCCCGCGAGGAAGCATAAAGCTTGATCAGAAACACTCAACCGATCGCGTCCCGCAGAAAGTCTTACCACAGCTTTAGGCATCAAAATTCTTGCAGTGGCAACCATTCGTACTAGCACCAGAGGATCGATCGCCTCAAGATCGCCAAAGGGAGTTCCTTTTACGGCAGATAGAGCATTAATTGGTACTGACTCAGGTTGTGGGGTGAGATTGGCGAGAGTATGTAAAAGATCAATGCGATCGCTGTCGGTTTCGCCCATGCCGATAATACCACCACAACAAACTTGGATCCCTGCCTCAGAGACATGCTGAATCGTTTCGAGGCGATCGCGATAGGTGCGTGTCGTAATAATTTCAGGATAGAAACTTTCAGAAGTATCAAGATTATGGTTATAGGCAGTTAAACCAGCCCTAGCTAGGCGCTGAGCCTGATCTGGTCGTAACATTCCCATAGTTATACAGGCTTCCATTCCCATATCTGCGACGGCTTCAACCATTTGCAGCACCCGCTCAAACTCCTCGCCATCAGGAGCGTTGCGCCATGCTGCCCCCATACAAAAGCGAGTTGCCCCATGCCGCTTTGCATCCTGTGCTTGACTGATCACTTGATCAAGGGGTAGCAGTGGATAAGCCTCTACATCGGTTGGATAACGAGCGCTCTGAGGACAATATTTACAATCTTCAGGACAACGACCTGACTTAATATTTGATAGTGTACACATCTGCACAGCATCAGTTTGATGATACTGACGATGGACTGACTGTGCCTCAAAAACTAGAGATAGCAATGGGCGATGATAAATTTCGGTAACGAGTTCGAGGGAAATCAAGACAGTATTTATGCGTATAACACAATGGTAGCGATCCTCATTGTACTGCTAAGGAATACCGATCTAGAGAACTAATGCAACACTTCTTTAAATTAATCTTTTAAGCTACTTGCCTCCTACTCCCTTATCAGCACAAAAACAGGAATTAAGGAATTGCGATTTAATAAAGGAATTGCGATTTAATAACTGATATTCTTTCCACGTAACGCCAGTAACTAAAAGAGAGTTGCATAGCTTAGCTATGTAACTCTCTTAGGACTTACGCTTCGGGTAGATGTAGCGCCTGCGAAGCACGCGTTACATCTACCTAAAACCTAGTAAATTTGTTAGTCTTGCGTAAGTCCTATCTTTTTTAGTTATATTTAAAAAACCTGCTCAATTTCAGCAATTTCAGGAATCTCTTCTTTTAATTTACGCTCAATACCCATTCTCAAAGTCATTGCAGAACTAGGACAAGAACCACAAGCACCTTGTAAGCGCAGTCTCACAATTGGTCCTTCGATTTCGACAAGTTCCACATTGCCGCCATCGGACATCAGATAGGGACGCAATTCATCGAGAACATTCTCAACATTGTCTTTTGTTAAAGTTAAACTCATATTTCTCCTTTACATTAAGTGTTAGTAAATGTGGCGCTAAGCGCCACATTTACTGGAAGCCAAGCTAATAGAATTAGCACTGGTTGTGAAAGTAAAGCAAATAACTAATAGCTATTCGCTTTATCTCTTATTAAATATCCACAACGATGTTCTCCATTAACCATCCAATGAGTCCGCTCCACTGGACAATCTAGCACCGTCGCAAACATTTCTAATTCATGCCCGCACACGCTGGGAAAAGATTCCGCCACATGGGCGATCGCACAGTTATATTCCGTAAAAATAAAATTTTGCTGTTCTCGATTATTTCCTTCCACAGGAAACCATTCAGTTACATAGCCTTCGGAACGACGGATTTCGGCTAATTTTTCTAATCTTTGCTTTAGCAAACCTCCTCCAAGTTTCAATTTGTAATTTTGCGCCTTGCGTTGCCATTGCTTTTGCAACACCTCAGATACTTGCTCTTTGCCTAATGTATCGATGAGCGTATCTAAAAAATTTACGGCAAACTGGTTATAGCTATCCGGAAAGCGATCGCGCCCCGCCACCGTCAAAGCATATATAAATTGAGGACGACCCATACCCACCTGCTCAGCAGTGTGATAAATCAGCCCCTCAGTTTCTAAATCCTTTAAATGCTTACGAATTGCTTGGGGACTAATATCTAATTTTTCGGCTAAGTCTTGCGCTGTAACCTCACCACGTTTAAGCAAATGCTGCAAAATGTCATGCTTAGTGTCTTGCTTAACATCGTGTTTAGTATCATGCTTTCCTTCACTATTCAGTTGTGAATCTGGCGCAATTATCTCAGCAACGCCGATGGGAGTTTTCATGGAACAGGCTCCTGATGGCAATTCGAGGGGGTGTAATACCGCTCCGCGATATTACGCAGTTTGTTTAGGCTGTAAAGTTATAAAAAATGACTTTGACAACTTGTATGTTGCTAATGTACCGTACTATGAGTAAAGAAACAAGCAAGTTGTTTTAATCCCGTAATTTTAATGCAACCCATCAAAATTACACATTAACTATCAGGAGCCTTAACTGACATGACTGCAACGGTTCAAGCACTTGTCAACCAACCATACAAATACGGATTTGTTACGTCCATTGAGTCGGACACGATTCCTCGCGGGCTTAGCGAAGATGTCGTCCGCATGATTTCGGCTAAGAAAAATGAGCCAGAATATATGCTGGAATTTCGCCTCAAAGCGTATCGGCAATGGTTAAAGATGCAAGAACCGACTTGGGCGCATGTAGATTATCCTGCGATTAATTATCAAGATATCGTTTACTATTCCGCACCAAAGCAGTCCAAGAAAAAGGCAAGTCTCGATGAGGTCGATCCCGAATTGCTAGACACCTTCGAGAAACTAGGCATTTCCCTGTCTGAGCAAAAACGCCTCGCCAATGTTGCCGTTGATGCGATCTTTGACAGTGTGTCCGTTGCAACTACCTTCAAAAAAGATTTAGCCAAAGTCGGCGTAATTTTCTGCTCGATCTCTGAAGCGATGCACGAATATCCTGAACTAATCAAAAAATATTTAGGAAGTGTTGTCCCGATCGCTGACAACTATTTCTCAGCACTAAATGCCGCTGTATTTAGCGATGGATCCTTTGTGTATATCCCCAAGGGCGTGAAATGTCCAATGGATCTGTCTACCTATTTCCGCATTAATAATGGCGATTCTGGACAGTTCGAGCGTACTCTGATTGTTGCTGAAGAAGGTAGCTATGTGAGCTATCTCGAAGGCTGTACTGCGCCAATGTTTGATACTAATCAACTGCACGCCGCAGTTGTAGAATTAGTCGCCCTAAACGATGCGGAAATCAAATATTCTACTGTACAGAACTGGTACGCTGGCGATAAAAATGGCAAGGGTGGTATCTATAATTTTGTGACCAAGCGCGGTTTGTGCCAAGGTAAAAACTCCAAAATCTCTTGGACTCAAGTAGAAACTGGTTCCGCAATTACTTGGAAATATCCTAGCTGTGTCCTAGTCGGCGAAAATTCCGTCGGTGAGTTTTATTCTGTTGCTCTGACAAATAACAAGCAGCAAGCCGATACAGGTTCCAAGATGGTGCATATCGGCAAAAATACCCGTAGTAAAATTGTTTCTAAGGGTATTTCCGCAGGTGGCTCTCAAAATAGCTATCGTGGCTTAGTGAAGATTTCCCCAAAAGCAGAATGCGCGAGAAACTACTCACAATGTGACTCGATGCTGATTGGCGATTGCTCACAGGCGAATACTTTCCCCTATATTCAAGTCCAGAATAATACTGCAAGGGTCGAGCATGAAGCGTCAACTTCTAAGATTGGCGAAGAGCAACTCTTCTATTTCCAACAACGCGGGATCGCGTTAGAAGATGCTGTTTCCATGATTATTAGCGGCTTCTGTAAGGAAGTATTCAATGCTTTACCTATGGAATTTGCCGTAGAAGCAGATAAGCTGTTGGCTTTGAAGTTAGAAAATAGTGTGGGATAAAATAGAGTTGACGCTTGCGTCAACTTTATTTGTGCATTAAAGAGTTATGGAAGAAATCATAGAACTGCGATCGCGGAAACCTTAAAATATGCCATGTAATCATTAACAACGGTTTGAAATTTATGGAGGTGTTGAAATGCTAGCAAATCCTAAAACAGACTGGAAGATGATGGCAATTAACTCCCATTTTCAAACGGCTGAGGCTGCCCAAACTTTGCTCCAGCAAGGACAAACGGAAGAAGCAAAAGCCGCCCCGTATGAACTAGTTGATGCAATGTCAAGCTCAGAACGTCAAGCTCTTAAAAGTCAATTAACTCGTTTAATGATGCTTATCATTAAATGGAAAACCCAACCAAATAAGAGTAGTCGTAGTTGGTTAGTTTCGATTCTCGATGCGCGTGATGCGATCGAGGAAAGTCAAGAAGAGATGCCTAGTCTCAATCGTGAGTTTATCGAATCACTCTGGGATCAATCTTTTATCAAAGCAAAGCGTAAAGCCGAAGCTGAGATGAATTGTAAATCAAGTGTTTCTTCGCTAACTTGGCAAGAAGTTTTTGAAGATGAGTATGTGGGTATGTAAGCATAAAAGCATTACAATTGAAGTTAACAGTTAAAAGAAAAGAGATGATTGTCGAAAATAGTGAAGTGATTTTATCAGTTAAGGATTTGACTGCGGAAGTGGATGGAGTCCAGATTCTTAAAGGGTTAAATCTCGAAATTAAGGCTGGCGAAGTCCATGCGATTATGGGGCCAAATGGTTCTGGGAAAAGCACCTTCTCCAAAGTATTAGCCGGACATCCTGCTTATACCGTCACGGGTGGCGAGATTTGGTATAAGGGTAAAAATCTTTTAGATTTAGCACCTGAAATTAGATCTAGAGAAGGGATATTTTTAGCCTTTCAATATCCACTAGAAATCCCAGGGGTAACTAATTCTGATTTCTTGAGATTGTCCTATAACAATTTACGAAAGCATAAGGGTTTAGAAGAGTTAGATATTATTGATTTTGATGATTTTATTCAAGAGAAGTTAGAAATCGTAGAAATGAATCCTAGCTTCTTGAGCCGAAGTGTTAATGAAGGATTTTCAGGAGGTGAGAAGAAGCGTAATGAAATCTTGCAGATGGCGATTCTTGACCCAACTTTAGCAATTCTTGATGAAACTGATTCAGGACTAGACATTGATGCATTGAGGATTGTGGCTGGTGGTGTGAATAAACTCTCAACGCCTCATAATTCTTCCCTTGTAATTACCCACTATCAGCGCTTGCTCAACTACATTATTCCAGACTTCATTCATGTGATGGAAAATGGCAAGATTATTTTAACTGGTGGGAAAGACTTGGCTCTCGAATTAGAAGAGAAAGGTTACGACTGGCTCAAAGAAGAAGAGGCGGTGTTGGTATAATGGCTATTCAAGTTTTCGAACAATTGGAAGAGCAAGAATTTAAAGGTGCTGCTAGTGCACGTCGTAGAGCATCTGTCGATAGTCAAAAGTTCGTTTCCCAAATTGTAGGTCTTCAATCCAATGTGGCTGATATCGATCGCGAAACCCAGAAATTTATTGCTGATCTGTGCCAATTAGCAAGCGATCGCCTATCCACACTTTCTTTTCCTACTACAAAAGACGAAGAATGGAAATATACCGATGTTTCTAATTTGGGAAGTCTGAGTTTTACTAATCAGCCAGCACTATCAAATGATGTAGAAGCTCTACTAGCAAAGCACATTGCTCCAGAAGCTAATCAACGTCGCATTGTATTTGTGAATGATCAATACTACCCGATTTTTTCAGATACAACTGGGGTAGAAACTGGGGTAGTAGTTGGTACATTAGCAACCCTTGGCGATCGCATTTTGCCAAAATTGCGTTCGCATCTCGCGCAACATCCCGATGCGAATGATTATTTTGCAAGTCTCAATACAGCTAGCATGCGAGATGTCGCGATTATTTTTGTTCCTAAAAACTTAGTGGTTGAGCATCCAATTCAATTGATTTTTGTTTCTGCTCCCAAAGTTGGACAAGCAACATTGATCAATCAGCCTCGTTGTTTGGTAATCGCAGAAGCCCATAGCAATTTGACTTTTGTGCAAACCTTTGTGGGAGCAGATGATCAAACCTATTTCACGAACACTGTAACTGAAGTTTGGTTAGCGGAAGGCGCACAGGTCAATCATACGAATGTGCAAAGACAAGGGAATGGAGCGATTCATATCAATACCACCGCGATCGCTCAAGCAAGAAATAGTGTATATAAAAATCAATCTATTAGCTTTGGTGCAAAGATCTCACGCCAGAATTTAATTGTGCATCAGATGGCGGAGCAAACGGAAACTTCCCTAACTGGATTAGCCTTTATCGATGGTGAGCAACTTGCCGACACTCATTCTGTCATTGCTCATAACTATCCTCATGGCTCTAGTAAACAGCTACACAAGTGCATTGCTGATGGTCACTCCCATGCCGTCTTTAATGGCAAAATTCAAGTAGCAAAGTTAGCACAACAAACTGATTCGGCACAGCTAAGCCGCAATCTTTTATTATCTGGCAAAGCAAGAGTGGATACTAAGCCCCAATTAGAAATCTTTGCGGATAACGTCAAATGTGCTCATGGTGCAACGGTTAGCCAATTGGATGCAGAAGAAATTTTCTATTTGCAAAGTCGATCGATCGATGCGGAAAGTGCGGCGAATTTACTTACTTATGCTTTTGCAACAGAGGCGATTTCGCAAATCCCAGTTGTATCGGTACAGCGATCGCTAAGTAACTTTGTTCTAGAAAAAACTAAATCCTAATAAAAAAGCACCGCACAAAGTGCGGTGCTTTCTAAAATAAAAAAGGTCGCAACCAACGCTGCCTTTTTTATTTTAAATATCTAGTTCTGCAAGAGCTAGTTTAGAACCATAGGTCTCAATAAATTCACGACGTGGAGCCACTTTATCGCCCATGAGAATCGTAAATATACGATCAGCTTCCGCAGCATCTTCGATGGTGAGACGTTTTAGCGATCGCGTAGCAGGGTTCATCGTAGTTTCCCATAACTGTTGGGGCATCATTTCACCTAGACCTTTGAAGCGCTGAATGTTGTAATTGGCGTTAGGAGGGAAAGAGGCGATCGCTGTCTGTAAGTCGCGATCGCTGTAGCAGTACTGAGCAGTTTTGCCGCGTTCCAATTTATATAGTGGTGGACAGCCGATATAAATAAAACCGCGATCGAGCAGTTCTCGTTGATAGCGATAGAAGAAGGTCAGGAGCAAGGTACGGATGTGCGCTCCATCAACGTCTGCATCAGCGAGGAGAATAATTTTGTGATAACGCAGTTGTGACTCATTAAAGTCTTCGCCTTTAATTCCCAATCCGCAACCTGTAATCAAGGCTTGGATTTCATTATTCTTATAAATCTTACTGTCATCGGCTCTCTCTATATTGAGAACTTTACCTCGTAAAGGAAGAATCGCTTGATAGTGGCGATCGCGTCCTTGTTTGGCCGAGCCACCTGCGGAATCGCCTTCCACGATGAAGATTTCAGACTCTTTAGGATCGCGAGAACTACAATCGGCAAGCTTTCCTGGTAAAGTCGAAGACTCTAATGCTGACTTACGGCGAACCAACTCACGGGCGCGACGGGCGGCTTCCGCAGCATTAAAGGCTTGCAGCGCTTTCTCAATAATCGCAGTGGCAACAGCTGGATGAAATTCTAGATATTCATTAAGAACTTCACCAACAAAGGAATCGACAATACCGCGTACTTCTGTATTACCTAATTTGGTTTTAGTTTGACCTTCAAATTCTGGATCGGTAACTTTGACAGAAATTACCGCCGTCAGCCCTTCACGGACATTTTCACCAGCGAGATTGGACTCACCTTCTTTAATTTTTTTTAGCCTTCGCGCCGTCGCATTCATCGTGCGCGTCAGAACTGTTTTCAGCCCTTCTAAATGCGTACCGCCATCAATAGTCCGAATGTTATTTGCAAAGCCAAGCACATTGTCGTTATAGGAGTCAATGCACCATTGCAAAGCGACTTCTACCACCACATTATCCCGTTCACCATTTACATAAATAATGTCAGGATGAATGGGTTCTTTGTCGCGAGTCATGTAGGCGACATATTCGCGAATACCGCCTTCGTAGCAAAAAATATCGGTACGGACTTCTGTTCCTCGGCGATCGCTATACTCGATTTTTACGCCAGCATTCAGGTAAGCAAGCTCCTTGAGCCGTCCCGCGAGAGTATCGTAATCAAATTCAGTCTGAGTTGTAAAAATTTGAGGGTCTGGTTTGAATCGAACCTGTGTACCGCGTCTTACTTCCTGACTCTTGCTAGGGATGAGATCGCTAACAGGAAAACCGCGCTCATATCTTTGGGTATAGACTGTATCCAATCGCCATACCGATACTTCTACCCATTCCGATAGAGCGTTAACTACGGAAATACCTACACCATGCAGACCGCCTGATACTTTGTAACCACCATCGCCAAATTTACCACCAGCATGGAGGACAGTCAGTACAGTTTCGAGAGCAGATTTACCAGTTTTGGGGTGAATATCAATGGGGATGCCGCGCCCATTATCGGAGACTTGTACAGAGCCGTCGGGCAGAAGCTCAACTAAAATGCGATCGCAATGTCCTGCAAGGGCTTCATCGACGCTGTTATCAACGACTTCAAAAACAAGGTGATGTAACCCTTTTGGCCCCGTTGTGCCGATATACATCCCAGGTCGTTTACGAACTGCTTCTAGACCCTCAAGTACTTGGATCTGGTTGGCATTGTAAGTTTCTGTAATGGTCTCAGGCATGAAGGTAAACAACTCCAGAAATATTTCGCGTTTAAAAGTGCTTTTCAAGAAAAACTTTAAAAGCACTCTTGAGGGTATTTTAAGGTGTGTCTTGAGTAAAGATTCAAAAACACTCTGCCATTATAGCTTAAAAGCCTTGCAGATATATCAAAACCATCTCAGACTAAGTTTTTATACACCTCAAGCGATCGCATAAAAATGATAAAAGCAGAGGAAGTGAGTTTTACTTCTCTGTTTTTACTTGCTTAAGTAAATTTGTTGGCATTGCGTAAGTTCTATAACTTTTAAGATATTTTAATGTCGGTGAGTAGATAAGCTCAATTAAATTTCAAAGCCCCGAGCCTGTGGCGATCGCCACAGGCTCGGGGCTTTGGTTATGACCAGAGGAAGTAGATCCTAACGATCAGTACAAGCCCATACAGCAATCTCACAACTGGCATTACCACAATATCCAAGAGCATTGTTTTTTGCAGTTGCTTCATCAGTGGCAGCAGCCCAACCAAAATACCCACCACCTTTGGCAACAGCAGCACAACCATTTTTAAAAGTAACTACTTCTGTGCAATTGCCTTCACACGATGATAGTGCATATTGGTTTGCACCCTCTGCACTGTCGAAGTTATAAGCCCAACCATAAGCCCCGTTTGGACCAGTAGCGACTGCTCCATATTGACCACCAGCGATCGCTGCTCCAACTCCAAATCCTTCAACCAACATAACAGTGGCTGCGATAAATCCTAAATACTTTTTCATGATTTCTCCAAATATTGAGATTAAATACTCGAATCTATTGATATTTGTGCGATGAATCGTTTTTCCGTGGCAGAATAATCCTAAACTTTTTTCAAGATTTTTCAACTTATCAAAAGGAAAAATTTACTTATTATTTTGTAATAGATCTGAGATAGAGGTTTGTGTCCTCAGGAAAAGCAAGAACATAAACTTGTATCTCAACATAGTAAGAAACGCCATAGAATTATGCACTACAGATAATTATGCACTACAGATAAACTTTCAAAAAGTTATTAAAGCAAGCTTTTTGAAAGTTTATATAATGCTCCCTATAAATCGGACAGGAGATTAAGATAGAAAAGCTGCCAGAAATCACCAAGAAAGTATGGAGAGAATAAAAACAATGCAACGAAAAAAACACAGTGCAGAATTCAAAGCCAAAATAGCGCTGGAAGCAGCGAAAGG
>CALRWX020000033.1:0-37364 GCA_943371975.1 Pseudanabaena sp. UWO311 | reverse complement strand
AAAAAGCTTTCAAGTACCGATTCTATCCAACTCAGTCGCAAGAAACCTTGCTACTGAGAACGATGGGTTGCGCTCGATTAGTCTATAACCGTGCATTAGCCGCAAGGACTGAAGCATGGTATGAACGACAAGAGCGAGTCGGATACTCTATGGTGGAAGCGCTGAATTTACTAAGGCTGCTTTCAAGTGGAAAGACGGCAAAGTATATCTAGCAAAATGTACTCAACCTTTAGATATGCGATGGAGTCGTCAACTCCCTGAAGGTGCAGAGCCTTCAACTATTACGGTGAAGCTCTCGCCATCTGGACGGTGGACTGTTTCTTTGCTAGTAGATATTGAAATCGAAACATTACCTGAATCTCAAGAGTCAATAGGTTTGGATTTGGGGATTACTAGCTTGATGGCTTTGAGTAATGGCGAAAAGATTGCTAACCCTAAAACTTTCAAATCTAAGCGCTGTAAATTGCGTAAAGCTCAAAAAACGCTTAGCCGCAAGAAAAATGGTTCTAATAATCGCCATAAAGCAAGATTGAAAGTCGCTAAAGTTTATGCCGAAATTAGCGATGCTCGTTTTATACCACGAATGCCATTGAGTCAATGAATAGCTGTTTGAGAAAAGTGATTAAGTCCCAACAGATTTTCCCTTCGGTGGTCAGTGAGCTTGTCGAACTGATGACGCTGGTTTATTTGGCGATGCAGAATATTTCTAAGAAATGGACAATGCCGATTCGTGATTGGAAGCCTGCCCTCAATCGCTTTGCCATCCTCTTCGAGGATCGTCTCCATATATAGCTTCTAGAATTTACACATTTTACTTGACAGTCTCGGCTACTTAGGTTGTATATTATTCGACTGTTTTTGATACTATTTTGACCTTAGATGAGATCGCCTCTTCTAACCACAAATTGCGATCGCGATCGCACAGCGTTATTTTTTGTTCGATAGTCTGTGTCATGGTTTCAGTTACCGATCTTCAAAACAATGGCTAAGGCTTGGCTAATTTCTTGCATTGTTGCATCATCAAGAGTTCCGACTTGCTTGATTAGTCGTTGTTGTGAGACGGATCGAATCTGAAAAGTGTCTGCGGTCGATAATTTGCTGAGTCTATTTTTTGTTGTGGGTTCAAGCTTCACCATCCAAGGTACTTGGGTGAATGTTGGGTTCCATCCTGTAATCGGAACAATGACTTTTAGTCGTAGCACGCCTATTTCATCGCTACTAACAATTATGCAGGGGCGAGTTTTTCCAATTTCATCGCCGATGCTAGGATCGGCACTATACAGCCAAATTTGACCTCTAAGCATAGTCTTGATACTCATAGAAGTCTTCGTTATTGGCATCGACAAACTCAGTTAAGTTGCTATTTGCAGCATAGAAGGGGCGCATGATTTCAGCAGCATCTCTTAGGCTAAGTTTTTCTGGTTTGTCTATGTCTTGTCGCAGTAGCTTTAAGGCAAATTCGATTACCTCTAAGCGATCGCTATTTGGCATTTGTTTGATTGCTTCTAAAATTTGAGTTTTAATCATAGTTTTATACTTAACAATATATTTTAAATGAATCAAATCTAGACTAAACAATTACTGTCTATCAAATTGATTTAAATAAGCTTAGAATAAAGTTAGTAGGCAAAGCCTTCTATTTTGTGTAAAAACTTTGTGAAAATCTCTTTTGGGCTAGAGATTACTGAAAGAAGATATTGGTCGATTTTATCGTTAACTGAAGATACATTGAGATTTTTCAAAAATGCAGCCTTGATATATTCTATTAGAACTTCGCGAGTAACATTTTCTGTAAGCCTTAAAAATTCACTGACAGTGTAAATACTTTTAATTTTGCCATCTTTCTTCACAAAATCACTAATTGTCATACCATTATGTACAACTCCACTCCTAACATCATATAAAGTTTTAAAAATAGATGATGTTTCTTCTGGAGATCGAAAGTTTCGTAATAAAATACTTCCTCTTAATGCCAATCTATACTTAAGTTCATCACGCTCATTAGCAAGCAAAGTACTCTCTAGCGATATCGTCCAATCAATCAAACGGTCTTCTGGTAATCTCCTTGTATAAGAAAAATTAAAACGACGAAGTGCTATAACTAGGTTCTTGTTATCATTACTTTGACGTGATTTTTGAATATATTTTGCTATATTCCTCAGTAGATCAATATTTTCCCCAGAAAACTCATATCTTTTATCAAGACTAATTGGCTTGGCAACATTAAATATATCCATGCTACTAGCCTCATGTTGTTGTCTATTTTTCCTTTTTGGGTGCTGTACAAAAAATGCAGCTCTAGCTCCAATTTGACCTTCTTGCATCAGTCTTAAAGCTGTAATAATATCTTCTGCATAATCAGTTAGTAGTTGATGACTATTACAATCCTCTTTAGAACTGCCACTCAAATAATGTGTACACAAGGAGAAATCACTATCTGAATAAAAAGAGGTAATGCTTTGTAAACTGTTAAAAAACTTGCTTTTGTCGTGATTAGAAAATGCACATATTTTAAATCCATCTATTAAGTCAATTTGATTGATTGAGCTTTTAAAGCCTATTAAAGGAACAGTAACTTCATTCCAGTTAGGTGTAAGGAGATCTTTAACCCATGCAACAAATATTGTCGAGAATTTATCAGAATGAAAATCAAGCGTCTCTTCAGATTGAAGGTATTCCTCGACGACCATTAGAACACTATTTAATAACCAAAAAAAGGATTGCTCAAATGGTAATTCAGGAAATGGGAGCATTAAAATATTTGCATCAAGTAAACTCTGAATTAATAGTCTTGAATCTTTGAATTCTGCCATAATATTGGCTGTACAATATTTCTTCAAGAACATTAAGTATGATGGAATCAAGGTGTAAGATTTATTAACTTTACCGTCATCCCCAAAATCGTACTGTTCTTGGATAGTCATCGGTACTTCTCGGAGACTGGTTGTCCTTTCAAGGTATTGAAGTACAGACAGGCAAAAACTTTCCGCTAAAGGTAGAATTTCATTAATTGTTTCTATTGTTTCTGTATCTAATATCATTCTTAATCCTTTTCCCAGAATTCAACATTGAGTATATCGTCAATATCTCGGCTAAACTGCCATATTTTAGGGAAATTTACAGACTTATAATCTGGATCTGATCGCATTAACTTGAGCGCATCATCAAAAGTATCTTGAAACAATTCGGGACTATTTGCATAGTTTTTAAGGCTAGGTGACTGTCTCAGAATTTTGCAGATTTCCATCCTTGTTCTATTGATAGTTCTAACCCACCCTGCATAGTCATATTCACTTTTGACATAGAGCCGCTTGAGTAAATGCTCTAGCAAAGTGGTTAATCTATTTTCTAACTCGCGTCTATCCCTGCCAGCCAAACCCTCTAACTCCTCAATTAGATTTTCTACATCTAGATTTTGAAAATCACCATCTTTTAACTTGGCGATCGCATCTTCTAACCACAAATTAAGATCGCGATCATACAGGGTAGATTTTTGCTCGATAGTCTGAATCATAGGTTTAGGCAATGCGATACAGCATTTACAAAGTATATCCCAAAGAACAAGGGGCTTAAGCCCCTTGTCTGATTTTAATTACTCAAGCCCATCAAGCGGCGCAAAGCCTTGACGCTGAGTGTTTTCAGTGATTGACCTTGGCTCTAAGAACTGCAATAGATAATCGCGTCCGCCAGCTTTAGAACCGATACCGCTTAGCTTGAAACCGCCGAAGGGATGGCGATCGACTAGTGCGCCTGTGATGCCGCGATTGATGTAGAGATTGCCCACTTCAAACTCGTGATAGGCGCGTTCGATATGAGAAGGAGTCCGCGAATACAAGCCGCCAGTGAGAGCGAAGTTTGTACCATTCGCGATCGCTAATGCCTCATCAAAGCTATTCGCCTTGATTACCGCCAATACGGGACCAAAGATTTCCTCTTGAGCGATCGCACTGTCGGGATCGACATCGCCAAAGATAGTCGGACTAACATAGAAACCATGATTTGGAACTTCGCCTTCATAGGCAAGTTTGGCGGTTTCCTTTCCTTTAGCGATGTAGTTCTGGATATTGCGTTGAGCAGCCGCGTCAATCACAGCGCTGAGTTTGGTGTCTGGAAGATGAGCTTCACCGACAATTAGAGAACGGGTGGCTTCTACTAATCTCTCCATAAAATTGTCATAGACGGGAGCCAGCACGATCGCTCTCGAACAAGCCGAACATTTTTGACCAGCAAAGCCAAAACTGGAATTCATCACGCCCACGACGGCTTGATCTAAATCAGCGCTTTCATCAACGATGATGCCATTTTTGCCACCCATTTCGGCGATTACGCGCTTCATGTGTTTCTGCTTAGGACGCAGGATCGAAGCATCGGTGACAATCTGACAGCCGACTTGTTGGGAACCTGTGAAGGCAATTAGATGCACATCGGGATGTTTGACTAAGTGAGCGCCGACGCTGGAACCCTTAGCAGGAAGATAGGTAAATACGCCTGTGGGTAAGCCTGCGGCTTGGAGAACTTCCGCGATTTTTGCGCCAATTACTGAAGACTGCTCGGCGGGTTTGAGAATCACGGTATTACCTGCGGCGATCGCAGCCACACTCATACCCAAAGCGATCGCAAAGGGAAAGTTCCAAGGTGAAATCACGACCACCACGCCGCGAGGCTGATAGATGTAAGTATTATCTTCCCCAGGGATATTGCGCTGTACTCCCGATTCAATCCGTTCCATTTCTTTAGCATAGTAGCGACAGAAATCGATCGCTTCGGAAACTTCGCCATCACCTTCGCGGATGGGTTTGGCAACTTCCCAACAAATCCATGCAATTAATTCTTCGCGCTTCTCTTCCATGATGTCCGCAGCCCTACGGAGAATATCGCCCCGCTCTTTAGCGCTGAGTTTCTTCCATGATGCAAAGGCAGATTTTGCCGATTTGACGGCTGCTTCGGCTTGGTCGATGCTGGCTAAACCAATTTTACCTACAACTTGGGAAGAGTTGGCAGGATTGACCGATTCGATATAGTTCTCAGTTTCAACAGCTTGACCACTGATAATGGGGAAATAGGTTTTACCAAATTGATTGCGAACCTGTTGTAAGGCAGTTTGGGCGGCTTCACGTTCTCGATCAATCGCATAGTCGCGATCGCTAGAATTCACAAATCCATCAAAAAGATTTTGAGCAGGTGCGCCGTAGTAATTCGCATCGCGTTCGGTTTTGACGGGAGCCGTAATCAACTTACTGATATCGCTACTTTCACCACTAATTCTCAAAAATGAACTATTGGCAGTATTTTCCAACAAGCGGCGAATCAGATAAGACATCCCTGGGATGAGATCGCCAAATGGACAATAAACCCGCACTCGATAACCCATATCGGCGATCGCATTGGCAAACTTGTCACCCATGCCATAGAGACATTGGGCTTCAAAGGCTCGACTAGGAATATTGAGAGTTTGGACAATGGCGATCGCCTTGGCTAGCGATCTTGCATTATGGCTACCGATCGCTGCATAGAGATATTGATGATTTTCTAAGAGAATCTGAATCAAGCGCTCATAATTAGCATCGGTGGAAACCTTATCGAAAAATACGGGAATTGCCCAACCCTGTTGATAGGAACGAATGGTTTCGCGATCCCAATAGGCTCCTTTGACTAAGCGCACAGTCACGGGTTTACCGCGCAATTTCGCCCATTCTACAAGTTCGTATAAATCCTTTTCACTGTCTCTCAAATAACCTTGGATTGTAATTCCGACATCGGTGCGATAGCGAAATTCTGGTTCCGTTAGAACTTGTTTGAGAATTTGCAATGTGAGCGACTTGAACTCATACTGCTCCATATCGAAATGGATGCCACAGCCCAAAGCTTGTGCTTTTCTTAATAAAACTCTTGCGGGTTCGCTGACCTTCTCCGTCGTTTTTACAGGATCTAAAGGATCGAATTGGGAATAGAACGCACTGAGTTTTACGGAAACCTGAACCCGTTTCAGTTTTTCACCATCGGCTTTATCAATCTGATCAATCAAGCCCCAAGCCTTTGCCTTAGCTGACAAATCCTCCATCATCGCAATGTAGCGATTGAGATATTCTCCTGCTTCTACTTCGCTAATTACTGCCTCGCCGAGCAAATCCATCGTAAAGCCAAAGCGATCGCGCCTTAGTTTCTCAATGGATTTAGTTGCTTCGTTCAAATTCTCACCGCAGATATAGCGCTTGGCAAGGGTAGATACAGAAGTGGAGAGAGCAGTCGCCGCCGCCGTTGCGGTTATAGAATTGGGATTGTCAGTACTAAAATTGAGAAGTCCCCGCAATGCTGGCACATCTACTGCATTACTAGCCAGATATTCGTGCATGTGGCTAGCGATTTCTGCCTTACTCTGAAATGCTGGTAAGCAGTCAATCAAACGGAATAACTGCACCCGCAAGCCTTCATTTTCCATTGTCCAAGCCATCAGCTTGTCATCAAGGCGCAATTCATCCTTAAGTTGTGATAGTTTTGCCCAAAGCGAACTCTTTTCCGTTCCACTTAAAATCTTCTTGGCAATTTCCTGCGTCTTCGCTTCGTACTTAGAGACATCTAAAGAACTATCAAAACCTGCATTTGCTCGCTGTGTTTGGCTAACCACGACTTTTACTCATAATCTCTGCAATCAGTTAGTATAACTAGTAACCATACTTTGCTTATTTAAAGCTTTTTTAATTAGATCAGAGAATCTAGAAGCGTTACCTGTTACTATATAAGGGTTATTAGCGATCGCTATAGGTTAAAATGCAATACTAATTGTAGACAAGTCATGACAAAATAGCCGCCAAAATTATTTGATACACATCTGTTACTGCTAATGTTAAAACCCAAGAATAGAAAGGCGACGCAAAGCAACATCTTTCTATTCGCGCCTATTTACCGTAGTAAAGAGATTCTTTGGGTTGAACTAAATTAATCGCTCTTAAGCCTGAAATCACACCCGTACCAATCACAGCGCCCGCTACTCCCCGCATCACATTCTCTACAGGAATAATCGGAATCAATGCATTCCAAATTGGTTCTGGCCAGTTGAAAAGATAATAAGTAAATGGAACTTGACAAAGGTGAGCAATTCCACAAATTGTCCAAGTACCGCCAAATATTCCGATCGCTACTTTTACAAAACTACTGCTACTAATGAGACTGGCAAATAAGTTGCGAGTTGGTAATAAGAATAAAAGTATCGATGACCAATCGATAAAAGCTCCCAAAATAAAAGTATTTATAGGAATACCATTACGGATAATTGCCAAATACGCATAGGTGGTTAGTTCTAGCCCGAAAAGAAGTGTTAAGCCTAAATACCAAAATCGCCTCTTGTGATTTGCCCCCATCGCTCCCGCGGCAAAACTAGCAATCGCGCCTCCCCAAATTGCGATGATCGGAAAACTCCCTGCTGTATGGGGTGCAAGAAATACACTGATTAAAGTCCCAATAATGCTTGCTAAAGCGCCAGCCCATGATCCTAGCAACCAACCGAGCAAAGGGTAAATGCTTTGACTGAGTGGCATTCCTTTTCCTGAGCCAAGGGCTATCGAAAAAGGGATAAATGCTAAAACGGCAACAACGGCAGCAAGAACGACGATATAGGTGATCGGTGTGCCATCGATCGCTGCACCTCCCATCGTTTTCACTTCGCGTTCTCTTCCTTCGGGGATATGGATTTCGGTCATGATTTTCAAACTAGAATGTGGAGCTACAAAAAATTGATATATCAAGATTTTAGGGCGTTGCGCCTCCTTAAAATCTTGATAAATTTTCAAAAAGCTTGCTAAGCAAGTCCCTTAATATAGCAATCCGAAATGAGTTGATACCGGCTTCGGCTTCGCTCAGCCATCAGTCCACTCTGGCTGAGCGAAGCCGAAGCCACAAATGACTTAAACCCCAGAAATATTTTTGAAAGCGTCGCTTTCAAAAATATTTCTGTACTACCTAAAGCGCTGCAACTATATTTGTCGAATAAAAACCATCAACTTATTGACTTTTATTCTCAAATAGGTTTAAGCTATCCGCAGTAGTTATTGCAATTGATTCCTTTTATGCTTCTATTATTTTCTGAAGAATTAATGAAAAAAAGTTTGTTCTCATCTCTTAACCTCGCTGTAGGTTTAGGCTTAATCACATTAGTTGGTTTGACTGCCTGTAGTGAAAATAGCCCTCCTACATCCCAGACTAATCAAATAGTGACTAAGACTAATGGCAAGGATTTAGTAAAAGAGGTGAAGCCTACCCCAAACCAAGCATCACAGACGAACCTATCAGAAATCACGATCGCCTTTGCAACTCGTCGTGACACTAAGGATTTACAGGGCAAGGTTGACAAGATTTCAAGCATTCTATCTAAAGAAATTGGCATCCCTGTGAAAGGAGTCATCGGTGATGAAACTGCATCAGTGGAAGCTTTAAGATCAAATCGTGCCAATGTTGCCTTTGTTAGTGGTCGTGCCGCGCTCAAAGCTGAAAGCTTGGCAGGGGCAAAGATGTACTTGGCGGAAGTCCGTGAAGACTATTCGGGGGGCAAATCCTATAATTCAGTCTTTGTCGTTCCCGAATCTAGCCCTTTGAAAACCTCGTCAACACCTCAAGAAACCTTAGAACAGCTACGCGGCAAGCGAATGGCATTTACCTCCCGTTCATCAGGTTCAGGATTTATCTTCCCCGTTAGTGAATTGGTAGGATTAAAATTTGTTGATGGCCCCGATCGCTTAGAACAGTTTTTTGGGAAAGTCACCTATGGAGATGGTTATAGCAGCGCCTTACAAGCTGTATTAAGGGATCAAGCAGATGTAGCAGTGGTCTCAGAATATGCTTTGCTTCCACCTTGGATTACTGCTGAAGAAGGGCAAAAATTACGGGTACTCCATCCAGTTCCCAATGTTCCTGCCCATGGCATCTCGATTGATGATAGTGTGCCATCGGAGGTTCGGGAAAAGATTATTACGGCTTTTTTAAAGTTGAATGAATCCCAGAATAATGAGTTGTTTCGTAGTCTTTATAATTCCACAAAGCTCGTCAAGGTTGATCACGAAACCCATTTAGCGAGTATGCGTATCGCGATTCAACGAGCAGGACTAAAGCCCTAATGTTAATGCCTAGCAAAGCTAGGCATTAACATTATTTTTGCAAAAATTTTAGAAACAAAATTTATGGAACCTTTGCTAGACAATAATTTACCCGCGATCGCTTGCCATAATGTCCGCACTGAATATCAATCCACTTTGCAACGTCCAATCCTAAATGGAATTGACTTGCAAATCAATCATGGAGAATTTGTCGCTTTGTTGGGCATGAATGGTACAGGCAAATCAACGCTTCTGCGATCGCTAGTTGGTTTAGTCCCAATCAACCAAGGAGATATCCAAATATATGGTACACCCGTTGATCAGAAACATATTGCTACTGTTCGTAAAAATATTGGTTTTCTCTTTCAGGGTGGAGGCTTAGTCGATCAACTTTCATGTTTGGATAATGTGCTTTGTGGCTGCCTCGGCGAATTGTCCACATGGCAAAGTCTGTGGGGATTTCCTCAACGCGATCGCCGCGTTGCTATGCAACTATTACAAAATCTAGGTTTGCAAGAGCAAATCTATCAAAAGGCGAGACAACTTAGCGGTGGTCAACGTCAGAGAGTAGCGATCGCTCGCACCCTAATCCAGTCGCCTCACATTTTACTTGCCGATGAACCAACTACAGGGCTAGATGTATCGGGAATTAATCAAGTAATGGATTCCCTAGCAGAAATGCACCGAAAAGGATTGACAGTCATCGTCGTGCTACATGACTTGGCTCTGGCTGCTCAGTATGCTCAGAGAGCAATCATTCTTGAACAAGGGAAGGTCTGGTATGATGGGGACTGTCAAACTATTGAAAGACAATTTGCTAGATTGCAAAGCCTGTCTCAATTTCAGTCTTCTAAAGTTGCCTAATGAAATTTCTTGATCAGATTCGCCCCAATATTTCTAAAATCACCTCTAACCAATACAACATCTGGGCTGCCAGAGTTTGTTTAGTTATTGGTATAGTATGGGCTTATATCTGGTCATTAAATGGCTTAAAAGTTAATCCTGAATTAATCAAAACCAGTCTGCCCTACATGACAGATTTTCTGTCACGTCTTTTACCTCCTGACTTCAGTATTTTAGACGTAGCAATTAAAGCCCTAATTGAGACTGTACAAATGTCCCTCTGGGGAACGACGATTGGAGCGATTCTATCCATTCCCATTGCTCTAATATCAGCAAGAAATCTTTCCCCATTTTGGCTGCGTTGGCTCGCCAGTCTGTTACAAAATGCAGTTCGTTCCGTTCCATCAATTATTTTAGGATTATTTTTCGTAGCAGCGACGGGTTTAGGCGCACCCGCAGGAACTTTAGCCCTAGGAATTTATACAATTGGCTACTTGGCGAAATTCTATCAAGAGGCGATCGAATCTGTAGATAAGCGATCGCTAGAGGCTTTGCAAGTTAGCCGTGCTTCATGGTGGCAAGTTGCTCAATATGGTGTGATGCCTCAAGTTTTACCACTATGCCTTGGTTATACGATATATATGTTTGAATACAATATTCGCGCTGCTTCTGTCTTAGGCGTAGTGGGCGCAGGCGGTATTGGGTTCGAGCTAGTGAGTTACATTCGCGGTTTTGAATACAACAAAGCCACGACGATGATGTTAGTTCTGTTAGTGGTAGTAACTAGTATTGATGCATTAAGCAGTCAATTAAGAAATAAGTTTAAATCAGATTAAAAGCGGTAAATCCTAACAGGTTGATTGTAAAAGGCGATCGCCTTTTCTCAAATTTTTCTAATTGGACATAACCCGCCACAGGTCTTTTAGAATTTTGCTTACGGATAGCGGAAAGTTTAATATTTTCTGCTTCCAGCAGTAAGTCTTCAATCTCATAATCGTTGTAAGCTTTATCCGCTTAGACAGTGCTGGCTTCATGTAAATCAAAAGAGAAGACTCTCAAGCCCCTAACATCAGCAAATGAAACCGAAGTTAGAAAAAACTCTACAGCCTCTCCTGGTTATACCTAATTCCTCAGTGAACCATGCTCACCTTAGACAAAACCTACTACTCCGTCGATAACCTCACGGCAGAAGTAGCATGACAAGAACTCAAAGAAGGGAATGATCGCTATGTTCTGGATCATAAGGAACATCTCCATGCATTGGCTTAAAGTCGCATTAATTTTGATCGCCCAGACCCCATTTGCGATTATCTTAGGCTGTGCCGATTTGTGTGTAGTTCCTGAACTAATTTAGCCACAGAAAAAGTGAATTTTTCAGAATTATATGCCTTATAAATACTCTGCCCAAATATCAACTACTTCCTGAGAGCCATACCATTTACCCGATCGCGGTGAATGATACACACCATCGATCGCCATATTCTTCGCTCCATCCAAATAAGCCGCCTCAATGGGAATGATCCCATCACCCCACACATCACCTTGACCAATCGTGAGTTCATAACTACTATAGGCAAGCCATTTTTTGGGCGTAGATTTTTTACCCTGTACCGCATTTCCTACCACACAGATATATTCAATATCATCATAAAAAGCATCAGGATAATTGTCGTTGACAAAGCCTAGATTTGGCAGTGACCAAGGTTCCAAACTCCGTTGAGGAGTTCCCAGACAAACCAGTTTAGCAACCTTAGAACGCGCATCCCAAACTTTGTCGCAATAGGGGCGATCGCCTAGATAAATCCGTGAGAGCCAGCCCCCTGCGGAATGAGCAATGATATTTACTTTTGATGCACCAGTTTTGGCTAATTCCTGATTTACGGTTTGGTCAAGTTTTTCTAAGATGGGAGCGATCGATCGCCCACCCAAAGTTGGAACCCAGTCCCACCATTTCAAAGGAACCACCGTTGCTGATAAATTTCTATTTTCTAATTTCTTGGCAATGGGTATGTAATCAGATGCACCTGCAAGATATCCCGCTAGAATAATATTGGTAGTAGTCATATAAAGCCCAGAATGTATACCCGAAAATATAAAAAGTGCAAAGTACTTTTTATATTTTACTTTTCATCAGGGCGTTGACTCAGACAACTACCACCGCGAGCCGCATTGCGAAAAGTTTGCACAACTTCGACAGTATTCACATGACCACAATAGGGACAATAAACCTTTTCGCCAATTTGTGGCTCAATGTCGGCACGGCTCCACCATTTATAACAGCGATCGCAGTGAAAGTGATAGAGAAATTCAAGGGAAACTTTCATAGGCTATGCTGTGCTTCCCGATAGGCGGCGTATACGCCCTTGACGTTGTACCAATTTAAAAAAATTCTAGCGACTTCGAGGGCAAGTTGGGGCTTACCTTGATTGATCAGCCATTGCAGTAATGGACGTAGCGATCGCTCATTAAGCAAACCACCTAGCGACAATATGCCCCACAACACCACATGAATCCATGTCATCTGAATCATCATCTTCACTTCCCATGTGGGATGCTTTTGATAAAACACTACGCCCATACGTCCACGCTGCGACTCGACATCGACAAGGCGCGGTAATTGCTCAATAGAAAATGCAGGATGCCAATGATAGCCGACAGCATCAGGACATTTAATCAGTTTTAAGCCTAAATTTTTGAGGCGCACACCAAGCTCTAAATCTTCCCATCCATACTGACGGAAGCTAGTATCAAACTTACCTGCTTCAATTAGCCAATGCTTCGCGATCGCCACATTCCCAGTCGCAAAAAAAGCATTGGATAGATCGGTAATCTTGATTGGCTCCGAGGTGGGGTTTTCAAAATTGCTGGTATTAATCACCCGCCCGTAGGTAAAGGCGCGATCGCTACCTGCCAAAGCTTTCGCATGGGATGACAAAAATACAGAAGTGACCACAAGATCACTATCGATAAATACAATTGTGTCGCCTTGGGAGACATCGATACCTGTATTTCTAGCGATCGCTGCCCCCTCATGATTTTGCTGAAACAAACGCACATGGGGAAACTCATTCGTATTGCTCTGCAAAAATTCCACCGTGCCATCGGTAGAGCCATCGTCAACGACTACGATCTCGTAGGGCTGAGTAAAATCTTGCGCTTCCATTGCCTGCAAACACTTTTGCAAGATCGGTAAGCGGTTGTAAGTTGGAATAATAATTGACCACATATTTACCAGTATATCGCTCTTGTTAATCCTCAAGCTATTTAGAGAAAAGGGGCGCTAAGCGCCCCTTTTTTGATTTTTTTAATTTCGTGATTGTTGCCAAGATTGCCAGAGGGTTATACCACCGACATAACCATAGCTCAAGGCGTATAACACCATAAATGGGAGGGTCAGGTATAGCCCCTTATTTAAAGCAATCACACCAGCGGTCACACTATAAACACATAATCCAAGCTCAATCCAAGCGGTAGCATCAAGAGGAATTTTGTATGCCTTGTTTTCCCAGCGATCGCTCTTGTTTTTAATATCAAACTTAGGCGTGCGGCGGAAATTTGCACCAGTATTCGATAAACCAGCAAATACAGCTCGGCTATTGCTCCAAGAAATGCCCGTACCCAAAATTGCTAAAAGGAAGATGCGCCCAATCCGACGATGCCAAGATTTTGGATATAAATCTTTTTGAGCATGGAAGTACAAAAACGGAGGGCCAAAGGTCGCAGGCAGCATAAACACTGACCAAGCAGCCTCAAAGGAAATACGTAGGGCGAGAGCATCTTGTGTTGTTAACAACATCAGGGGAATTGAGATCAAAATTAAGATCAACATCAAGGGATGCGCCGAATATCCTGTTAAGTGCATCGTGGCTTGAAATTTCACCGCTAAACTAAGATCGGCTTGCCAGATTTGGAAAATCAATTTTTTAGCACATTGAATACTGCCCTTAGCCCAACGAAATTGCTGCAACTTAAAAGCGAGCATGGCAACAGGTAATTCCGCAGGCGCGACAATATTATTGTCATAAACTACCTTCCAACCCTTGAGTTGAGCGCGATAGCTCAAATCCATATCTTCAGCGAGAGTGTCGGCGTGCCACCCGCCAGCATCAATAATTGCTTGGCGGTTCCAAATACCCGCAGTACCGTTGAAATTCAAGAAATAGTCATTATTGCAACGCGCCTGTTGCTCGATCGCAAAATGTCCATCAATGCCCGTTGATTGCAACTTGGTTAGCAAAGAATACTCAGAGTTAACATGTCCCCAACGGGTTTGGACAACAGCAACCTTTGCCTCAGGATTATTCACATAATGACGGATTGTATCCTTGAGCCAATTTGAGGATGGGATAAAATCTGCATCAAAAATGGCAATGTAATTCCCCTGCACCAAAGGCATCGCATCCTGTAAAGCTCCCGCTTTGAAACCAGAACGATTAACCCGATGAATGTACTCAATCCAAAAACCCTTATCTTGATATTCTTGGACGGTTTCGCTAAGAAGTGCTTGAGTATCATCGATGGAGTCATCCAATATTTGGATTTGCATCAGATCGCGCGGATAGTCCAATAGGCACACTGCATCTACTAATCGGCGCGAAACATAGCGCTCATTAAAAATCGGTAGCTGGATTGTGACAATGGGCAATTCTTCGTTAACAACACCATAATGCTCAGGCGGATCAACTGCTAAAGCATAATTAGAGAAATTATTAGTGAAACTTTTTTCAAAACGAAATTGATCGAAATTATCGAAATTATTGACAGCGATCGCCCCTAAACTCGATGATGGCGACGCTGCAACCTGCGCTGTTTGGTATTCTCGGGCAGAGTTGAGCTTCGGCAAAACAAGCTTTTTCCGCAGAGAACTTCGAGGCTTATGGACAGCAGTGAGCCAATAAGCATTTAGCCCATAAAGTAGTAGCCACACTGCTGCCACAGTGTTCAGGACGGCTAGGATCGCTATTAGTATCAGAATAACTCTTGACTCCTTCTTACCACACAAATCACCAATCTTAAGGATTGATTAAACAAATTAAAGTAGCACACTAAGAAATATTACGATGCTTACCCTGTATTTGTAGATAAATTTACGATCTGGCACTAAGTATTTATACACTTACCTAAGAATCATAATAAATATCGCGGGAAATAAAACAAAAAAAGACGCAAGGCGCTTTTTTTACTTACGACTCAGCCATTTTTTGGAGTGCAATCGCAGCAGCTTCCTGCTGAGCAGCTTTAATGCTCTTCCCCTGCCCTTTTCCCCAACAGCGATTGTCAAACCATACTTCTACAGAAAATAGATTATTTTCTTCTGATGGCAGATTGCGATACTCAGGTAATCGTTTCCACCGTCCTTGCGTTAATTCTTGTAGAGCCACTTTATAATTGCCCAAAGCAGGAATCGCCAGTAAAGCCTCAGCAAATCGCTGCATATGAGGATCAAGCCATTTACGAATAAAAGCTAAATCTTGAGTATTAATATATAGCGCCGCCATTAATGCTTCAAGTGCATCAGCAAGAAGCGATCGCAAAGCTTGTGAATCATTTCTAGCCGCATTAGATACCACCACATATTTTTGCAACTCATAAACACTTGCAATTTCGGCAAGGGTTTTGTCACTGACTAGGTGCGATCGCAGAGCAGCTAAGTCACCCACCGAGCGATCGCCATAGTGTTCCTGCAAAAACAAACTCACCGATAAGCGCAGTACACTATCCCCCACAAACTCCAACTGATCGTTGTTATAGACAGTCGAAAAACTGGGATGAACTAGGGAGCGATCAATCAGGAGCCAGTCAAATTTTTGGTAATTGACTTTTTCTAGCCTCACTTGCTCAAGCCCCATTTCTTCAAGTAAACGGACTAATTCTCGCTGACGGCGCGGATCAATGGTGGATGACATGAGATTTTTAGAAAAATAATGAACAAATGGCTTAAGCCCCTTGTCTGTCTTAAAATTAGAGTTGCAGATACAATTACTGCAACTCTAATAAACATGATCGTAGTTCATCGCAACCATGACTAAAAGGTTTTTCTCAATACTTTGTCTAGCCTTGCTAGCCGCAGTAACTACAATTTGGATTGTCGCTTGTCAGCCTAACACTACAATAACCACAAGCACTAGTTCTACAAGTTCCCCCAAAACGACAACAGGCACAGGTAGTGGTGGCGTTAAGGATACTCTTCGCCTAGGTGCGTTGCTACCAATTACAGGCGACCTTTCCTCAATTGGTGCTCCGATGATCAAATCAATTGATTTTCTAGTAGACACTGTAAATAATTGCGGTGGCGTACTTGGTAAGCCCATCACCTATATTAAGGAAGATGATCGCACCGATCCTCCCGCAGGGGCAGAGGCAATGACTAAACTAGTCAAGGTAGATAATGTTGGTGCAGTAGTTGGTTCCTTTGCCAGTAGCGTATCCACAGCAGCACTGGCGATCGCAGTACCTAATAAAGTCCTCCAGATTTCCCCTGGTAGCACTAGCCCAGTATTTACCGAACGTGCCAAAAAAGGTGAATTTAAAGGCTACTGGTATCGCACTGCCCCACCTGATACCTATCAGGCTTTAGCTCTCGCGAATCTAGCCTACAAAAAAGGCGCTCGCAAAGTGGCTACTCTCGTTATTAACAATGACTATGGCGTAGGTTTTGAGAAATTCTTCGTGGAAGCCTTTGAAAAACTCGGCGGTACAATTGTTAACAAAAACAAACCCACCCGCTACGATCCCAAAGCAACTACCTTTGAAGCTGAGGCTAAAGGAGCCTTTGGTAGCAAGCCCGATGCAGTTGCGGCAATTCTCTATCCCGACTCTGGTGGCGCAGTAATTAAAGCAGCCTTTGAACAAGGCTTAACTAAAGATGTAAAAATCTTGCTGACTGACGGTGTAAAAACCGAAGATTTCCCTAAATTAATTGGCAATACCCCTGAAGGCAAACTCATTCTCGCAGGTGCGATCGGTACTGTCCCCGGAGCTGACGGTAAGTCTCTCGACACCTTTGCCAAAGCCTTCAAAGAAAAGACAGGTCAAGAACTCGGCGCTTTTGTTCCCCATTCCTATGATGCAGCAGCCCTAGTCGCGATCGCTGCGGAAGCGGCTAAAGACGGGACTGGTGAAGGCATCAAGAGCAAAATCCGTGAAGTTGCCAATGCTCCTGGACAAGAAGTTAGCGATGTTTGCGAAGCCATCAAGTTAGTCAAAGCTGGTAAGGACATTGACTATCAAGGCGCAAGCGGCAATGTTGATCTTGATGAATATGGCGATGTCAAAGGTAGTTATGACGTATGGGAAGTCCAACCCGACGGCAAAATTAAAGTAACCGATCGCGTTTCTCCCTAATTAATTATAGGGAGCGCAAATCGCTCCCTATAATTAAAACCAAAACCTGATAATCTTTGTTGTAAAAAGTTAGGCATACTTCATCTAGAGGCTTCATATATATGGTGATCGAACTCAAAGCTGCTGCTCCGCAAGAAGTTTCCATCTATGTGCCCTATTACCGAGAGCCAAACAAACGTCAGGCTCTTCCCTACGCAATTTCTTTATATAAACAAGGCGAAATCACTGGCGAACGTCATATTGAGAGGAATCCTGCTGTTTCCTTTATGGCAGTATGGCGCGTTGCCAACTTACCATCCGATCTTGTCTTATGTCGTGTGGCCTTTGAGGATGATGCCGACATGAGCTATGAAATTACTTTAGAAAATTCTGAATTTGTTGGCTATCTGATTGACGTTGTTTCCATTATTCGCGATAAGGGCTATGTCGATTTTCCTCAAAATTTTTATAGCAAGCTATTTAGGATAAAAATTGCTGGTATTGAAGGGAATTAAAAATCAACTAAATGGCAACTAAAAAATTTGTCGTTTTTTAACCAAAAACAGATCCAAAAAATATCAACTAGTGTATAATCCTAGGCGCAAATCTTGCAAAAAAAAACAAAGTCAGCTAAAGTCCTGAGGCAGCTTTTCCAAAGGCAAAATAATAGTCAAATTTAAGGGGACTACATTGTGACCTATGCCGCCAAACGCATTGAACAAACTGAGCGCCAGCCAGAAACTGCCGCTTACAAAGTCGATCCGATGATTGTCAGAGCCGCGAAGCAAATTTATCGGTACTATGCTGATTCCTATGCCTCACAGTTACCAAGACCTATGGGAATTGCCATTAATCGTATAGATATGACAGGTAAGCTCATTTATTCTCAACTGATTTTGCTACCACAGGAAAGTTTTGTCCCAATAGAATTGATCGAGCTATCCGACTATCACTAAAGTTAGTTCAGTAATTAGTAATTAAATAATAATAATTAGTATTTCCAGAATATTTCTAGATGTCCCAATTTTAGTTATCTTTAATCTAAAGGCTTAACTACAATTTCTATATAGGTTAAAACTTATGACATATGCAAATTCTGCAAATTCTTCTGTAACGGTCACAGCGACAGCCTCAGTCCGTTTCCAAAGCAAGCTTAAAGAATCAAAAAACTTTGGCGATGCCTTGGTGGAGGTTTTCTCTGATCTTGTGCGGTTAGAAATTGTAACTTGGGTTGCCCATGAAGGTGATACTACTCATAAGACTGGTAATCGTTTAAAAACAACCATTAATTTGATTGATGGTGATATCGAAAACGAGATTGGTGCAGATTTTTTGCAGGGTTCTCCCTATGCCGAGCTACGTAGCTTTCATGAAACCCAAGTTGATAAGGGTTCGGAAACGATCGCTAATAATCTCACAACTTTAGTTGAGATCGGTCAAAAAGTGACTGGTTTATTGACTGATGAACATGAAACTTCTAATAGTTTAAGTAGCGATCGCTTACCAAGCTTTGTCTAGCAACTTTGTTTAACAATATTTGTCTAACAATTTCTTACCTAGGAGCGCTTAGGAAATCTGTATGCAAGTTGATAGGGCTACAAGTCAGAACACTAACGCCGAAGATGTTGCCAATCAGATCCAGTCTAGGCTAGAAAAAACTACAAATAAGTCAGCGTCTGATCTGTCGATTGTCGTTAAAGATAATAAAGCAGTCCATAAGAACACCGATAGACAAAGTACATCCCTTAACAACTTTCGGGAAACCATTAAAGATGTTTTAGAAGAAATTACTTCACTAGAAGTCAATACAATGATTGTCGGCAATATTCCGATAAAAAAGTTTGATGCGAAGGAATTTTACGAAGAGCTAAGTAATAATATTAGGTGTAAAACTGAGGTAGGGTTGCAAGAGGTAAAGGAATCTCTGCTTGAGCGAAGTACCAAACTTAAGCAAAAGGGACTTTCCGTTCCTCAGCAAACAGCAACGCCATTGTTGCACAAGGAAGCTGAGATCATAGAGGAGTATCGAGCAGAGCTAACACGCTATAACCAAGATTTAGAGGTCTACAAAGAGGCTGAGGTTATTTTTAATGAACGCAAAAATTCCTTGGATCAAAGCGAAAAAGCGAAATTCATTTTAGAAAAATCTTGCTATACTGAATTATCTAAGCGGTTGACAAAATTAGATGTCGAAATAGATGCTAATGACGATGTAATTTTTGATGCCGTAACGATTCGCTATCTCAGAAAGCTTTGGGAGTTTGAGCAGTCAATTTTAGATGGCGATCGCATTTATGCTCAGACTAAGTTTCATCTTGACGGAGATTTGACTAATCGCTTTATTGATGATTTGTTTATGCCTAGCAAAAGCAAACTCGATCCCAAAATGAACCAACTTATTTTTGATTTGCATCGGCAAGCTGTAGAAAATGCCCAAAAGCAATGGTCGGGTTTAATTGATACCTGTGTAAATCTTGTAAAAAGTTTAATGCCATTCCGAACCAAATAAAGAACTAGAATTTTTTGTAGCGCGGCTTCGCCGCGCTACAAAAAATTGGTTCTTTATTTCTAAATACAAGAAAATATATAGCAATGTGGAGTTACGGTGGCTGCGCCTGATTGGTTGGCTATTGTTGAAGAAGCAATTATTGTGCGCCTTGATCCCCAAGTATTGGCTCAAATTGAGAAAGATACTCTAGGATTTACTGATCGCCTCACTCATGATGGCGACATTATCTACAAGCTCAGTAGTCAGGATTTACTTCAGGTATTGGCTTCCAGTGTTGGCATGTCACCCTTAAGTCAGGGTGCGATCATTATTTGGACTTATTACAATAATTTACCGCAACAGTTTGAAAATCAGATTAAAAACGAGAGTGATGGGGCTGATTTATCAGAAACAAATCAATCGCCGAATCAATCACCAATGTTGCGGACATTAATAAATGTCGATGGAGATCTTAGTCAAAAGGTTTGCCAAGATCTTTTACAGCATCCCCTTGTCGATCGCATTGTCAAAGCCCATGGTTTTATTATTAGCCAAATCTCTCGGCAATTGCTTACTGCGATCGCTGATTATGTGGAGATGAAGTTACGCCCGATGGCGATCGCCTCAATTTCTATGGTGACAGTATTCGCCTGGTGTGACCCATTACAAAAACTAGGGGAAAATATTCATTTACCTGATGCTGTAATTGGTAATTGTTGGGGCATTATTATTACTACGCCAGTTATAGTGTTAATCATTTGGTGGTTGCTCTCGAAGTTGCCATTGCAGTTAGATTTACCTAAATCTGTGCAACGGTTTAGCAAAAATTTACTTTATGTTTTAGAAAGTCGCGTTTTACAAATTGTGGCGATCGCAATTATTACAATTTTACTTTTAGGTTGGCTAGCAGTTACTTTTATCTTGCCTGTCGATGCTCAACTTGGTCGCCTCCTTCGCAATGTCCAAAGCTATGCTGAGCCATATCTACCAATTGCAGTCATTAGTTTACGCAAATTGATCATCAGCAACCTCAGCAAAATATTTTTGCGGTCTTCTTTTTTAGTGAAATTGCTTTTTGGACGTTTCCTTGAATAATAAATCCCAAAATCTGAGATGCAGCGTATGCCACAGGTTTTAAAGATTTATATTTAATTAAGCCTAATTAACTCATACAAATTTTTTAAAATAAACCAATGACACAAATTGAGATTTGGCGATCGCAAGCCGCCGCAACCCTTGCGTTTCTGGTTCCTAAAATTGTCGGCACAGCCCCTACTGCCAACGATGGCTTAGTAGATGATTTAATTAGAGCACTTAATAATTTGCCTGCTCGTCCAGAAGCTCGCCAACCCTATGCAGGGATTTTTCCTGCGGCTGATTTACTGACATGGCGCAATCGCGCCGCCGCAAGCCTCAAAGCTGTAGTACCTCAAATCCCAAATGTTACAGGTAGTTTTTATGATGGAGCGATCGATGATCTGATTCGCTTTATTCGGAATTTGCCTGCACGTCCCACAGGGCGCTCTCCCTACTCTGGACTCTTCCCATCCGCCGATCTTGCTACATGGCGCAAGCAAGCTTCACAGA
The DNA here is from genome assembly GCA_943371975.1 of Pseudanabaena sp. UWO311. Lineage (GTDB taxonomy): Bacteria > Cyanobacteriota > Cyanobacteriia > Pseudanabaenales > Pseudanabaenaceae > Pseudanabaena. The sequence continues at coordinate 16,037 of CALRWX020000033.1, read as the reverse complement.
CATTAGTTGCCGAGATTGCCAAGATCACCAATCCTAAGTACGTTGATGCCGACAGCAAAATTGATGACTTAGTTCGCGTCATGAGTGGTTTGCCACTACGTCCGATCCTTCGCCAACCCTATGAAGGTCTTTATACAGCGCCTAATCTTGTAGCATTGCGCCAATTAGTAGCGAAGCGCTTACAACAATTGATTGATGTCCTTAAGGACGATTTCAATCCTAAGGATATCCTCGTAGATAGTACGATTCGGGCTTTGAATAACTTGCCGCCACGCTCGGTCAATCAAGAACCCTACGCGGGTCTGTATCCTCCCACCCTAGCTACACCTAATTTGCTCACTCAGGATCAACTGAGCGAGATCGCCCCCGATTCATCACAATCTCGGCTGAACCAACTACTACCGTATCTAAATACAACCATGCAGCGCTATGGGATTACCACAGCAATGCGTAAAGCTCATTTTCTCTCCCAAACAGCCCATGAAAGTGATGGTTTTAACACTAATGAAGAATATGCTTCTGGGGCAGCTTATGAAGGGCGTAGAGATTTGGGCAATACCAAATCTGGCGATGGGGTACGCTTTAAAGGTCGTGGCTTAATCCAAGTGACAGGACGATCTAACTATGCTGAATGTGGCAATGCTCTAGGTGTGGACTTAATCGGTAATCCCCAACGCCTTGCGGACTTTGAACTTGCTTGTCTTAGCGCAGGATGGTATTGGGATACGAGAAATCTCAATAGCTATGTCGACAACGATGATGTCATCCAAATTACTCGCATTATCAATGGTGGACTTAATGGTTTAGATGATCGCCAAGCCTATCTTGCCAGAGCCAAACAAGTATTTGGAATTTAGCGTAGTTGTAGAATAAATTGAATATGTACAGGTCTTGGCGAGGGCAAATCTATGACTCTGCAACCTTTAACCACTGAAGCAGCGATCGCACCAAATATTCTTTCAGAGATCGACTATCCCGATAGTGACGGCAATCCTATGTCTGACAATACTGAGCAATATCGCTGGATTGTAATTATCAAAGAAAATCTAGAGATCATGTTTGCTGATGATCCGAATGTGTTTATTGCAGGCGATTTGTTATGGTATCCCGTGCGTCATACCCAAAAACGGGTTGCCCCAGATGTGATGGTGGCGCTCAGAAGACCTAAAGGACGACGAGGCTCCTATAAGCAATGGTTAGAAGATAATATTGCCCCACAGGTCGCCTTTGAGATTTTATCGCCTAGCAATAAAGATCGGCGAGGTCTTGACTCCCTTGAGGACAAGTTTGATTTTTATGAAACCTATGGCGTTAAGGAATATTACATTTATGATCCAGATGACCTCATTCTAGAAGGCTGGCAACGCTTTGGCGATCGCCTAATCAAAATTCCATCAATGATGGATTGGGTCAGCCCCCTTTTAGGGATCAGATTTGACTGGACAACAGGACAAGAATTAGTCTTATCCCGTCCCGATGGTCAAAGGTTCCTCTCCTCCATAGAGCTAGATCACCGTTTACAGCAATCAAAAATTCAGGTTTGGCAAGAGCAGCAACGTGCGGAGCAAGAGCGCAAACGTGCAGAATTTCAGCGCAAACGTGCGGAGCAAGAAAGCCAACGGGCGGAGCAGGAAAGCCAACGGGCGGAGCAGGAAAGTCAACGGGCGGAACAGGAAAGTCAACGGGCTAATCGTCTGGCTGAGCGTTTAAGAGCTTTAGGTATAGATCCAGACAATGACCTTTAAATCTATTCGTAATCTTGGTTTATGTGGGGCGCATCGCACAGGCAAAACTACATTAGCGATCGCCCTAGCCGATCGCCTCAATATTCCCTTTATTCGTACCACCACTAGCCAAGTTTTTGCCAAACTTGGTTTAGATCCTGCGGAGCCAATGGATTTTAAAACTAGGCTATTTGTGCAGCACCATGTTTTAGAGGCAGCCGAGCAGGTTTGGCAAAATTCATCTAGTTCATTTGTCAGCGATCGTACACCTATCGACATGATTGCCTACACACTCGGCGATATCCAAGGCAAAACCGAAGTGGATTTTGATTTGCTCAATCAATATATAGATCGATGCTTTGCCAGCACTAATCAATTTTTTCAAAATTTAGCAATTATCCAACCTGGTATTACTCTCATCTATGAGGAGGGGAAAGCCGCATTAAACGCCGCCTACATTGAGCATATTAATGTATTGGTAATCGGCTTATGTAATGATTCTCGGCTTGAGGCAAAAGTGTTTTGCAATGCGCGGGAGGCGATCGCCATTGATACGAGAATTCGCAATATCCTAGAAAGTGTCACATCAACTCGAAACTAAAATCATGATTGCTGTACCAAATAACCCAAGAATTTCCCCTGATGAATATTTTGAATGGGAAGCAAAGCAAGAAATCAGGTATGAGTATATCAATGGAGAAGTATTTGCGATGGCAGGTGGGACAATCGACCATAGTACGATCGCTGCTAATTTGATTGCTTTATTACGCCCTCATGTTAGGGGGCGAAATTGTCGAGTACTAGGTTCAGATGCGAAGGTGGGAATTTCTAAGAATGGTGAGTTTTTATATCCCGATCTACTGGTGACTTGTGATGATCGCGATCGCAATGCTGCAAAGGCTGTATTTTATCCAACTCTAATCATTGAGGTGTTGTCTCCTAGCACAGAGGCTTACAATCGAGGTGGTAAGTTTGCGCGTTATCGTCAGCTAACCAGCTTGTGTGAATATGTATTAGTTAGCTCGGAACAGGTTGAAGTTGAAGCCTTTCGGTTAAATGAGCGAGGTAAGTGGGAGTTGACATCCTATAGCGAGGGTGATTTGGTGCAGTTTGCCAGTATTGACTTTGAATGTGCGATCGCTGAAATTTATGAAGACGTGAATTATGATGGCTGATGTGTTTTCTAAGGCGCGAGATGCGATCGCTCTTGACATGAGAATTAACAAAATTTTAAAAGAATTTTCTTGATTATATTTTGGGCTAAAATTAAGATAACTAGACTTATTGACAAGTAACCATGTCAGAATCAATTACAATCGCCGATATTTATAAATTATTTGAGCAGACTAATGCATCTCTAGAAAGATCGCGTGCCGAATTTGACCGCAGCATCGCTGAATCACGTGCTGAAAGCGAACGCCGTGCCGCCGAAGCTAAAGCCGAAAATGATCGCCGTTCAGCCGAAGCCGATCGCCGTGCCGCCGAAGCAGATCTCCGTACCGCCGAAGCCGCCCGCAGTCTAGCTAAGTTAGAAAAAACCGTTGAGCGCACTAGCAAGGCTGTTGATGGTCTCACCACGCGATGGGGGCGCTTTGTGGAAGAGCTAGTCCGACCTGCGGTGTTGCGGATGTTTCGCGATCGCGGTATTTTAATTACGCGCACCATGGAAAGAGTGCGATCGCCGCTTTCATCGGGGACTCCGATGGAAATTGATATTTTGGGGGTAAATGGAATGAAGGTGGTGGCGGTGGAGTGTAAATCGCGATTGTCTAAGGATGATGTTGATGAAATGGGCGATCGGTTAATTAACTTCAAGCAAGCATTTCCTGAGTATGCTCAATACGCCCTCTATGGTGCAGTGGCGGGTATTGAGATTAATGAGGGAGTAGATATTTATGCTTATCGCAAAGGTTTGTTTGTAATTCGGACTAATGGCGAATCGGTGGAAATTGCCAATGATGATAAGTTTCAGCCCTTGGCTTGGGGGTGATTGATTAGCCAAGAAGCTCTTGAGGCTTGGACTGATTGAAGAATCAGAAGATTAGAATTCTTAATATTTTGGAGCGGTTTAAATTCTGAGAAACTGGGTAACTTGATCCGAGGGCGCGGGTACAAGTTAGTGGTAGGTATGAGACAGTGAGCTTCAAAAATTTAGAATTTATCATTAGTGTAAGGTTGCGCGATCGCCACTTCAGCAAAACTCGCAATACAACTAGTCAGGGATTTACGCTGATCGAGTTACTAGTCGTCATTATTATTATTGGCATTTTAGCGGCAATCGCCCTACCGTCATTTTTGAGTCAGTCACAAAAAGCCCGCTTTGCTGAAGCTAAGTCCTATGTCACCACTATGAGTCGTCTGCAACAGGCCTATTACTCAGAAAAAGGTTTATTTGCTAATGATGTAGATCGATTGGGGCTGGGAAGTTCCTCAAGCTCTTATACTTACACGATCATTACGGGTAGTACTAGTGGAGCGTCAACTCCAGTTCAGCTAGATCGCATTGCGACAAATGTTGCCGAACCAAAAGGCATCGGCATCAGAGCTTTTGTCGGTGTTGTCGGCATAATAGGTCTTAATACATCTACAGTTTTATTAGATACGACATTTTGCACCGCCGATTCCGCCGGGACGGTCTCATCCCCCCCTGGCTCGATTAGCGGCGATGGTTTATCCACTCAATGTCCCACAGGTTTTTCGATTCAGAACCAGTAAAAAATATTTCCCCATTGGTGATACGATTCGGTTTTATTGTGGGTAAGCTAATCTCACAACCCAAACAGTTAATCTGATTGCTACATACGGGATAAAGAATTATGAAATCTGAATTCAAGACCAAGCTAATCCAACATATGCTCAACAAGAAGGATGGCGAAAAGGGCTTTACCCTGATCGAACTTCTCGTTGTTATCATCATCATCGGTATTCTTGCAGCGATCGCCCTTCCTTCCTTCCTCAACCAATCCAACAAGGCTAAGCAATCTGAAGCTAAAACCTATGTTGGTACTCTTAACAAAGGTCAACAAGCCTACTACACCGAAAAGAGTGTTTTTGGATCTACCATTGACATCTTGGGAGTTGGTGTTAAATCCTCGACTGTCAACTATAACTATAGATCTACAGCACTTACAAGTGCCACCCCTTCAAACAATGCTGCTAACAGTTTTGGTACAGCTATTCCCGTAGCACTGCGTAGTTATGTCGGTACGGTTCAGTTGAACGTTGTATCAACTACCAGTGATGTTACTAGTCTTGCTGTTTTATGTGAAGCTAACGCCGCAGGTGCGAGTGATGCTCCTACTCCCACTCTAAACTCCTCAAATGGACCTTCTTGCTCTGCTAACTCAGTACTAGTTGGTAGCTAATAGCTGATTCTATCTAAAACATTAAAAATCTAGGCACATCATAAGAGAGTGAAAAGTTAACAACTTTTCACTCTCTTTGGTATTAACTGGCGTTACGTGGAAGCTTACAAGCCTGACGACCCCTATAATTATTAGTACATCTTGGCAAAAAATGGTTATGTGTATAAGTCTAAACAACAAATAATTACTATGACTCAATGGCAACCACAAGCATATACACATCTATTACAAAAAGAATACGATCAGGCAATTCAAATCTATCAACAGTTAATTATTGATGAGCCAGAGACGATAAATCACTACTTCTATTTAGGACTACTTCAGCTTTTACAAGGACAAGAATCCGAAGCCCAGTTTACTTGGATGGCTTGTATTACCGACGACATATCCATAGAACAAATAGATGTATGGACATCAGATTTAGTTAATATCTTATATACAGAAGCGGAAAGACTAAAAATTAACGCAGACTATGAAACATCTTGGTTGATTTGTCAGCATATCCATGAGATTGCTCCTGATAATCTTGATAATTTGTTAGTACTTGTCTGGCTATCTATTGAACTAAGAAGGCTTAATTCAGATGATGCTAATTTTATTGAATTAATAGAAAAACTCACTGAAAACAGCATTTCTGAGCATAGAGTTGAATTTAACCATGATTTGCTATGGGAAATATTCGCAAGTCTAATTAAATATCCACCCCATCCGTTATTAACTGAATTTACAGAAGTAATTCTGCCCTTTATTCAAGATCCGATGGATTTTGTTTACAAATTAATTAGAGCAGCCGTCGATTTTGCCTATCTCACACCAAGAAACGATTTAGCAATCAGTTTATTAAAACTAGCACTGCAACTAGTACCAGAACACTTGGAAAGTTTAGAACATCTCTCAGGAATTTATCAAAAAGTTGGCGATTATGATCAAGGATTAGAAACGGCAAAGTTATGTTGTCAATTGTCAGTAAGATTAGAAGAAAAATTTTCTGCTAATGCTTTACTCTTAAGAGCCTTATTAAATAAAGGCGGTCAGTGGCAAGAATCTCTATCAACATTTGCGATGCAGCAGTCTATACTCTCAGATCTGATAGCGAAAAACCCGACTAATCTACCGCAAGTAACTATTGATCGACTTTACAACTCTAATTACTTCGCACCTTTTATTAAGGATGAGCCAAAACTCAATCGCTCTCTCCAAAATCAAATCTCTCAACTCTGTCAAGCGAATACTAATATCGATCTGACAGAGCAAATGAAAAAGTTTCGTCAGCGAGATCGATCTAATTCTCAAAAGCTAAAAATTGGGTATATTTCATACTGCATGGCTACTCATTCCGTTGGTTGGCTAGCTCGTTGGTTGATTAGTCATCACGATCGCGATCAATTTGAAATTTACGGTTACTTCCAAGCCTATCGTCAATATCCTGATGATTTACAAGCATGGTATGAGAGTCAAATGGATGGAGTTTATCGTTCAGGTATTGATGAAAATCTCCAAGGAAATAATATCACGGAAAAAATCTACCAAGATCAGATCGACATTCTTGTCGATTTAGATAGCATTACCCTAGATAGCACTTGTGGAGTTATGTCTCGTAAATCTGCCCCGATCCAAGTCACTTGGTTAGGGACTGACGCATCAGGAATTCCTGCTATTGATTACTTCATCGCCGATCCATTTGTTTTGCCAGATTCAGCCCAAGCATATTATTCCGAAAAAATTTGGCGATTACCGCAAACCTATATTGCTGTCGATGGCTTTGAGATTGGTATTCCTAGTTTACGCCGCGATCAAATGGATATTCCTCCTAATGCCGTTGTTTATTTGAGCGCCCAGCGTGGTTACAAGCGTCACATTGATACTATCCGCTTGCAAATGCAAATTATCAAGTCAGTTCCCAATAGTTATTTTCTAATTAAAGGATTAGCTGATCAAGATTCGGTCAAAGCCCTGTTCACACAAGTGGCGATCGCTGAAGGTGTAGATCCTGTCCGTTTACGATTTCTCTCACTAGATACTTCAGAAGCAGTCCATCGTGCTAATTTGGCGATCGCTGATGTGGTACTAGATACATATCCTTATAATGGAGCAACCACGACTTTAGAAACCCTATGGATGTGTATACCTCTAGTCACAAGAGTGGGCGAACAGTTCGCGGCTCGTAACAGCTATACCATGATGGTTAATGCTGGCATTTCTGAAGGTATCGCTTGGACTGATGCTGAATATGTGCAATGGGGAATTAGATTAGGGAAGGATGCAGCCTTACGACAAAACATTGCAAACCGTCTCAAAGCATCTCGTCAAACTGCGCCATTGTGGAATGGTGCAAAGTTTACAAGGGAGATGGAAAATGCTTATAAACAAATGTGGAATATTTATATGCAAGGGGTATTATAGCGAATAACTGGTGATGCGAGGCTTTGCCTCGCATCACCAGTTATTCGCTGGAAATGTTGCAAGCAACAGAATTTTTTGAGAAAGTTAAGTATTGTGTATTAGAAGATTTGCAGTGACTATATGGATGAATTAAAATTTATATTTGTCCATAATTTTGAGCAGATAGATAAATAAATTAAAAGAAATAAATTAAAAGGAATCAATTAATTATGAAAAAAGAATCTCAAACTTACTTGGCGATCGCCCTAAATGCATATAAATACATAGTATCAGGTGATTTTGAGGAAGCTATTAATTTGTACGAAGAAGCTATTGCTTTAGAGCCAGAAATAAGAGCTAATTATGGCTATTTAGGCTTAGCGATGTTATTGCAAGAACGGGAAGCCGATGCTCAAATGACTTGGTTTGGAGCGGTGGATGATCCTGAAGAAATTGATGATTGGGTACAAGAATTAGAAGAAATCTTAAATGCAGAAGCCGAGCGTTATAGTAATCAATCGGAACTTGCTACTGCTTGGCTAATCCGTCAGCATCTAGCCGAAATATCACCACAAAATCTTTGTAATCTTGTAGAATTGACAAGGCTATCTTTAGAACAGCCTATGTTAGATCCCGATGAGCAGACCTTAGGGCGACTGATTGAAGTTTTAGAGGATTATACTTCTGGATTTTCAGATGTGGAAGGGGTAGTATTACAAAATGCTGTCGAACAGGCTCTAGTTAGTGCTTCAAAGAGAAAGATTAATAGCCCCGTTAATCCTGAAGAGCTAAAAAAGCTCAACAGCCTTCAAAGAAATCGCCTAATTGTTGATATAGCAACAAAAGAACTTAAACTAAGCATAGCTCTTCTGCAAGTATATCTCCAAAAATTAGAGTCTTCCCAAAGAGACAAATCAATTAATGCGATCTTCTCAAAATTGGAAGCTATTCCACCTCAGATTGCTCTAGTTTATATAAAATCTTGTTTAAGTTTTTATCCGAATGGAAATCGGGGAATTTTGCTAAGGATTTGCGTCTTAATGCAAGCGCTAGAGTGGAATCTTGAAAGTGTGGATTTTGCTTTGCAACTAACCACTACAAGTCCATACATAAGCGATCAAATCTTAGGTTACTACCTTGCTACCAAAGGGCTTTTATCTGCTGGACTCAGGTGGCAAGAAGCAAAGGACACATATTCTAGGTGTTGTGATTTACTCCAAATTTTGTTCCATCAAGTAGAAGTTTTAAAATTTACGGAGGCGCGGTTAATAGCTGGTTATGGAATATTTACTTACACTCTAAATGATACTCATGCTGCGGCTAATCATTCATTTATAAAAAAGTTGGGATCATATTATCAATTTCAAATCTGCCAAATATTAGGTGGTTTGCCTTTGTCGTCAAATCGAGTAAGCAAAATAGTTCGTCGAACTAAAAAGCTTCGAGTCGGCTATATATCAGCATCATTATGGTGTCATTCTGTTGGATGGATTGGTCGATGGCTTTTGTTTAACCATAACTTTGAAGAATTTGATGTTTTTGTTTATTCTTTAACTCGTACAGATGATCATATACAAGAATCAATCAAAGATGTAGTTACGAATTTTCGCCATCTAACTGTAGATCCAGATGCGCCAATTGTCGGCATTAAGACAATCGCTGAGCAAATTCAAAATGATGGCATTGATATACTCATCGAGCTAGAGGGTTTACTTTCCCAAGATGTTTGTGCTGTAATCGCTCTTAAACCTGCCCCTATTCAAGTTACTTGGCTTGGCAGTGATGCTTCGGGTATTCCTGCGATCGATTACTTTATCGCCGATCCCTATGTGTTACCCGAAAATGCTGAGTCGTATTACAACACAAAAATCTGGAGATTACCTCAAACCTATTTAGCTGTCAACGGGTTTGAAGTGGGAACTCCTAACTTGTGCCGTGCCGATCTAGATATTCCCCAAGATGCGATTGTTTATTTAAGTGTGCAAGCTCCCCATAAGCGTCATCCTGAAGTCATTCGCGATCAGATGTCAATTTTGCGACAAGTCCCTAATAGCTATTTCTTGATTAAGAGCAGTGGGGTCAGTATTAGTTTTGAAGAACAGTTTATCGCAATTGCCTTGGAAGAAGGAGTATCCTCGGAAAGACTAAGATTTTTGCCCCATACGCCCACTGAAGAAATTCATCGAGCTAATTATGCGATCGCTGACATAATTTTAGACACATATCCTTACAATGGAGCAACCACAACCCTAGAGGCTCTGTGGATGGAATTGCCAATAGTAACGCGGGTTGGCGAACAGTTTTTCGCTCGTAATAGTTATACGATGATGCTTAATGCTGGAGTTACTGAAGGTCTTGCTTGGACAGGTGCAGAATATATAAAATGGGGAGTCCGAATTGGGAATGATCCTGATTTACGTCAACAGATCTCTTGGAAACTTAAGCAATCCAAACGAACATCGCCTTTGTGGAACACAAAGCAATTTACGAAAGAGATGGAATTCGCCTATGAGCAGATGTGGGCAGAATATGTAAAATTAGAGACTCAAGCTCTAGCGATCAATCCATCTCAATTGCAAGCAATAGCTAAGGCAGAAGAACAAAACACACAGGGGATTATCTTTGCTCAAGAAAATAAATTGGATTTGGCGATCGCCTGCTTTAGAGATGCAACTGATATCAACCCTGAATGTGTAGAATCTTATTACAACTTAGGCATTGCTTTAGATCAAAAAGAAGAATTTGAACCAGCGATCGCCAGTTTTCAAAAAGTGATCGATCTAAATCCTGAATATGCTAATGCCTATTTTAATCTCGGATTGGTATTAACTCATCAAGATAAACACAAAGAAGCTGTAAGTTATTTCCAAAAATCTTTACTACTCTCACCGCAGGACTTTGAGTACCATCTTTCGTTAGGCAATGCTCTATTGGCTCAGAAACAATGGGAAGAAGCATTAACATACTATCGTAAAGCAATTCAAATTAATCCTAAATCAGTCTCTTTACAATGCTCTATAGGTTTGGCTCTTGGATCACAAAAAAAATATACCGAAGCAATTCCCTATTTAAAATCAGCAATCAATATCGACTCACAATCAGCAGAAGCACATAACACTTTAGGTTGGATCTTGGCAAAATTGAATAATCAGCAAGTCGATGCAATTCGATGCTTTGAGACAGCAATAAACTTAGATCCATCTCTTGTCGAAGCATACTCTAATCTAATCAATTTACTGAATGATGACAAATCTCCTTTAGGTCAAGCATACCCATTACAGAAAAAATTAGCTGATCAATTGCTTCTAAACTGTCCAGAAAAAAATCGAGTTGTATCTTTAGTAAATCAAATTAATGTTTACACAAAGATGGGATTAGGCGATCAGACCCAGTTGTTATTTGATGAGACAGAGATATTTATCTCATCAAATAGCGATCGCTTAACAAAGAGAGATATTTACTCTCTTTATACCACTTATACATTTTTAATTACTAGTTTGAGAGATAATCGACAACTAAATAGTGCAGTCTTTAAGCTTATTGGAGATTTATATTTAAAGAAAATTTTAAAGACTGAATCCCCACAGATTTTAAATGATAATCTACCAATTAATGCCTTAAAGCTAGATACAACTAAATCAGATAAAAAACTCAGGATAGGGATTCTATCTTCTTTCTTTTGTAGGCATCCTGTTGGCTGGTGTAGTCTTGATGTGATTCGTGAACTTTCTAATTTAACACCCCATATTTATCTCTATAGTACATCTGAAATCAATCCTGACGAACTTACTCAATCCTTTAAAAATTTAGCCAAAAAATGTTTTTGGCAATTAAAGAAGATGGATCTAGATTCTCAAAAAGCTTATATAGAAACATCTCCTGAGCTTAATTTGCCTGAATTATCCGAAGTGATTGCAGAGATTAATAAAGACAATCTTGATGTATTAGTTGATTTGGATTCGCTGACCGTACCTGAGCATATACAAATCCTATATCAAAAACCAGCGACTATTTGCCTCTCTTGGTTAGGATTTGATGCTCCCTATATTTCTGCTGATAATTACTATCTTTGTGATTGGCATACACATCCCCTTGGTGCTGAGCAAGATTATGTAGAAAAATTAGTCAGGTTGCCCGATGCTCACATGGCAGTATCTGGGTTTGAAGTTGTTTCTGGAATCTCAAGAGAAGACTTTGGTATAGATGTAGATCAAATTGTCTATTTATACGCGGCAGCAGGTAGAAAATTTAATCGTGATACGGCTAAAGCCCATGTCCAAATTTTAAAGAATGTCCCTAATAGCGTATTGATGTATAAAGGTAGTGGCGATCGCGAATCAATTCAGGCGATTTATTTAAATGAATGTGAGATGCAGATGATAGATGGCGATCGCATTAAATTTATGCCTTCCACAAAAACAGCGGAAGAGCATAGAGGATTTTATGGCTTAGCAGATATATTCTTGGATGCCTATCCCTATAATGGCGGCTCTCATAATCTTGAAGCATTATGGTTTAACTTACCAGTTGTAACTAGAGTGGGAGAACAATCTTTTGCGAGAATGGGTTACTCATTTTTACAAGCTCTTGGGATAAATGAAGGGATTGCCAAAAATTGGGAAGAGTATGTAGAATGGGGGGTGAGATTAGGTGTAGATTCAGTCCTAAGAAACTCAATCAAAGATAAATTAATTCGATCTAAGCAACCTAAAACCTTGATGCCCTTGTGGAATCCTAGAAAAATGGCGCAAGATATGTATAATTTGTTGACATCCCTAATTGTTGGGAGGAATTAAGTAATCAAATGGAATCACAGTCATATACACAAAATGTCAATTCAATTATGAAATGTAAAGTTTGCGATTCAGATTCTCATAACCTCGCAAACGCAAAAATCCTAAGTAAATATCAGGTCGAGTATTTTCGATGTTCAAACTGTGGTTTTGTTCAAACAGAGACTCCCTACTGGCTTGAGGAGGCTTATTCTGAAGCAATAGCTAGTAGTGATGTTGGCTTAGTCTTTAGAAATGGGATGTTTTCCAGCTTAACTAGTAAGCTTATCTTTCAATTTTTTGAGCATCAGGCAAAATTCATAGACTATGGTGGTGGATACGGTTTATTTGTTAGACTGATGAGAGATAGGGGATTTGATTTTCACTGGCTTGATACGTTTTGTGAAAACTTATTTGCGAAAGGATTTGAGGTTTTAGAATCAGCAAATAATCAATTTGAAGTATTGACAGCCTTTGAAGTTTTTGAACATTTAGTGGATCCAATTGCCGAGATTAGAGAAATTTTAAAATACTCTAAAAATATTTTATTTAGTACAGAGCTACTACCTAATGCTGGTTATCTTCCTGATGAATGGTGGTATTATTCGCTTACTGAAGGTCAGCGTATTTCTCTATATACTTTGAAATCACTTTCTGTTATTGCCGATAAGTTTAATCTTAAACTCTATTCAAATGAATCCTCTCTACATTTGTTGACAGAAAAAGACCTGCCAAGCAATTTATTTGAGCAACTTGCAAAGGAGGAATTAAGAGAAGTAAACAAGGTTTCACTTCTCAATAGTGATTATTTGAAAGCTGTTAGCGAAGTTAACAAAAAAGAGAACGCCAAAGAAATTCAGTATTCAAAACCTGAGATAAAATATAATAATAAATCTCAAAGTGGAATAAAAATTGCTGTAGATGGAGTCTTTTTTCAATTATACAAAACAGGAATCGCTCGTGTCTGGACTTCTTTACTAGAGGAATGGGCTGTAAATGGCTTTGCTCAACATATCATCGTACTTGACAGAGTAGAAACAGCACCCAAGATTGCTGGCATTTGGTATCGCACTATACCTGCATATGACTATAACAATACTGATAGCGATCGCCAAATGCTACAGCAAGTTTGTGAAGAAGAAGGCACTGCATTATTCATCTCAACCTACTACACTACTCCGATTAACACACCTTCAGTATTCATTGCTTATGACATGATTCCAGAAGTTCGCAGCGTAGATTTGAATCAACCGATGTGGAGTGAGAAGCATAAAGGTGTTCGCCATGCTTCTGCTTACATCTCAATTTCAGAAAATACAGCTCAAGATTTAATCAGATATTTCCCTGCAATTTCTTCAGATTCATTAACAGTAGCTCATTGTGGGATTAGTAAAACTTTTTCACCAGCGAATCTGCAAGAAATTAATCTCTTCAAAACAAAATATGGAATATCAAAGCCTTACTTTATTTTGGTAGGAGCAAACACTGGTTATAAAAATATTGAGTTGTTTCTCCAAGCTTTTTCTCAACTTTCCACCAAACAGAGTTTTGATGTTGTGATTACAAGCCATGGAGTTCTACCACAATATGAATTTAGAAGCTATACGTCAGGCAGTACCGTGCATATATTGGATCTCAGCGATAAGGACTTGAGATTAGCTTATGCTGGGGCGATCGCCTTAGTATATCCCTCAAAATACGAAGGCTTTGGATTGCCTGTTTTAGAAGCATTAGCCTGTGGTTGCCCAGTCATCACCTGCCCTAACTCTTCTATCCCAGAAGTAGCTGGAGAAGCCGCGATATATGTGCAAGATGACGATGTTAACGGACTAGCTAATGCTCTTTGTGATGTCCAAAAGCCTCAAGTGCGGCAAGTATTAATTAAGACTGGGCTAGAGCAATCGAAAAAGTTCTCATGGACAAGAATGGCAGAAAAAGTTAGTTCGGCGTTACTCAACGCGACCTTGCTAGATTTAAATTTACGAGATATTAATTTAATTATTTTTCCAGATTGGGCGGCTGATGAAGAATCTCTTGGTTTGGAATTAGCTGAAGTAGTTAAGGCGATCGCTACACACCCCAAGAGCAGCCAGATTACATTGCTAATAAATACAAATAATATTGATCAAGATGAGGCAAATCTTCTATTGTCTAGTGTCGCCATGCACCTGCTAATGGAAGAAGAATTAGAAATTCCTGAGTATGTCGAAATCTCTCTAGTTGGTCATCTTGAAGAGATTCAGTGGCAAACGCTGCTACCACGTCTTCAAGGGCGTATTTTATTAGAAAATGAAGACAAAAAAGCAACCTTTATAGAGAAAATACCAGCTATTTCTATTCTAGAACTGTAATTATAGAGGTTTTCATTTTGCCTACAGCAAAATGAAAACCTCAAACCCTTAATATGATTGTTTTTTGCGCCAATTCAAGGATTAAGGCAACACTAATCAATGCTTCTCATTACTTACCCAAACCATCTCTTGTCTAAAACTTGTTCTACGCTTGCAAGAGTAGCTTTTGGAAATGTACTTAAAGGTAAACCCGTTGTAATAGAAACAGATTCACAAGCATCAAGATAGCATTCATCTAAAATCTGTTGCAAATAACCTCGCAAACTAGGACTAGATTGTAATTCATCTTGAATTTGCTGACGGAAATTAAAAACTTTGCCCCGCCAGTGGTTTTGATTGCGATCTAATTCTAACTGCCAATACTTTAACTTTAGAAGATACTCAAACAACCTTCTCAATAAACTTTTGAGCTTATGCCTACTGCGCCGACTCAAATCAAGCACCTCTTCTATTAAATTTTCTAAATCAACATCCTGAAAGTTACGATTTTGTAAATGTTGAGCCGTTGCTTCTACCCACAGCGCAAAATCTGAATCATAAAGCGATCGCAGTTCTTCACTTGCCACACTAGCTTTTGTCTCAAAAGTTGTAACCATTGCTTTACATCCTTAGATTTAATCAATATTTTAACGTAAGAGTCGTAAGGCAAAGCCTCACAATGGTGTTTTATCCTTGTTGGTGGCGGATTTGAAGGAATATTAGTGTAACATGACAAGTGGGGAAAGCCCAGCATCATATAGTTAATTGTTCAATAAAAAGCAAAAAAATTATGTCTTTTAATAAATATAAAAGTATTGTTGATGTTTTGCAAGAATTTCCACTCACTTACACAGAGAGAAATTTCATTGAACAAATCCCAATTGAGATTGACCCTTACTTTCAAAACAGATTAGATTTTATATTGCAAGAAGGAGTGGTTTTTAATTCAGAATACGCTATTTGTGAAAGTATCATTCATCCTGTCCTTGTAGAAATATGGCGAAAATACGCTGACAAGTTATTGCTTTGGAGCCATCAACCCTTAAATTATGATGAGAATTTATCAGGTATTCCTGATTATATGGTCGCTCAACGCTCTGAAAGGGGGAAAATTATTTTAGATAAACCTTATCTAATTATAGTAGAAGCTAAAAAAGATAACTTTGAGGAAGGTTGGGGACAGTGTTTAGCGGAGTTAATTGCGGCGCAGAAAATAAATGGCGATCAAAATAGTCGCTTGTTTGGAATAGTATCCAATGGGAAAGTATGGGAATTTGGTTTGTTACACACAACAGAATTCATTAAGAACATTAAGTATTCGCTCATGTGGGTAAATAGGTGAAAGGAGGGAAAAGAAGACGGCGGAGGAAATCAAAATCAATCCAACGCAAATTGTAAGACCACTCGAACATGGCTACATAGAGATACAAATACTTTTTATGGATACCGCGAAATGGACGAACA
>CALRWX020000032.1:0-37442 GCA_943371975.1 Pseudanabaena sp. UWO311 | reverse complement strand
AAAAAATCGGTTCTTTATTTTGCTGCAAGCTAGTTTGTATTACTCTAAATTAGGGCAGTGCAAAGCACTGCCCTAATTAGTTTTTTGTTTTTTACATCTATGAACCTTTCCCCTAGTGCAATTGTCCTGCTTGTCTATGGAGTCGTTGCGATCGCTGGTGGTCTCATCGGTTTTATCAAGAGCCGAAGCAAAGTATCGCTCATCTCAGGTAGTATTAGCGGCGTGGGACTACTAGTATCAGGAATCGCCGTTACTCAGCGTCAAGAGTGGGGAAAAATTGCTGGCATCGCGATCGCATCTCTCCTAGTGATTGTTTTTATAGTGCGTTTAATCAAAACCAAAAAATTTATGCCCGCAGGATTAATGATCTTTGGAGGGGGCATAACGCTAGCTACAGCAATACTTTTAGGCTAATTGATCATGTTTTTCAACACTAGTGCTAACATATCAAATGTTAAGAAGTGTTATGAAGAAAAGCTTGTGGACATCGCAATGCTTCAAAATGTTCTGGTAATCATTGCTTTGACAAAGAAACCCTCCATGTCAGAAACCCCTCTAACACCTTTAGTAATTTCCCTAGGATTTTTCTAAAGTAAAAGGCAATCTGCATGGTACGGCATCACATCAATCGTTTTTATTCACATTTTTGATTGGAGAAAAAATTAAATGAGCGTAGTCACGAAGTCCATCGTGAATGCAGATGCTGAAGCACGTTACCTCAGCCCTGGTGAACTAGATCGTATTAAGAGCTTTGTAACCTCTGGTGAGCGTCGTCTTCGCATTGCCCAAACTTTGACCGAATCCCGCGAGCGCATTGTTAAGCAAGCTGGCGATCAACTTTTTCAAAAGCGTCCTGATGTTGTTTCTCCTGGTGGAAATGCATATGGTGAACAGCTAACCGCAACTTGCTTGCGTGACCTTGACTACTACCTCCGCCTAGTAACCTACGGAGTTGTATCTGGTGATGTAACCCCAATCGAAGAAATTGGTCTAGTTGGCGTTAAGGAAATGTACGGATCTCTCGGTACTCCTATCGGTGCTGTTTCTGAAGGTGTTCGTGGTCTGAAAAGTGCAGCATCATCTTTATTGTCTGGTGAAGATGCAGCAGAGGCTGGCTACTACTTCGATTATGTAATCGGTGCATTGCAGTAAGACGATTCTTGATTTGTTTTAAAACTTATTCTATAAAAATGACTTATAGCCTGTTTTGGGACAACTCAAACTTCTTAATTTCTAAATTCAAAAATTAATTGCAAACCTAAAAAAATATATAAAAATGGCACAAGACGCAATTACCTCGGTTATCAATTCTGCCGACGTTCAAGGTAAGTACCTTGATGCAGCTTCTCTAGAAAAGCTAAAGAACTACTTCGCAACTGGTGAACTTCGCGTTCGTGCATCTCAAGCGATCGCCGCTAACTCTGCAACCATCGTTAAGGAAGCTGTTGCTAAGTCTTTGTTGTACTCTGATGTTACCCGTCCCGGTGGCAACATGTACACCACCCGTCGTTATGCAGCTTGCATCCGCGACCTCGACTACTACCTCCGCTATGCAACTTATGCAATGCTAGCTGGTGACGCATCTATTCTTGATGAGCGCGTACTCAACGGCTTGAAAGAAACCTATAGCTCTCTTGGAGTACCTGTAGTTTCTACAATTCAAGCAATTCAAGCGATCAAGGAAGTTGCTGCTAGTATCGTTGGTTCTGATGCTGGTAAGGAATTGGGTATTTACCTTGACTACATCAGCTCTGGCTTAAGCTAATTGCTGATATAGCGTTTGTTGCAATTTATTTTTTAATTTAATTTCTAATTAATTTAATTAATATGTACAAGGCGGCGGCGATAGGTAGCTTTAGCTTCCTGTCTCGCCGCTAACGCTTATGACAAACAACTTTATTTTTAATATCATTGGCTCTGAAGGAGATTACCGCTATGGCGCGGAGTTTTAAAATCACTGCTGTTGTACCTAGCCAAACTCGTATCCGTACACAACGAGAATTGCAAAATACCTATTTCACCAAACTAGTGTCCTATGACAACTGGTTTGCTGAGCAGCAACGCATTATGAAGGCGGGTGGCAAGATTATTAAAGTTGAGCTAGCTACAGGTAAAGCAAATACAAATACTGGCTTGCTTTAATTTTTTCTTGTTACTAAGGTTAAAAGTCTTGCCTAGCAAGCTTTTACACAAAAACAGAAGGAGTAAATATACTCCTTCTGTTTTTGTGTGTAGTAACGCAAGAGTTAGCTAGGAAGGATAAAATAAGTGAGTGGTGGCGCCGCCACTCACTTATTGATTTTTGTCTTGGTATAAAGTTCTTTGGCGATCGCTGCAAGATATTGTTCGATAAATTTTGACCAACCAATCACGATTAGCTGATTGTGAGTCAGCTTCTCAGGATGAATATCATCATACCCAAATCCAATTTCTCGACCTGACAGATCGCAACAAACTAGCCCTGCGGCTTTGGCGATCGCTAAAGGTCCCACTGTATCCCAGAGCTTAACTCGCCGATTGAGATAGATATAGGCACTTGCTCGACCTTGGACGACTTCCATTACCTTCAAGCCAAAACTACCAAGGGTATAGAACTCCGCATTGGGAACGGCGGCTCGAATCGCATCTCCATAGGCAAGATCATCTTTTTTACTGACAATCACGCGATCACAGCTTGCTCCTATGGGCGGGAAGGAATGGAGAATTTCAGGAACATTACCATTCGTAATAGTGAATAGACCATTAATGGCAGTACCACCAAAATACAAGAGATCACTTTGCGGTGCATAGATCCAGCCCAATATTGGCTGACATGCTTGCAACATACCGACCATTACCGAATAGAATTCTCGCCCATTAATAAAGTCAGCAGTGCCATCAATGGGATCGATAAACCAATACTTTTGATTAGTTTCAGTATACTTTTGCCATAGTTCCTGCGATCGCGGGTTTTCTTCACTAATCACCACATCATCGGGGAACCACACTTGAAATTTTTGGCTAAGTAGGTGATCAAGTTCGCGATCGACATTGGTTACATAATCATCAAAGCCCTTCTCATCGACTTGAAAACCTGCTTTTCTTAGATGAATCGCTTTTTGACCAATCTCACGAATAAAGTGACAAATTTCAGTTTGCAATAGGGGATTCATATAATCAATTCTAAGGGTTACGGCGAGAGAATAATCGAAAATAAAGCGAACGCCAAAATTCTTTGACAGGATAGACAATAAAGGTAATCGGATTAATAGTGACGATAATATCGTGAAGCCCTAATTCAGCTAAAAAAGCGATCACCCAAGCTACAAAACTACCAGACATCACCCCATAGGGATTAAGCTCGCTTTTAAACGGTCCCAATACCAATTTACGAATTGTGCAAGAGCAATCAAGGCGGCGCAATGTTACCAAATCGCCGATCGCCCGTTTTGAGAGTTCGTATAATGGACTCAATGCGGGATTGACTTCAGCTTCAGAAGTATTAACCCAAATTTCTTTGTTGGCTGCATCTTTAGATTCGGCAACTATTTCTAAAAAAACATCAATCCAACGAAAAACGGAAAAAGTATTAACCTCGTAAGATTGATAAATAGATTCCGAGTTCCTAGCCCCCAATACATTTACGCCATGATTGAGAATTAGAATATCTACATTTTTTAAGCGATCACGCAGTTCTCTTTCGTTTCCAATCTGCCATGTCACCACTTCAACTTTTTGGTCAGCCCCAAAGCTGACATCAGGTGAGCTTGTTAATGCTATTAACTGAGCCTCGCGTTTACACAGCTCAGCCACCAGAGCTCTACCCATTGTGCCTGAAGCACCTGTAATTGCGATACTTTTGCCTTTAAGTGACAATGCCTTACCCAAAACTGTCTTTATCAAGTGTAATACTAATAGGACTTCCGCAAAAATGCCTTAAAGACCATAAAAAAGACTCAAATACGCTAGCCATGCTTTAACTTGTCTAGTGAGATCATTTAATTTACAACACGCAGTTTAGTAACGTTAAGGGTATATTTGCCACCACTACTGCCACCAAAGGAAGAAACTCTTACAGTATAGGTTCCTGATTGACGCACCTTAAAAAAGATCAAAGAATTGGTGGTGTCACTAGCAGCGTCATCATTTTCTGCAATCACATCTCCTTTTGCATCTAGCAAACTTAACACCGTATCAAAACCTCCCGAACTTACAGTTATTTCTAATCGCTCATCTTTCTGAGCTTCAAGGATATAGTCACGGGCAAAGCCTTTTTGACCTGTGGGAATATCCTTATCGGTGAGGATATCGTTAACATCAGATCCGCTAGATATTGCTGTTGGTTTATACACGGAGTTACGAACTTGTGCCAAAGACAAGTTGGCATAGCTAGTTAAACAAATAGCGATCACCCCTAAACTAGCAACCGTACCGGTGATGAGCTTGTACGGGACGATTGAAACTAAAAATCGAGAATGTTGATAGTCAGACAGGCTTAAATATTTCACGAAACTTCTTTTAATTTAGAGAATGTCAATTGCAACTGAGTAGATTCTACTGTGGAATTAGCCGCACTATTGACAAATGGGATTTCCTTAAGAGATGGGGATGTGATGGTGGGGACTATTTGGATTTTGCCATAAAATTCTGTTTGGAATAATTCCACCTTGGACTGGGAAGACATTAGCAATAATCCCCAAAATACGCCCACACGGTCATTAAATACTTCAGCGAGATCAGTTATCTCAATCTCTTCATCGGGATGGAGTATAAAATAACGCTCAATTTCTTCGACCATCTCTGAGAGATTTTCCTTGTGGGCGAGTTGAGTGATCGCTTTCATCGCCGCTTTTCGTGCCATTTTACTTTGGCTTGGGCGTTTGGTGGGTTTACTGGTTTTACGATCTACAATTTCAGCGATCGCTTCAATCTGAGCAATTAGCTCTTCAAGAGTAATGCGTCGCGCCTTGGGTGGTAAGGCTACAGGTAAACGCCGCAGCCGCTTATCAAAATCCGTAGGCAATCGTGAGGATGTTGCTATGTCATCTGACTCTATTTCTAGATCATCGGTACTTTCTTCAGTTTGGTCATAGGCACTTTGGCTATCCGACAAGGAATTTGCCTTAAGAAGTACCAACATCGCCGCATAGAGCATCGCTTGACCCGAATCGTACAAGTCACGTCGATCGCTCACAATTAACCGAGATAAAAAGCGATCAACCACATCAATTACCTGCACATCCCAAGGATTGATTTCCCCTCGTTCTGTAAGGTCAATCAATAGAGCAATGGCATCTTTAGTAACTGATTCAGCGATCGATAGAGTCATAGAGCTTGCGAAAAGCGGATATTTAAAAATATCACTGATTGTTGGGATATAAATCTAAAAACTAAAAAAAAGGACGCAAAGCGTCCTTTTTTTTAGTTTTTAGATTTATCTTCATCAATTTCGACATCGATTGCCGATGCAGAAACCAAGCGTTTGCGCTCTTCGATTTCTACGCTTAAATTTTGGACAGTTTCCTGTAAATTCTGAATCTGTACATTTTTGTTACGCATTTCGATAGATTTTTGTAAACCTGACCATACACTAAAAAACCAAGCTAAGACTGCGCCTAAACCCATAGCCAAAATAAGCTCGACTGAAATTGGGGCAGCGACTTTGAGTTGAGGAATAATCTGGATAGGGGCGGAAGCAGTGTTTTCTAAGGCAAACAGTACTAAGGCGAGAGCAACGATAAAAAAAACAACAAAATTAAGTTGGCGCACAGTGGATTCAACCCTATTTCTAAAAAATTCTTTAGGTAATGGTTTATCAAACAATGCCCATAATGTCCATACTAGAATGAATCCAGAGAATTTTTTGTAAGTAATGCAAAGCAGTGCTTACAAAAAATTCTCTGAAATTGTAGTGATGAGTTATGTCTATATCTCATCCTAGCCAGAAGCCTTGGTCGCAGTTTTGCGTACGCCTGATATTTTAGAATTATTGCGGTTAATTTCTTCCTCTATTAATGGGACGATGTCGATGTGATTGAATAAAGTTGTGACGAAGGTAAACAGTAAAAAAGGTAATGATGTCACCACAATTAAACCAACTGCTCCAAAGGAATAAATTGGTTTACTCATCAGTGAGAGCGCCGAGGCAAGCGCTGCGAAAATAACCCCTAACCAAACGATTACCTGACCCAAAATATCACTAAGGGTGAGGTTACAAACAAAGCGATACTTACCAATGTCATTCATCATTTTCACCAATTAAAATAGTTCTTAAAGCTTTATTTATAAAAAATTTATTGTGTTAGTTCACAGTATACGAATCGTCTCTAGATTTTTGGGTTACGTTTTATTGAGAGCTTATGTTAACGCTATGAGAATGCACTCCGTAGGGTGGCATTCTCATTAATTTGAGATTGAGTTCTGTAAAGATGTGGCGCACGCGCAACGTGCGCCATATTTTTAGGGTTTTACTATGTATTTGGGCAAAACTTATGTGGGATGAAATCGCGATCGCCATTTCGCAAGCAACAGGAGAAAAATTTACTAGCGATCTCCGCCAAGCAAGGTCTGGAGGATGTATCAACCAGACTACAAAGCTATCTGACGGATATCGAGACTTTTTTGTAAAGCTTAATGATTCTCATCGCTTAGATATGTTTGTTGCGGAAGCGATCGCTCTAACTCAAATGGATGAGACCAACACAATTCGCGTACCAAAGCCAATCTGTTGGGGGATTGCTGGGGATATGGCTTATTTGGTGATGGAAAATCTCGAATTAGGCGGTCGGCAAGACTGGGATACGATGGGGAGAAATCTGGCAGCAATGCATCGCATTACTAGTGATGGCGGCTTTGGGTGGGAGCGAGACAATACGATTGGCACAACACCCCAGATTAATCATTGGACAAATAATTGGGTTGATTTCTGGATTGAATATCGTTTAGCCTTTCAGATTCGTTTAGCAAAGCGTCAAGGTTGGCGATGTGATATTTCCGAGGAGAAGATTTATAAATTAATCCCCAGTTTTTTTCATGATTATCAACCAATTCCTGCAATGCTACATGGCGATCTTTGGAGTGGTAATGCTGCTTTTATAAATGGTGAACCTGTAATTTTTGATCCTGCTCTATACTTTGGTGATCGCGAGGTTGATCTGGCGATGACCGAATTATTTGGCGGATTTCCAGGCCAGTTTTATCACGCTTATAAAACTGCTTATCCCCTTGATGCAGGCTATCAAAACCGAAGATCTCTTTACAATCTCTATCACGTTCTTAATCATTTCAATCTTTTTGGGGGTGGCTATGGCTCGCAAGCTAATCGGATGATTACAAGTTTTTGTGAGTGAAGGTGTCAAAGCCCAAATAAAGGCGGCTCAAAGTGCCGCCTTTATTTGGGCTTTGAGATGATATTTTTTAAGACTGTTAAAAAACTTTGGTGATTTGGGTAGCATCGTGCTTGTTACAAACAGAGCAACTATAATACTCAAAACAGTTGCTAGAGACTGAGACCAAGTTAGGGTCTAAGATGAGGACAAATCATGAAAGCAGTGCGATTAAATCTTGAAGATAGACAAGCTTGGCGGAAATTACAGCATGTTCTGACCAGTCTTGCTTCCGATTATATGGATCTAGTGGCCGTTGAGCAAACCGAATTTAAGTTTGAGCAGCAGGTTCTATCCATTGCTTTTACGCTAATCGCGGCTAATTCCAATCGCGATCGCCTTAACGAATTTACACAAAGCATTGATCGATATTTCAATCGTCTGCAATTAGTTGGCGTGCGACGTGTTGAATGGGAGTTTTACATCATCGGGGAAGATGTACCAGTTTTGGCGCAAGGAAAAGATATTCTTTTTATTGCGGCTCCTCCAGCGTTGCCTAGCAGCGCTCTTAGTCAAAATGCGACTAATGAATCCCTTTCGCGGAATGCTCAAGGTAATCTCCTTGCTCACGGTAAGTTTAGATTTAATAATTTAGTACGCCGTTTACGGGGATGGTTATTTGATCCGAGGACGATCGCCGCAGCGCGAACCAACAGCCGTATCACTATTCGCGATCCTAAAGGTGTATTAGACGCTATCCGTATCAGCGCGATCGCTAAATTTAATGACACTATTCAATGGGTTGATACATTTCCTTGGGAAACTTGGACTAAGGAAAAAGCAGCGCAAATTAAACGTCGTCATCAACGAAATTTAGTTCGGGCTGTGATTGAAGATATAGTAGTTTTTGGCGTATTACTTATTTGCCTATATTGGCTCACTGAAGCATTATCAGGTCCTACAATTAATCTTGCCCGAATGCCCCAACGACATTACGACAACAACATCACCAATGTTCGGTACCGTTGCGGTAATCCTGGGGTAACTCTTAAAAATTATGTCTGTCTAGATAAGGGAATGCCCTATAACCAAGTATCTAGCATCTTAGGTGGTGAAGGCAAGCCCTTAGGAATAGATCGTAAGTTTGGCGATCGCGCAGTGGTCATTAGCTGGTCAAATAATGACTTGAGCATGAATGCCACCTTCGTAAATGACAAACTTGTTACTAGAGCATATCGGCAAATTACTGCCAGCAAGTAAAAGAGAGTCTGAGCTATTTACGCTCAATCTTTGTTTTAGGTTTTAAAA
Source organism: Pseudanabaena sp. UWO311 (assembly GCA_943371975.1). Classification (GTDB taxonomy): domain Bacteria; phylum Cyanobacteriota; class Cyanobacteriia; order Pseudanabaenales; family Pseudanabaenaceae; genus Pseudanabaena. The sequence goes on along the minus strand of CALRWX020000032.1, from coordinate 28,830 downwards.
TAAACAAGGTTCGCATAGCGAACCTTGTTTATTTTTAGAGATATAACTTGCTTTGAAAAGATTGCCTAAGATTTTTAACTTGTTAAATTTGCTGACACTCATCTCTAGTGTGATCTCAATATCATCTGCGATCGCCGTTAACCCTAAGGCAAATTCAAGCAACGCATCACAAACTAAACAATCAAATCCAGTTGATCAACGTGCTGCCGATGAATACCGCCAATTAGGACTTTCCTACCGTAAGCAAGAACGTTTTGATGAAGCGATCGCCGCTTTGCAGCAATCAGTTAGCCTCGATCCCAAAAATATTGATGGCAGAATTATTCTCGGATGGACACAACATCTTGCAAAAAAAGATAATGCTGCCGCCACATCACTTTGGGAAGCAATTTATCGTTCGCCAACATCTTTACAAGCCTTTAATGCGATTGGTATTGTCTATCTTGTGCGTGGGGATCTGCCGCAGTCAGTAATTTTGCACAGTTGGGCAGCCATGCTCAAAACCGACAATGAGATTGCTCACTATAATCTCAGCCTTGCCTATCAACGACTCAAACAATATGATTTGGCGATCGCCTATGCCCAAAAAGCGATCGAACTTGAACCAAACAATCCTCATCCCTTTGTTGCTCTTGCGATCACTCAATGGACATCAGGAGATCGGGTAGGCGCAAAAAAAATATTTCGCGATGCGATCGGTGTTGATGCTCGATATCGAAACCCTGATTTCTTAAATTTTCTTAATGAAGCAGGCTTTAGTAACGACCAAATTCAAACTGCAAAACAAGTTTTAGCTAGTCCGTAACAATTGTTAACAAGACCACTCACAACTCCAAAATATAGAAAATAGATATAAGATGATATGTAAATTTTCAGTTTTATATATGGGAAACCTGTCGCTAATACGACCATAGTTTTAATAATAGTGGGTAAGCTGTGATGACCTATTTACTTTAGAATTTTAAAATCCACATTAAGGCTGGCATCATTGAGGATAAACAGTGGAAATCCCAAGAACATTTCGGATAGAACGGGGCATTGGTCAATATGACTTTAATGACTACTATGCTGTATTGGGTTTACCATTAACTGCCGAAGCTAGTCATGTGCGTAAGCGATATCTCACGATTGCTAAATGCTTACATCCAGATATTTATGGACGCACATCTGATGAAAAACAAATAGCTACCTGTTATCTCTCGAAGTTAGTTAACCCCGCTTATGATGTACTTTCGCAAGAACGCGAACGTACCGAATATTCAGCTATCTTGAAACTATTGGGCAAACGCTTAATGAAGCGCAATCAAACATTTGTCCCACAATCAGAAATTGCTAAAAAATATTTAGACTCTTCTAAAGAGATCAACTATGAGAAAGTAATTCAGACAATTGCTCAATTACAGTATCAAGATCTCAATAAAGTTTTAGACAATATAGGTCTATTAAGCGAACTAAACTTAGTTCATATACTGATTCAAGAAGGTTATAAACATTTACCAGAAACCTCTACAAATTCTGGTGTAGTTTCATCTAAAGATTCTCCTGACATTTTCGCTAGTAATACTAATAAAGTAAATTCAGCCTATCAAAATAATTCAAACAGTAGTTATCAAATGCAAAGTGATTTGCAATTTTCATCGCGTAATACTTCAAATAGCTCAAGCCAAAATACCAGTAAATCTAATTCTAGTCAGTCTAGTAGTAATGTTAACAACGCTAGGACTGGCTCAATCAATCAATATATCAATCAAGCCGAAACTTATATCAGCCAAAAGCTATGGACTTCTGCTTTAAAAGAGTTACGGATAGGAATTCAAATAGATTGTAACAATAGTAAATGTCATGCTTTATTGGGTTTTGTTTATATGAATCAAAAGCTAGTCGGCATGGCAAAAGTTAGTTTTCAGCAATCTCTAAAATTAAATCCCGAAGAACCCTTAGCATTACAATATATTAGCCAAGTTGGCGGTACCTCATCTAATGGTGAGAAATTACAATCTGAACCGAGAAATGAGAAAAAAGGTGGTTTTTTTGGCTGGTTAGGTGGAGGTTAGCAGTTAGGAAATACAGCATATTTCCTAAGGCTGAGGTATGGAAGAAAATCAACTATCTAAACAAGAACTTAAACAAGCGATCGCCCAAAAAGCCTTGGCTTTGGGATTTACGAAAGTAGGAATTGCTAAGGCTGAGTCCGGGATTGAAGCGGAACGTTTACAAGAATGGCTATCCCTTGGCTATCAAGCTGATATGGACTGGATGTCCAATCCCAAACGTCAAGATATCACGGAGGTAATGGCGGGAGTTAAATCTGTGATTTGTGTGGCTTTAAATTACTACACTCCACATCAACATTCTCGCGATCGCACTGTGGGTAAAATCTCTCGCTATGGCTGGGGACGAGACTATCATAAGGTTTTGACCAAAAAATTAAAGGCTTTATCCACTTGGCTAGAGTCATTAAGTGAGTATCAGGTTACAAAAATTCAGACTCGTTACTATGTCGATACTGGGCCGATCGCGGAGAAAGCCTTTGCTCAGAGGGCAGGAATCGGTTGGATTGGCAAGCATAGCAATGTGATTACACGCGATTATGGCTCATGGCTATTTTTAGGAGAAGTGCTAACTAATCTAGACCTAGAACCCGATGTCCCCCATACAGAGCATTGCGGTACTTGCACTCGTTGCATTGATGCATGTCCAACTAACGCGATTGCCCAACCTTTTGTAGTAGATGCCAATCGGTGTATTGCATTTCATACTATTGAAAATAAAGCTGAACAAATTCCTAAAGCGATCGCCGCAAATTTAGATAATTGGGTGGCAGGTTGTGACATTTGCCAAGATGTCTGTCCGTGGAATCAGCGTTTTTCCCAAGAGAGTCTAGAATCTGATTTTCAACCTTTTCCCTATAATATTGATCCAGCCCTAGAGGATTTAGCAAATATGACCGAAGAAAATTGGGATCAACATTTTACAGGCTCAGCTTTGAGGAGGATTAAACGCGATCGCTGGCATCGCAACGCCAAAGCATTACTTGCATTGCTATAGTCATTCAACCTATCTAGATTCCTTTCCTAGTCGTCTTAGATTAGAATGATAACTAAGCATAAATTTGAGTAACTATCATCTTGGCTGATCTAAAGATTGTTCAACATATTAAAGATGGTGCTGAGCATTGGAATGTTTGGCGCGAAAAAACTCAACCCGCAGAGATCGATTTCCAAAAAGTAGATTTGTCTGGACTGAATTTAAGTGGGGTAAATTTAGCTCAAGTAAATTTGCAAAAAGCGAACTTTAGTAGGACAGACTTGAGTAGAGCAAACCTAGAAGAAGCAAATTTAAGTGGTGCAGTCTTTCCTGATGCTAATTTAAAAGGAGCCAATTTAAGCAGAGCGATCCTCAATCAAACCAATTTTAGCCAAGCAAACCTGCAAGATGTAAATTTAACTGGTACAGATTGGCGATCGCTGGAACTTCGTGGCATTAATCTTAGCTTAGCTAATCTCAGTAATGCAGATCTGCGTGGTGTTAATTTGAGTGGCAAGAGTTTAAGAAAAATCAATCTTAGTGGAGCGCATCTCAGTAGCGCAAATTTACAAAACACTGATTTGAGTGGGGCAAATTTAAGCAATGCTAATTTAAGCAATGCTAACTTAAAAAAAGCTAATTTAAGCAGAGCGATCCTCAATCAAACCAATTTTAACCAAGCAAACCTGCAAGATGTAAATTTAACTGGTACAGACTGGCGATCGCTGGAACTTCGCGGCATTAATCTTAACTTAGCTAATCTCAGTAATGCAGATCTACGTGGTGTTAACCTGAGTGGCAAGAGCTTAAGAAAAATCAATCTTAGTGGAGCACATCTCAATGGCGCAAATTTACAAAACACTGATTTGAGTGGGGCAAATTTAAGCAATGCAAATTTAAGCTATGCAAATTTAAGCTATGCCAAGATGAGTCGCGCCAAGCTTCGGGGGGCATTACTCACAAAAGCCAATCTATGCGGAGCATTGCTGGATTTTGCTGATCTCGGTGCGACTGGATGTATGATGGCAAACTTTAGCGAAGCAATCCTCAATAGAGCAATTCTTAATAAAGCAAATTTGGGAGGTGCAATTTTGAGTGGAGCGCAACTAGTCGGCGCGGAGCTATGTAATACTTTTTTGGGCGAAGCTTTTTTGAGTATGGCTAATTTAACTAAAGCTAATCTCAGTTATGCTGATCTCAGTGGAGCCTATTTGTACAAAGCGATTTTGACACAGGCAACCTGCGTAGGAACTAAGTTTCATCATGCGGAGTTACAGAACGTTGATTTAAGTATGGCGATTCTCAAGCAAGCAAATTTTGCGATCGCGCAGCTTCAAAATGCCTATTTAGGTGTTTCTGATTTGAGTGGAGCAAATCTTATGGGAGCTAATTTACAAAATGCTAATTTGGCTAGTGCCAATCTAACAGAGGCAATTGTAGAATATACAAATTGGGAAGGTGCGAATCTACAAGGAATTATTGGCTTTGCTCTGTAGTTTATTCGAATAAAAGTCGGCGGCGTGAAGCGCCCTAACCTTTATTTTGGTTTTATGTCCTAGCTATAGCAATCCAAAATGAGTTGATACAGGCTTCGCTCAGCCACCAGTTCAAGCTGGCTGAGCGAAGCCGAAGCCACAAATAACTTAAGGTTGCTATATCTATAGCGGTTTTCAAATGAATGCGTACTCATTTGAAAACCAACAATCAATCCTATCATTATAGCGATTTTCATTTTGTCTACGGCAAAATGAAAATCGTTATAATGATAGGATGCGGATAGGAATAGTTTTATAATTTCTGTAAGGATTGGACATGGGAATCATTGCATATTTAGATTGTCCGACAGGAATTGCGGGTGATATGTGTCTAGGTGCGCTGGTGAGTGCAGGTGTACCTTTAGAATATTTGCAAGATATTGTTCATAAATTGGGACTTGATCGCGAAGTTAAATTATGGACAGAATTGGTTGATCGGAGTGGAATTAAAGCCACTAAGCTGCATGTCGAATTAATAAACCATGCAGGCAACGAGCCTCCCACAGTTGCTGCTCAAGATTCCCGTCCTTCCCATAGTCATACTGATTCCCACAGTCATGGAGAAGATTCTCATCATAACAATTCCCATGATATCCATGAGGATCATCTTCCCAAATCTTCTGGCTCATCTCATAGTCATTCCCATCAAGCTCACCGTCACTTGCCTGACATTGCGAAGATTATCCATAATGCAAATTTACCGAAACAGGTTGAAAAATGGAGTTTAGCTGTATTTCGGGAACTAGCGATCGCCGAAGGAGCAGTACATGGAATCGCGCCAGAGGAAGTACATTTTCATGAGGTCGGTGCGATCGATGCGATCGTGGATATTGTTTGTACCTGTGCAGGATTGGCTTGGCTAGAAGTGGAAAAAATCTATTGTTCGGCTTTGCCTGCGGGCGGCGGCTATGTAAATTGTGATCATGGCAAAATGCCTGTACCCGCACCCGCGACTTTAAAACTTTGGGAAATACATGGAGTAACGACGTTTGATAATGGCATTTGCAAGGAATTAGTCACTCCTACAGGTGCAGCGATCGCGGTAGCCCTTAGCGATAAATTTGGCGAAGTTCCCTTAATGAAAATCAAAAAAGTAGGGCTAGGGGCTGGCAATCAAGATCTAGAAATTCCCAATGCATTGCGGCTATGGATTGGAAAAAGCAAGAAAAAAAAAGACTAAAACCAGAAAATTTTTCTTCCCTTGGGAACGAGAATCTTCTAATTGCCGAAATGATCACTATTCTCGAAACCCAAGTTGATGACATGACCGCCCAAGCGATCGCTTACACTATGGAGCAATTGCTCCAAAATGGCGCTTTAGATGTTTATACTCAAGCGATCGGCATGAAAAAATCACGCACTGGTACATTAATTACTGTGATTTGTTCCTGCGATCGTCAAGCTATTTGCGAAGAGATTCTCTTTCGGGAAACTACTACTCTCGGTATTAGGTATCGCTTTCAAGAACGTAAAATTCTCCATCGTGAGATTTATGAAGTGGAAACGGAATATGGTAAGGCGCGAGTCAAGATTGCATGGCGGAATGGCTTTCTTACGATTCAACCAGAGTATGAAGACTGCGCGAAATTGGCGCGATCGCATCATCTTCCATTAATACAAGTTCAAGAAACTGTAAGACTTGCAGGAGAAGGTTTCTTAAAGATTAAAAAATAAGGATAGGGGGGCGCGGCGATCTCCCCTGTCCTTACTCTTAAAGATAGGCATAGCCAATAGTTAAGCAGCAGTCTTCTCAATTTCTGACGATTAAACTATCATTGCTATCGGTCATTAAGGCTTTTCTTGGGTTTAATTGAAAATATTTCTCCCATAGAGCGCTTTTCGCTTTCTTAAAACCCAGATAAATTTCCAAAAAACTTACTTTGCAAGTTTTTTGGAAATTTATCTGGGTTTTAATGAATTTTTAAAAAATTCATTGGTTCAGGTTGAGGTGCAATGCTCTCTAAAATTTATCGATGTAAATCGTAGAAGTTTAACCTGCCATAACCGAGAAATTGTTTGTTCGGGCGATCGCCATCAGGAAATGCCGATACGCTAAATAAATACACCCCATCATAGCGAGGATTGCGAAATGGTTTTAGCCCAAGGATCAATTTGCGGGTAAGCTCACTATTCGCAGGAATCGGGGGATCAAAAGTAAATACGATTTTCTTTCGCGGTTGCTCTGGATTTTGGATAAGCTCAGCTTTGCCAGAAATTGCTACGCGATCGCCTGATTCTGTCTGAAAGTAAGCAATTGTCTCATTTAGATTAAAGTCAATCGCATCAAAACCTTCTGTTTGCAGTATCTCCAGACTTTGCAAGTTTGCGCCCATGTTTTTGGGTAAAGCGATCACGAAATAATAGGTAGCACTCCTTGCATAGACAGAATTTACCGTTGACTCAGCCTCTAAAAAAGTTGGTAAATTCACAAAATAATTCTTGCCATCACCCAACAGCACCGCCTCCGCGACAGGATTTAGCAAATTAGCAATTATATTTGATGAATTTACAGCTTGTTTAGAGACTTTCGAGGGCTTTGAGTTGAAATTTCCATCAGTAAACGCAAAAATTGGCAATCCCAAAACTGGTAACAATGCGATCGCTATCATAACTTTTTTATGCATAAACACGTACCATTTTGCTAGCATTGTAGGAATAGCTACTTTTTTCGCGGCGATCGGCTTATCAAAAGCCCGACTATCTCAATTAAATGCTATCTCATTAAGATAGAGGTATCTACTGTGGTTTCTTCCCCTCCAACATCATCGAATGCCGTACTAAATCTTGAAGGTGCGCTTTCATCTAGTATAGATTCAGCCAGCACAAGTTCTGATAGTACCACAGACAATATTCGTTCAATGATTGCTATTCTCGATTTTGGTTCTCAATACTCGGAGTTAATTGCTCGACGTATCCGTGAGACACAGGTTTATTCTGAGGTTTTACCCTATCACACGCCAGCCGAAAATCTGCTGAAATTAAATCTCAAAGGTATCATCTTATCAGGTGGTCCCAATTCCGTTTATGACGAAGGTGCGCCCCAATGCGATCCTAAAATTTTTGATTTGGGCATTCCTATTCTGGGAGTTTGCTATGGAATGCAGCTAATGGCAAAGCAACTCGGGGGTAATGTCGAGCGGGCCGATCGCGGGGAATATGGCAAAGCAGAATTACAAATTGATGATCCCACAGATTTGCTAACTAATGTCGATACGGGGATCACTATGTGGATGAGTCATGGCGACTCGGTAGTAGATCTGCCCAAAGGATTTGAAATTTTAGCCCACACTACAAATACTCCCTGTGCAGCGGTCGCTGATCATAACAAAAAGCTATATGGTGTGCAATTCCATCCTGAGGTTGTGCATTCCGCAGGTGGCATGGCAATGATTCGTAATTTTGTTTATCACATTTGCCATGCGGAACCAAGCTGGACGACGGATGCTTTTATCGAAAGAGCAATCCGCGAAATTCGCGCTCAAGTAGGTGATAAGCGTGTATTACTGGCTCTATCAGGTGGTGTGGATTCTTCCACTCTCGCCTTTTTACTACATAAAGCGATCGGTGATCAACTCACCTGTATGTTTATTGATCAAGGTTTTATGCGGAAGCTAGAACCAGAACGACTTGTCAAACTCTTTGAAGAACAGTTCCATATTCATGTTGAATATGTCAATGCTCGCGAAAGATTCCTTGAGAAGGTAAAAGGAGTCACCGATCCTGAACAGAAGCGCAAAATTATCGGTGGTGAGTTTATCAATGTATTTGAATCAGAATCAAAGCGTTTAGGACCTTTTGATTTTCTTGCACAAGGGACTCTCTATCCCGATGTGATTGAGTCCGCAGATACTAACGTTGATCCTTCTACTGGTAAGCGTGTTGCTGTCAAGATCAAGAGTCATCACAACGTTGGCGGATTACCTGAAGATCTACGCTTCACCCTCGTAGAGCCACTTCGTAAACTCTTTAAAGATGAAGTGCGTAAGGTTGGTACTGCCCTCGGTCTGCCTGAAGAAATCGTTAAGCGTCAGCCCTTCCCTGGTCCTGGATTGGCGATTCGGATTATTGGTGAAATTACTAGCGAACGTTTGAACACTTTGCGGGATGCAGATCTAATCGTGCGTCAGGAAGTCAATCGCGCTGGGCAATACAATAATCTTTGGCAAGCTTTTGCGGTGCTATTACCAACGGTTCGTAGTGTTGGGGTTATGGGTGATAAGCGAACCTATTCCCATCCTGTGGTTTTGCGCCTTGTCAGCAGTGAAGATGGAATGACTGCTGACTGGGCAAGGGTTCCCTATGAGCTATTGGAAACTATTTCCAATCGCATTGTTAACGAGGTTAAAGGAGTGAATCGCGTAGTACTCGATATTACTTCTAAGCCTCCTGGCACGATTGAATGGGAATAAATTAAATTGGGCTTACGCTAATTACGCTAAAAGGTAGTCCTAAAAAGGAAAGGATTTATACGCGTAAGGATAGGCAACAATTCGTGTCGCCTATCCTTACTTTTTTAGCACTACCTGCTTTTTAGGACTACCAATAAATCGCTATAATTTCATCATTCATTTTTTGCTGCTACTCGTCTTTTGACTCTTGTAGCAGTTTTTTTTGCTCTATTCTATAGGTGGCAACTTGGGTTAGTTTAATAAATAAGTGCGGCACGAAGCGCCGCACTTATTTATTAAAATTAAAGTTTATTAAAATTAAAGCGCTGTTAGAGATCGCATTGCAGGGTACGCTAATAGATAGTGTCTATAGCAAAAGGAAACATCCCGTGCTTTTATCCAAAGGCTTTGAAGTAGAAATCTACACCTCTACACCAACGGGGGATGTGATTGGATTTAGCGATCGCATTGTGGCAAATCTGCATGGGTTTGTGCGCGAACCTGATAGCCGCAATGTCGAATACATCACTCCACCTTTTCATAAATATGAGCCATTACTAATGGCTCTAGTGGAACCACGCCAAAAACTACGCAGCTACTTGCGATCGCTGGGCGACTACACATTAATGCCCGGGAGTACGCTGGCTCTAGGTGGAACCGATCATTTTTGTCGTTCTGATCCTAATAATCCCTACCACACCTATATCGAACAAACCTACGGTACGGATGTAGTCACCGCTAGTATTCACATTAATGTCGGCATTCCTGATTTAGAGCTATTAATTGCTGCCTGTCGCCTGATTCGTCTCGAAGCACCCCTTTATCTAGCCCTCAGTGCTTCCTCGCCTTTTCTCAATGGTAAAGCCACTGGCTTCCATTCTTCCCGTTGGCAAATGTTTCCCAAAACACCAAAGGAAGTTCCTCTTTTTAGAGATCATCATCATTTTGTGGAATGGACAGAACAGCAATTGCAATTAAGAAACATGCAAAATGTCCGTCATCTCTGGTCATCAGTGCGTCCCAATGGTGATAATCGCCCCTATAATCTCAATCGTCTAGAATTACGAATTTCCGATCTCGTCATCGATCCTGTAGCTTTGCTGGCAATTACCACACTTTTAGAAATGCGCCTAAATCAATTTCTTGAAGCTGGGATCGGTTCATCCCTCGATCCTCTTTCACCTAATTCCAGTATATTTACACCGAGTGAACTTGCCGAACTTGCCGATCGCAATGAAATCGCCGCAGCTATCAATAGCCTTGATGCAGTATTAACCCATTGGCAAACAGGGGAAGAAATCACCGCAAGAGACTGGGTGTCCAATCTCTACGAAGAATTGCGATCGCGGGCTAAGGATTCTGGGGTGTGGTGTTTTCTCTCACCATTGAAAAAAATTCTCGAACAGGGTAATGAAGCCCAGCGTTGGCTAGCGGCTTATCACAATGGCATTAGACCCCGCCAAATCATGACTGACGCGATCGCTAGTGCGGAAAAAATGGATAGGGAACTAGCAGAAGCTCTCTTACTCACTTAGAAAACAAACCCATATTATTGTGTCGCTCGTGTAGCGAGCGACACAATAATATGGGAATTGATTAATTGCTGCAATATGTTCGTTTGCTAAACAAAGTCTAGTCGAGTTAGTATAATAGGCTGTGAAGTTAATTATATCAGGGAGAAAAAATGGCAAAAGTAATGATTGTTGGAGCTGGCGGAGTCAGTAATGTTGTTGCTTCTAAGTGCGCCGCACAACAAGAGTTTTCTGACATCCTTCTAGCCAGTCGAACAATTGAAAAATGTAATCAGATCGCTGAAAACATTGGCTCACCCAAAATTACAACAGCCAAATTAGATGCAGATAATGTGTCTGAGACAGTTGGACTAATTAAAGATTTCCGTCCCGACATCCTCATTAATGTAGCATTACCCTATCAGGATTTACATTTGATGGATGCCTGTCTTGAGACTGGTGTGGATTACCTTGATACTGCTAACTATGAACCACCTGAAGAAGCTAAATTTGAATATAGTTGGCAATGGAATTACCACGATCGCTTTAAAAATGCAGGAATTACAGCAATTCTTGGCTGTGGCTTCGATCCAGGTGTAACAGGTGTATTTACTGCTTATGCTCAAAAACACCATTTTGATGAAATCCATTATTTGGATATAGTTGATTGCAATGCGGGGAATCATGGACAGGCTTTTGCAACTAACTTTAACCCTGAAATCAATATTCGTGAAATTACTCAGAAGGGACGATATTATGAAAATGGTCAGTGGATTGAAGTAGAACCATTATCTATTAATCGTCCTATTTCTTATCCAGAAATTGGCGATCGCCAGTCCTACCTACTCTACCATGAGGAATTAGAATCTCTCGTAAAACATATCCCCACCCTTAAACGAGCCAGATTTTGGATGACCTTTTCTCAAAGCTATATTAATCATCTTCAAGTATTAGGAAATCTAGGCCTAACCCGCATCGATCCCATTGATTATGAAGGCACTCAAATCATACCTCTTCAGTTTCTGAAACGCCTACTTCCTGAACCTTCATCTTTAGCGGAAAACTACACAGGACAAACTTCAATTGGCTGTCACATTCGCGGGATCAAGAACAACGAAGAGCGTAGTTACTATGTTTATAATAACTGCGATCATGCTGAGTCTTATAAAGAAGTAGGTTCTCAAGCGATTAGTTATACCACTGGTGTTCCAGCCGTAGTTGGAGCATTGATGGTAGTTAAGGGCTTATGGAAGAAAGCAGGTGTATTCAATGTGGAGCAGTTTGATCCCGATCCATTTATGGATTTATTAGGGGATCTTGGGCTTCCATGGCATGAAGTAATTAACGCAGCGCATCCCTTTACGGATTAATACCAATGAATCATATCAATGGCGTTGATAGCGATATCTTAAGCAAGATTCCTTCTCCTTGTTTTGTGTTAGAAGAATCTTTGCTAGAGAAAAACATGAATGCATTTGCGAAATTACAGGCGGAAGCACCCGTTAAAGTGCTTCTTGCCCTCAAAGGTTTTGCCCTTTTTCATGCCTTTTCTCTGCTTAAGGACACCCTCAAAGGAGCTTCAGCCAGTTCTCTCTGGGAAGCTCAGTTAGCAGCCGAAGAATTTGGACGGGAAGTTTATGTTTATTCTCCAGCATATCGAGATGAAGATCTACCTGCAATTTTAGATTATGCTTCCCACCTAACTTTTAACTCACTTAGTCAATGGGAGCGATTTCGGGCAGTTGTTGAGACCTCTAGTTCACATCCTTCGATTGGAATTCGGATTAACCCCCAATATTCACCCGTTGAAACTGAGCTTTACAATCCTTGTCAACCGTCTTCTCGACTCGGAGTAATGTCTGAAGCCCTAGGTGAAAAGTTGCCAGATGGGATAGATGGATTTCTCTGCCATAATTTATGTGAGAGCGATTCCTATGCTATGGAAACAACTCTTTCTAAAATTGAATATTATTTTGGTCGGTTTCTTCCGAAGATTAAATGGCTAAATTTGGGCGGTGGTCATTTAGTGACGGGTAAGGAATATAACATCAACCATGCGATTAAAGTTCTTAAGGAGTTTAACCAACGTCATCCTCATATTCAATTGATCTTGGAACCGGGTTCGGCGATCGCATGGCAAACGGGATTTCTGCTAAGTACAGTAAGGGATTTAATTCCTACCCCAGATATTATCCATGCCATGTTAGATGTATCCTTTACGGCACATATGCCAGATTGTCTGGAAATGCCCTATAGACCGATTGTTAGAGGAGAGCGTCAGTTAGAAGATGGAGAAAAAGGTTATCGACTAGGTGGTGCGAGTTGTTTGGCTGGTGATTTTTTGGGAGATTTTGCTTTTCCTAAGGATCTATCCATAGGTGATCGCATTATCTTTGAAGATATGATGCACTATACTATGGTCAAATCAACCATGTTTAATGGAGTGGTACATCCTTCTATAGGAATCATCAATAAGGATAGAACTTTTACTCTATGGCGAGAGTTCTGTTATCAAGACTATCGTTCACGCATGGGTTAATCCAAAGAGAGAGTCAGTGCAAGGTTATTCAAAATTAATTCTCTGATATAGGCTATTTCGTTTTTGTATATTACAGATAGATTTTCAAGTTATAGCAGGCTTCGACTTCGCTCAGCCGTCATTCCACGCTGGTTGAGTCGAAGTCATAAATACTTTCGGATATCTTGAGAATATTCACGGGTTTAGATTTAAAGTAGTCAATGTAAACTTGTCTAATACATTGATGATCGCTTGTTTTTGTTCAGAATCATAGCCCCATTTTTCGAGAAATCCGACATACTCACCATTGCTAGTAAGTGCGGCATTTTTAATTTGAGATGCAATGATTCGTACTTCTTCAAGATTAACTTTGGCAATTAAAAGCGCTGTTCGCTTAGCTACGCGCTCGGAACCTTCTGCTTGTTCAATATTTTCAGCTCGTCGATGGGTAATCGCCATCGCTGTTGACATTACTAAATTTTTAACTAAGAGTTCAGAAATTACCTGAGGTGCAGATTGTAAGGCGCGAATTACCGCAGCGTTAGGCTGATCAGCGAGTTCCCATTCTCCAGTTAAAAAGCAAACAAAAAATCCTCTTGCTCCATTGGGAGTTTGTACCAGTGCAGAAATTTTTGATTGTAGTTGAGGTTCTTCTAGATCAAGGCGTAATAGTAAACTATCTGTATAGGCGATCGCTTCTTCAAAGGTGATATTGCTCATAATTTGTCAGTAAGTTTAATTAACCTAAAAACTGCGGCGCAGTTTTTAGGTTTTTAATTATATTCAGAAAGAGAAATGCGAAGCATTTCTCTTTCTGAATATTTATTTGATGTGATCTAAACAATGATTAGGTAAAAATGCTGTCCAGCCATTATCTAATTTGACACGGCAGCTTACACTGATGACCTGCTCAACTACGCCCTTATGATTAGCATATTGCTGACGATTAGCATTTACACAAACGCGATCGCCGACTTGAAAAGCTTTGTTTTTGGTAGCTAGATCCTGTTTTTTCTCGGCAACGCTGGGAATAGCGGCTTTTTTCAGAGTAGGAGCAGAATGAAAAGTCAGCGAAGCAGCTTGCTGTCCATTTACCTGATAGTTATATCCTCGTCCTTGAATAAGCTGTAAACTGCCGATTTGGATATTGGCAAGATATTGCAAAAAAAGATCAACAGATATTTCCATTGTTTCTGCCAAGTCCTCAAACATGACAGGATAACTCCAGTAATTTTCGCCAACTTGAAGATCTGCTAATTCCTTCCACGCATCAAATAGTTTTTGCCCAAATTGTGGTGCTAAAGCATCAGGGTGATCGCTATGGGAATTAGTGACAACAGTTTGGGATGCACTACTAGATATCAGGGTTTCTAATGTTTTAAGCAGATTTTGAGCAACGCGATCGCTTGCTTCTCTCCTTGATCGGAGATATTCGAGAATCTGCTCAAACAAAGATTCACTAACATTGACAGACATATGACTACTCGCACTAATCTTCTCTAAGAACATCTAAAAAAAGGTTGTTTTCACTCTGAGCAGATGAAGAATACAGTTTTTAGACAACTCTTGAGCGTTTTGAATATTCTCTAAAGTAACATCAATAAGTTAACACCAATTTGTCATTGCTTCTTATGTTGCAAATTTTTTACAATTGCCTCATTCCAGCTTGCCAATTTTGCGGTAGAGGTTCATGGCAAAGCTGATGTATTTCGGCAATTCGCTCAAATAGCCAAGGATAAGTTTGACGATAGGGGGGTATTAATCCCAAGGGAGACAGCAATGCTGCCGCAGTCAAGTCGGCAACACTAAAGCGATCCCCGATTAAATAGCCATCTTGCCAAAATTCACTGATCATGGCGATCGCATCCCCGATTGTTTTCTCTGCAATCTTCACTGACTCAGCATTAATACCATATTGCGATCGGACAATGGCAATTACGATCTGACTCATCCATGAGGGATCGATTTGTTTGCCTTCATTAGCGCGAAACTGATAATAAACAAACCTTGTCGCCGTACCAATCGACTCATCAAAATAATCTTCTAATCGCAAGGCTTCCTTTTGCAGTGAATCATTCTCCAGATAAAGTGGTGGTTCAGATTTATAGGCTTCTAAAAAACGAATGATTTCGGTGGAGTCTGCGACGACGGCGGGACAATTTTTTTGTTGAGGCAATAGTACAGGCACTGTCTTTAAGCCTGAAAGAGGTTTGATTCTTAAAATATGTAGTCCAGGGGTCAGGTTTTCGACTTGAAAAGGTATTTGCTTGTAACCAATAGCTAGTCTTGCTTTGCGGCAATAGTGAGAAGTACTGAACTGTAATAGAAGCATAGCTCTATGGTGAATTTCCGATTTTATATAATCAAATCAGTAAATCATATGTTATAGTCTCGACTAAATTTTCACAGTCCAAAGGTGTTGTCGCCTATGCAAGCCAATCCAGTCTCTAGACCTACAAATTCTCAATCTGGTTATCGGACTCCCCCATCTGGTTATCAGTCATCAGTGCCTGTCACTGTGTATCGAGAACTGGCTGCGGAGTTGCAATCTACTCAAGCAAAGCTATCTTTTTTTCAACTGCAAAATGAGCAGCTAACCAAGCAAAATCAGATGCTGCTACAAGAATTTGAAGCGATCGCCCAAGCAACGGATCGCGTACAGGCGATTCTGACTCAATCAAATTTGCCAGACTCAAAGCTATCGGAAGTTTTAGCAGGGATTAGGGCATCTTCTCAGATTAATCCTGTGCCACCTCGGAGCAATCCTCAACCTCAAGGTCGTCCCCCTGCGGTAAAGCCCCTTGCTGATAAACCAGCTACGCAGGCTAGTCCCCGCAAAGCATCAATCCAACAAACGACTAATGCAATCCAAGAAGCGATTTCTAGAGCCAGACAATTGGCTAATGAGTCAGCCCCTCAAGCTGATAGTGAGCCAATGTTAGGTGAAGCGCTCTATTACGATAGTTCCTTTGCTGCTTTTGAAGCGCCTGTTGCTGCCCCTGCAAAAAATCCTAAAAAAGTATTACCTAAGCTAGAAATTCGTGAAGAAGTTTCTTCTCGTCCTCTGCGTACGGAGTCGATGGAAGAAGCAAGTGAATCGACAGGCTTAAGTGGATGGGTATTAACCTTAACCATTGTGGCGATCGTCCTAACCTCCTTTGGGGCTGGTTATCTCTTAATGCGTCCATTCGTAAAATAGCTATTGAATAACAAAGAGGTGCGGCGCAAAGCGCTGCACCTCTTTGTTATTGTTCTATCGGGGCAACATAAAAACTGCTAATCATGGCGATCGCTAACCACCAGAGTAATTGCACTTGAGGGCGATACCAAACCGTATCCACTAAGCCGTGAACGAGCATCCCCACTAAAGTGGCGATCGCCGCAATAATCCATAAACCACTAGCATCGCGATCGCTTCTCAATCGATTTAGCCCCAACCAACCTTGACTAAAGATTGTGAATATTAGCCAAAGGTAACAGATTAAACCAATAAGCCCTGTCTCAACGGTGATTTCTAAAGGTACGCAATAGGTTCCTAATGCACTGTAGCCCGAACGCTGATAGAGGGGATAGACAAGGTTAAAAGCCTTATTTCCAGGACCAATTCCTAAAATTGGTTTAGCTTTAATCATGTTAAGAACTGCCTGCCAAACATTGACCCGAAAGGCATTACTGCTATCATCGGTTCCGAAAATACTAAACACACGTTTACGCAATGTCGGTACAACAATAGTGCCCAAGGCGATCACCCCAGCCGTGCCACCAAATACCGTAGGCAAAGTCCAAGTAGGTAAGCGCTTGCCCCACCAATAAACTAGCAGCAATATTAAGGTAAAACTCTCAGCTGCAATCCCCATGAGTCCACCGCGACTTTGGGTTTGGGTAATGCAGAATGCTCCAAAAATTGCGGGAACAATTCCTAAAGCCTTCAAGCCCCATCCACGCCAATGAATTGCAGCGATCGCGCCTAAAGGTAAAGCTGGCATCAGATAACCCGCAAACAAGTTAGGATTGCCAAGAAAACTATAAACACGGGTAACGCCTGCGGTTTCTGAGGTGGGATCTGTCCATGTGGCAAGTTCAGGTGCGCCCAGATACCATTGCTGCACACCATAGGCACTAGCAATCAACGCCGAGCCTAAATATGCACCGATGAAAATCGATCGCCAACCCAAGCGCATCAAGCGACTCATCGAGACAAAGGCAAGCATATATAAAGTAAGTTTCAGCATGCCATCAGCCGCCGCCACCCGCACGGGTGAAACTAAAGTAGCAACTAAAGCGATCGCCCAGTAAGCAATCAAAGGTGTATGAATAGCAGTCCAAATTGGTACTGATTGATCCCGATCGTCACGGCGATCGCTAAGCCATAGTAATAACCATGCGATCGCTACGGCTGCACCGATTACCCCAGTCTGAGCATTTTCTAAAAAGGGTAAAGTCGCCAGCATCACCACTAACAAGCCGCCCAAAAATTTAGCACTCAACAAGCGACTACCTTCGCGCCACGCCTGCAATGGGCTAATTAGTTGAAAAAATTTAGCTTGGCTGCTGTGCCACCATGATCTCAGATTTTGCAAAAACTTAGGCATAGGTAGTTTGAGCTTGGAATTCATAAAGCAATCAGCATATTTGAACTTAGGGTAAAGTTATTTTGACACCTTGAGGGCAAAGGAAAAAGGGAAATGGAAAAACTAAATTCTGCTGAAGCCTATAACGATCGCGGTATGGAACGCGCCGAAAATGGCGACTATGATGGCGCGATCTCTGACTATACCGAGGCGATCGCGATCGATTCTAGTTATGCTGAGGCTTATTACAACCGTGCCTATGATCGCTCTGAAATTAAGGACTATAAAAGGGCGATCGAGGATTACACCAAGGTGATCGAGTTAGCTCCCGATGCTGCCCCAGCCTATTTCAATCGCGGCATGGCAAAGGCTAAGCTCGGCGATTTCGAAGGCGCGAATGTTGATTGTGAGTATGCCAAAAGTCTTGGATTATAAGAAATTGTAATTACCCAAGATCGAATAGTCATGAAACCAGACCATAAAATTTGAGGAAGATGTAAGAAAGGTATAAGGCTCTAGTTAGGAGATATACTTTGCTTGGATATCACTGCTGGTAGTGTTTGCGATCGCTAAGTACGAAAGAGCAATGATACGACAATGCAAGAAATTAACCAAGCATCAGCTATTGTCTTAAAGATTGCTAACTTAAGTATCTAGGCAAAATTAACAATCGAAGATTTACGATAAATTTATATTAAACATAATTGTCATATTCCAGTAAAACAATATGAATAACATCGCCGACATCAAAAGTACCTTACAAAAAAAATTTGGAACAACTATTGTCGAAATCGTAGATCGTAGTGAACAACATAAACATCATCAAGGGAGAATGAATGCTCCTGTGGGTAGTGGTCATTATGATGCGGTGATAGTTTCTGAAAGTTTTATAGGTAAAACGATGATGCAACAACATCGGATGGTTTATGCCGCCCTTGCCGATCAGATGCAAACTACAATTCATGCCCTTGCCTTAAAAACCTATACCCCAGAGGAATGGCAAAAACTTTAAAGTCATAATACTTGTCAAGATAATTTTACCAAGATAATTTTAACATTTAATATTCATGTCTAAATTTGGCCGTCAAGCTGGACAAAATATATGTGAATTAGTACTTCGCAGATGAGTACAAGCCATTACAAGTTTTATCTCCGCTGGTATCTTTGTTATCATTCCCTTTTTTCTGATTAAAAATATGTATATGTTGTGGAGAAAGCAAAATCAATATCGCTTTTAAAATTTTTAGGCTAAAAGTAGAGTAAAGACCTAATTCGTACTAAGTTTAAGAAACAATGTTCTGGAAAATTGGTAAATGGCAAACGAAACCACCCCTATAACTACCAAAGATAACGAAAAGGGTAAAGGCGGTAGTCATATTTTATATATGATGTTCAAATGGCTAGTGGTGAGACCACTGCTGTATTTGTTTTACCAAGAACGCATTTATGGCGCTGAAAAAGTCCCTCTCACTGGCAATCTCATCGTGGTTAGCAACCATGCCAGTGATTTTGATCCTTTAATTGTTGGTAGCTGTATGGGTCGCCCTGTTGCATTTATGGCAAAGGAAGAATTGTTTGAAATCCCTGTACTAAAACAAGCCATCACCGCTTTTGGTGCTTATCCCGTCAAGCGTGGAGCAGGCGATCGCGCTGCCATTAGATCAGCGATCGAGTCAATTAATAAGGGCTGGGCGACGGGTATTTTTTTGCAAGGCACGCGCACCATTGACGGCAGGGTTACAGAACCGAAATTGGGAGCCGCAATGATTGCATCGAAAACAAATGCGCCTTTTTTGCCCGTATGTGTGTGGGGTACGGAGACAATTTTGCCCAAGGGAGCCAAATTTCCAAAATTATTTCAGCCTGTAACGGTGCGGATCGGCGAGTTAATTCCTGCTCCAGAAGTAGGCGATCGCGCTACTCTTGAGTCATACACACAAAAATGCGCGGATGCAATTAACGCACTCCACGCATTAGGAAGATAAAGAAATCCCCGCTTTGCGGGGATTTCTTTATTCGGGCGAATAGGCTAACAATGTGCCATTCTGTCCAATCACGAAACCGCGATCGCGTGAGAAAAAGTAAAGCTTATAAAGGTTTGCCCCTGCATTATTTGTAGACTTATCGCGTTTCCAAGTTTTACCGCCATCTTCACTATGAATTAAGCGCGAGCTACCGCCAGAAATCCAGACATTATTTGCATCTTGGTAGGCAAGATCTAGCAAACCAAAACCACCGCCTTCTCTAGGAGTTTGCTTTTTCTCCCACTTATCAAATTCGCCAACTTCGCTAAATTGTACTTGTCCGCCACGATTGAGCATCCAAAGGCGGTTGTCAGGGGTATAGCCCATATTCTGCACACGGCGAGAGCTATTGCGGTTATGCTGAATCCAAGTAACATCCCCTGGTTGCCAAGTAGAGTAAAAGTTGCCATTTGCAGAAATCGCCACATAACGACCATCTTCACTGCGATAGATATTACGAGCATTGCCAACAGCTTGAGTAACCAAAGCCTTCCAGTTTTGACCACCATCTTGAGTGCTATAGATTGCCCCCAAATCCGTCACCATTTCGGCAGTATTTTTACCTTGAGCCACGATCGCAAAGGGATCTCCAGGGAGTTTAGAGCTAAGCCCAATTCTTGCCCAAGATTTACCACTATCATTTGTATGTAGTAATAAAGCAGGCTGTCCCGTAATCCAGCCCTCATTGCCAGAGAAGCTAATGGATGAGAAACGATAAATACCATCACCGAGATCGAGCTTGCGTTCTTCCCAAGTGTTGCCACCATCGGTAGATTCCAGTAAAGTTGCTTCAGTGCCAACTAGCCAGCCATGTTTAGGCTCTACCTTATCAAACCAGAGATCAAGGGGGGTAATAGCTACAGGCAGTTCAACCTTATGCCAATTAGCATGATTTGCGGAAGCACTAGGCATTCCGGCACTAAATAGAGTTACGCAAACTAGCAATACACAGAGAGATAGAGAGCTAAGAAAGCGTTTTATGCTTTTTTTCATAAAATATTTATAAATTCTGTAAATTTATGATGCTGAATAATGACGAATGAATACTGAAATATTTAATTAATCACAAATTAATCGAGAGCGTAAAGACTAATAAAGAAAACTACGGCAAGCGCCAAAGCTCCAAATATTAGTAAGTTTTTTTGCCCAGGAGTCATGACGTTAACCCCAAACCCGTAACCGAGATTTTCAGTAAATCCCGAAGGCTTAGCGGCAATGCCAATATCTGAAAATGATTTTTTCTTAGTATTACAAACAGGACATCGCCAATCGGCGGTAATTTCCTCAAAGGTTGTTCCCGCAGGAATATTCCGTTTGACATCACCTATGGACGGTTCGTATATATAGCCACATACGCCACATTCATGACGATGGGGTTCTTCTGTGGCTTCAGGAGCCTCAACTATTGTGATATTGAGTACGGGTTTAGTTTCTGATTCAGAGACTTCCGTATTTATTGATTCTGGTTCCATGGATTTGATCGTTTTGAACGTATGGTTAAGCGATCGCTTGTCAATTCTGTTACAAATTATTACATCTTTTTGACAGGCTGACCGCGCTCAGCAAAATCCCATAATTTGTTGCAAAATTTGGCTTAGTTCAAGCACTAATTTAAGGATGTAATGCAACGGTTTCTGAGATAGCAAAGAATGCTTCGGAAGCAGTACGGTAGGTTTTCTGGATTTGTGATTTTTACAGCAAGATGTATGTAGATTTCGTTTAGCTGTGTTAGCATCTTTTGTGAGTTCGCTTGGATAGTAATGGCAAAAGTCCTTGTACTAAACGCATCTTATGAGCCGCTGAACATTACTAATTGGCAGCGAGCAATTGTGTTGGTCATAAAAGGTAAAGCGGAACAAGTTGAACATAATGGCAAGATGGTCTACCCCGGAATGCCATTGCCTAGTGTGATCCGAATGTTGCAATATGTCAGCATTCCCTATAAAGAAACCCCTCTCACTCGCCGTAATATTCTCCATCGTGATGCCCATTCCTGTCAGTATTGTGGATATACAGGCGATGGCTTGACTCTGGATCATGTGCTACCGCGATCGCGCGGTGGTGGTGATAGTTGGGACAATATCATTACAGCCTGTGTACGTTGCAATGTTAAAAAAGGCAATCGCACCCCCAAAGAAGCCTCAATGCCTTTGAAAAAACAACCCCGTCGCCCCCATAGTGGTTTGCATTTTGAAGTAACCAAATATTTGCGATCGGGTAATCATGACGAATGGCAGAAATATATTATTCACTAATATGCACTAAAAAGCAGTGTCGTTTAGTGACACCGCTTTTTAGTGCATGTAGACACGCAGTAAAAGGTTTTTATTGTCGCTGCGAAGCAGTGACAATAAAAATCTGATTCTTTATTTGGGAACTACAGAAACGATTAGAAGTTTATCGGGCTGCAATAACTCCTTCGCAGCGCGGTTAACCTGTTCAAGAGTTACCGATTGAATGCGCTGGGGATACTTGTAAAAATCGCCAACGGGTAAACCGTAGATTTCATCACTGAGTAGAGAGCTGGCGATGCTATCAGGATCGGCAAATTCCGTCGCGAAATTATTAATCAAGCTTTTTTTCGCTACATCAAATTCCGCTTGGGTGATGCCATTATCGCGTACCTCCTTCAGCAGTCCTACTGTTGCCGCGATCGCCTTTTGGGTATCCTTACCACTAGTTTGCATTTGGACAATGAATGCTCCCTGTGGAGGTCTGCCTGCTTGGAAGAAACTGTAAATGCCATAGGTCAAGCCAAGGCGATCGCGAATTTCTGTACCAAGACGACTAGCCAAAGTATCGCCACCCAAAACTTGATTAAGTACTAAGGCAGGATAATATTGAGTATCAGATCGGGAAATACTAGGATGTCCCATGATCGTGATTGCTTGGGTTTTACCAGCAAGGGATGCTTGTTTTTCAGTGGTTTCCGTAAGCTTGGCAATTTTAGGGAATTCAAGCTTTGCCTCTTTACCCTCAGCTTTCCAGTTACCAAGCTTCTCTTCTAGCAATTTTCTCACTGTTGCAGGATCAAAATCCCCTGTGATTGTGAGAACTGTATTGTCGGGACGGTAATAGGTCTTATAGAAGTCAACTAAATCTTCCCGCTTTAAAGACTTGAGAGTATCTTCATTTTTGAGTGTATTAAATGGATGTCCTTTGGGATAAAGCGTTGATTGAAAGATGCGCCGCGCTAGAGAGCTGGGGCTATCTAATTCTGATTTAAAGGACAATAAATTACGCTGAAGGTTTACTGCAAATTCTTTCTCTGGGAAAGTAGCATTTTGCAACAGATCAGCTAATTGATCGATCACTATAGGTAAATCTTTAGCGATCACAATGCCAGAGACTCCTACACTTTCTCGTCCAGCCACAAAACCTAATCTCGCTCCGATATTTTCTAATCGCGAAGCAAGTGTGAGAGCATCTTTGGTAGTTGTACCATTGGCAATATTTTGGGCTGTAATTCCTGCTAAACCAGCCTTTTCAATAGTATCAAAACCAGCACCCGCATTGATTTCACCAACTAGAGTCACTGTAGGGGTACTGCGATCGCGCAATAACAGAACTTTCAGCCCATTAGCGAGGGTAAATTTATCAGGCCGTACTGCCGTGGGAGTGCCCGCCTTAGCGATCAATGCGCTATCTGGCAAGTACTTGGCAACCTCCGCAGGATCGACGGGAGAGCTAGGCTTAAATGCTTCTGATGAATGAGCATTAGTTGGGCTTGTCCCTGCATTAGCGGTGATTACCGATGGCTCGAAATATCCAACTACGCGGCGCTCCCTTTGCAAGTACTGCTTCGCTGCACGCTGCACATCGGCAATGGTGACTTTCTCAACAGCGTCCAAATAGCGATCGCTATAGCGATAATCCTTCGCAACGGTTTGATTATAGCCAATCTGATTAGCTTGAGAAGCAATATCGCGATTACCAAGGATATAACTTGCCCGCATACTCACCTTAGCGCGTTCTAGTTCCTCTGCGGTCACAGGCTGATTTTGCAATTTCTCAATTTCATCAAGGATCAAGCGATCGAGATCTTCTAAGGATTTACCCGCAGTTGGTGTAGCACTGACCAAGTACCAGCCCGTACCAATCTGGGTCGCGGAACTACCACTCACATTACTAGCTAAACCAGTTTCTACTAAAGCCTGATAGAAGCGTGAACTTCTACCCGACGTCAAGATGCTGTCAACAACATCGACTGTTGCCACATCAGGATCATTGGTATTAGGCAAGTTTGGATAAACCGATTGCAAGAATGGCACACTACCAGGTTCTTTAAGGCGAATTGGTTCCTTAGTGGATTTGGGCTGTGGAGGCTTAGGCTTTTTCTGTTGCTCTTCAGAGGTGATAATCTCTTTAGGCTTAGCTGGAGCCTTAATTGTGCCATAGATTTCCTTAACTTTTTGGAGGGTGGCTTGGGTCTCGAAGTTACCCACAATCACCAAGGTGGCATTTTCAGGACGATAAAAAGTATGGTAATAATTTTGAATATCTTGAACCGTATAGCTTTCCACCTCAGGACGGTAGCCAATCACAGGCCATCCATAGGAGCTATCGGGATAAGCCGCTAACATAACTTCACGATACAATCTTGTGCCAGGGCTATTATTACCGCCGTCAAGCTCAGATAAGACTACAGTGCGCTCGCTCTTGAGTTCTTTTTCGCCTGCGACAGTATTCACCATGCGATCGGCTTCTAATTGCAGCAGAGCTTCTAACTTATCACTCCCCGTAGTGCCAAAATAGGCGGTCATGTCATAGCTGGTAAAAGCATTAGAGTTACTACCTAAGGCACTAAATAACCGTCCAAACTGGATCGGACGTTCTTTCGTACCTTTAAACATCAAGTGTTCGAGTTGGTGGGAAATACCTGTAACTCCACGTTTTTCGTTTTGCGAACCAACGCGATACCAGACTTGAACGCTCACCACAGGAGCAGTATTGACCTCCTTAGTTAAAACTGTTAGTCCATTATCTAAAACCGTTTTAACCACATCGGCTGTCAGAGAATCCTTTGATGGTGCAGGCGATCGCGTAGAAGTTTGCGCGACTAGATTGGGCTGAGCAGCTTGTGCTTGACCTCCCGCCAGTTGTGAAAATGATTGCGACAATATTGGCAAATTACCAAGCATCACCACAGCGATCGCTGTAGCTAAGCCACGACTCAAAAAAGAGATCATAAAATTACGCTTCACCGAAATCTCCACGAAATACAGACTTCATTATAGTTGTGCCATTAGAGCTAGATCGCTTTGCTCACAATTAATTACTTATAGCAAAATTAGCTATAGTTCAGTTATCAAAAATCGTTTATAGTAAAAAGCGCAGCATCATAACTATACATATGACTTCGCTAAAAATAAATTTTACAAAAGATGATAATCCACCTATTTATGTTAATGCCGTATCCGCAACTCTGTTTGCTGGAGACATCCTTATAGATGTCGGCTATGCAAGCCCTCGTGCTATATCAGGTAGAATTGGAGGCGAAGATGATGTGATTTCCCTAGAAACTTCTTCTACAATAACTTTAGCAATGAGTCCAGAAGTAGCTAATGGACTAGTTGAAATTTTGAAAACTGTAATAGCTAACAACTTAGCCATAAAAGCAGGAGAAAAAGAATGATAGATAGTATAGCTAATGCTGTATATGTACCTAATGGTAATATTAAGAGATTGTCATTCTTTCCTAAAAATACTATTCCAACAATTCCTATTACTATTAAGTTAGGTAGCAATAATAAGCCAACAGAATCTTCATCAAACACTATAAATTACACTTTAGAGCTTCAGCCTGTCACTCATAGATTAGAATCTCTCTCCTCTCAACTGGATTCTAAAACTTTATTTAATGTTTTTTCATTGGTCAGAGAAATAATTAAAGAGTCGAAAGGAAATTTACTGTTGTGGTCTACACCATTGATTAATGTTAATTATGATTCAGATGTTGTGCTTGAATGGTGGAATAAAAACAAAAAATTGACTTTTTATATTAATCAATCAAGTATAGACTATATGAAGGTGTGGGGAGCAGATATTGATACTGAGATGGAAGATGGTTCACTCGATTCTATGCGCGATGGCAGCATAGGAAGATTATGGCAATGGATATCCCATTAGAACAACAGGGAGATATCATATTCAAAACATCTCTTGTCGCTGATGAAGAATTGCTATATCGAAGTATTCCTCACGCAAAATCAAACGATTACATACATCAGACGGTTGATGAATTGAAAATTAGTTCACAGGCTTTTTCTGATCGAAGCCAAAAGCCATCTGTAAATAGAGCTTCTTTAGATAAATATGATCCTACTAAAGTGCAAGTAAACTCTAAAGATGCCGTAGTGGGGCTAGTGACAAGTGATGTTAGAAAGACAGATAAAGTCAAAAAGCAAAGTCAAGATGGTGCAGACTTAGTTGTTTATAAAATTGATGTCATTCACCGACCTACTGAAATAAATTTTGCTCATGCTCAAATAGAGCCATCACCAGAATATGAAACCAAAAATATATTTAGAAAACTTACAGAAAGTTTAGCTTTTCTAGCCAACCAAAGAATTAAAGACTATGGATGGGAAATAGAACCTTGTACTGATACACCAAATAAATTAGGCAATTAGGAACGAGCAGCTTAGGAAAGAACTGATTTTTTTATGAGGTTAAATGATTTGAGAGAGTGCGCCCCTGTGGGGCGCACTCTCTCAAATCATTTAGGATTGCTATATTATGGTAGTCACTAGTATCGATCTAGTTTTTTGTTGGTTTACTGAATTTTATAGAGATTACTAATGTACTTAAGAGGGCATATAATCTTAAAATAGCTTTCTAGTTGTATTTAGCTAACATAAAATTAAATAGTTAAGACCTATACTACTTAACTAACTAGCTTTAGCAACTGTTTAGCTTTAGCAATAGATCCTCCGAAATTTTGAACTTTGACGAAGATTCATGCCATCTCCTACTTCTTCCCTCCGAAATACATTTGCAAGAACTGAAATTCGCCGTCTGCAAGATCTGTTGCCGCCAGAGTTACAGGCTTGGGTAAAAGTACTTAATGCCGATGGTGTCCGTCCGCCATTAATCGCCTGTGAAGAAGCTGGCGGTGATGAGGTCGTGATTTTGGTTGATATGGTGCGTTGGGAGCGTCTCGCTGAAGATCAGCGCAATCTCCTATATTGGCACGAGGTCGCCCGTATCCAAAATGACGCAGTGCCTAAAGATGGCTGGGAGGTCGCTGCCCTAGCGATCGGTCTCGGTGGTGCAGTTGGCGAGTTGTGGGTACAAAATGGGTTGCTGTTTGTGCTTGCCCTTGGTATTTGCGGTGTGGCAGGTTTTCAGCTATGGCGCAAAGGGACTAGCAAAAAAGACATTCGCAATTTAATCGAGGCTGACCAAGGTGCAATTCGCTTGGCGGTTCGTAGTGGTTATCCTTTGCCTGCGGCATATAAAAGCTTGGGCAGTGCCTTGAAGATTATGCTAAGTGATGCGTCTAAGGGGCGATCGCGTACATTAATCGAAAAGCGGCTTGATGCACTCCGCAATGAAGCTAACAAAGCTAGACGTAACTATGAAAAATAAATCTAGCGAGAACGCAAAGCGTTCTCACTAGATTTATTTGGCGAAGCGATGCTTAGCATAAATAACGATGCTGGTAATACAAAGCAAAGGCGTTAGCCAATCACCCCACATCACATATAGAGTTTTGGTATCTCTCAGATACACTGTTTCCTGATCGGTTTCATAGGTGTTTACATTTGATAGCCAAATTGTGCGCCCATTAGGATCGACAAAACCTGAATACCCTGTATTGGTGGCTCTTACTGCCCAGCGATCGCTTTCAATTGCCCGCGCCACATCTTGAGCATGGTGTTGGGCGGACATATAGGATGTAAAGTGAGCATTATTAGAAGCGGAAAGAATTAATCGACCTCCTGCGGCAGTCTGAAAACGAAAAGTTGCTGGATAGGCTGATTCATAACAAATACCAACTATAAATCTGCCCCAAGGAGTGTCTACTAATTGCTCGCTCGATCCTGCTTCCACTTCACCCCGCAATGGAGATAGACGTTTAATCAAACTTCCTAAGACAGATTTAAAGGGAATATATTCCCCCACTGGCACAAGTCGAACCTTGTCATATTGTCCGAGGATTTGATTGGAGCCATCAATTAGAAATAAGCTATTGGTATAGTTATTCGGGTCTTCAGCATTAGGATTACGGGTTTTACCGAAGCTTCCCAGCCATACAGGAACGCGATACTTCTCAACCATGCGATCAAAGGATTCACGACGGGGATCATAATTGGGATAGAGAAAAGAAATGGCAGTTTCAGGTGTAACAATCATTTCCGCACCCGACTTGGCTAGTTTTTCGTAGCCTTTAGTATAGTTATCAACGGCAATTTCCCAACCTTTAGGCAAGACCGTCAAAATATTGGGAAAGTTACCTTGAATAATTCCTGCTTTGATGGCTTTGCCATTTGTACTGGCCATGCGATCGCTTTGCATTTCCCATGCACCATAACTAGCCATGATCAATAAAAGAGAAATAGCCGCGATCGCATAGTTCCGTCTTTCGCGCCAAGTCTTATGTAATAGAGCCTCCGCTACTAATCCATTTACCGCCACGATCGCCGCAGTCATTGTTTGCTGACCAGATAGGCGGCTGATTTGTAACAGTAGTAAATCATGGGGGCTTTGGGTATAAGCCAATGCTGTCCAATACAGAGGTCCCCAACTCCAGACAATCTCTAAGCCACTAAAGATGGCGCAAGCGATAATGATCCGACTCGGCACATTCAATCTCTGGGTGAGCAATGACATCCCTGCTGCCCACAATCCTGATAAAACTGCTCCCCATCCTGTAATCAGTATCCAAACTAAGGTGGCAATTCCAAAGCTTGTCCACCAAGGTACACCCATCCATTCCATCGGATGTACTGAGGTAATCCAAAACAGCGCCATACCATGATAACCACATCCCCAGATGAATCCCATGGCGATCGCATCTTTGACCTTTAGCTTTTGAGTCAGCATCCATAAAGGAATCAGAGCAATCCAAGCTAACCACCATTGGCTAAAGGGATCAGGTGTTAGCCCCATGAGTAACCCACCGAGGGCAGCAAATAGGAGATTGCGTAAATTATGCATAAGATGATTGAGTGTTGACCATCTTAACTATAGCTGTCGTCCCTTACATTAGGACAAGTCAAAACCCCAGAAGACAAGTGGGGGGGGGGGGGGG
>CALRWX020000031.1:0-37886 GCA_943371975.1 Pseudanabaena sp. UWO311 | reverse complement strand
CCTTTCGCTGCTTCCAGCGCTATTTTGGCTTTGAATTCTGCACTGTGTTTTTTTCGTTGCATTGTTTTTATTCTCTCCATACTTTCTTGGTGATTTCTGGCAGCTTTTCTATCTTAATCTCCTGTCCGATTTATAGGGAGCATTATACTATAGCACTTGCTAATTTTCTCATACATTCCAGTAGCCTTTTAATACCTTCTTTTGTTTGTAGCTGAGTTATGCTTATCTCTGCAGCCTCAATCTCCTCTACTATTTTATCCAGTTGTTCAGACACAGAAAAAGTTATATATACGAGTATACCAAGTTGTCTAGCAGTGCTATAAATGCACGCTTCAACTGCTCTACCAAGACTTAGAGATGCTTCTGTATAAAAACCATGTTCTACAAGTGATTGCGATTTCTTTAATTCACGATAAACAGCTAAATCTGATTTTTCTGCCTGATTAATAATGTCTATCAGGGCTTTCATCTCTTCTGGTAAGTTCTCAGGCATAAACTTTTGCAATTCGCTCGTAGAAAACTTCTCTTTCTTCCAAAATAAACTCCATAAAGAGAGGTTGCTTTTTGTCAAAATCCCAAGGTAAAACTGTCCAGCCCGCAGATTCCAACACATTTATAAAATAAGTTGACGATTTATTATCTTCACTTTTTTCTAACAGCATAACCAGATCATCAACTTTATTCTCCGACAAAGCTCTAATCATCCACGCATCTGAAATTAGCTGTCTAGCCCGATTATTTTTGTATTGGAAATCGAATGCAAAAAGAACTTGAATAGCTACAACTCTGCCATAAGGAGACCTCCAAATAATTGGTTTAGGTAAAGGCAACTTATATTGTGACCAATGTTCAGAAATTTTATATTCTTCAAGTTCACCACCAAATTTCCTTATTTCATTTTTAATTACCTCTTTAAAACCTTGTTTAAACTTTGGTGACAATCTGAGATTTTGGACATCACCGATTTTTATGTCAGGGTTATGTCCCAATCTCCGATCTCTATCAATAGATAAATAATCTTGTGATAATTTCCTCAATTGTTCTGCAATATTGCCACTGAGAAAAGGCTTATCTTGCAAAAAGCTCGAAAGATTGAGTGAATCTTTCCATATAGTTTCTACCTCTTCGGAATCGGTTATATGAAAATCTATAGACTCACCTCTTTTCAAAATATCTTGAACTAACTCATTAAGCTTGATTGACTCCCTAAATTGATGAAAGTTAGGCAGATTTTCGCCGTCAATAACATTGTCAAAGAATAAAAAATTACGCTTAACATCGAATTGAGGTATTTCTCCAATCGGTTCACCTTCTTGACTTGTGACGGCAACGACTGGTATATAGCGTCCATATTGACTGGCAAGATTAATCCGTTGCGCCAATATGTCTTTTTGCTTAAATTGCCAAAAGAACTGGCTAAACCATTTAACCTCTATCACCATTAGAAATGGTTCAATTATGAGGAAATCTACAGGTGAGCTTCCCAGTGCAATTGGCTTTTTATCCTCAATAAACTTAACCCCAGAATCAATGAGCCACTCACGTACACGGATCTTAAGCTCCTTGCGGACTTCTGTTTTTGTTGTTGTATATTTCATATACCCAATTCCTCATTTTGTAATTGAGAGTAGGCAAGGAATCTAAGGAGACAAAAAATTGTGAATTTACTTTTAGAATTTTTCTGTGAACATTATACTACAATAACTTGACATAGATGCCTTGAGGTCGCGGGTGCAAACCTCCCCTCTTAGCGAAACGATTATCTCAAAGGCTCACTCTGAAGGGTGGGCTTTTGTTTTGGAATAGCCTCATTGCCTACAGCAAATGTCATCGTCACAAGAGCAGCACTATCAAAAATGGTTAAAAAAGAAACGTCAGAAGCGATCATTAGGGTGCGATCGTATAGAGAACGAATTTTCAAGGCGATCGCAGATGTTGAAGACAAATTTCAACTGTTGCCATGCACCGCGCCGACATTTTTTAGAGAGTGGCAAGACAATTTACCAGAACTCACAGCGCTCGAACGAGCAACTCTCGATCGCTTATTGATAAGATTTTCAGCACATCGAAGACGGGGAATTTTAGCTGAGGGTGCTGTTGATAAGCTAATGATCTCACCATTGTTAGATTTGGTGGGCTTTTACGAGCCTGAATATGAAGTGCGTACTGAAGAATCAGTTGAATTTGTGTTAGAAGGTGATGAAGAAATTTTGCGCGGTAGAATTGATACTTTGATTGTGTGCGAACAGCTATGGATATTAGTGATTGAGGCAAAACGTACGATTATGGCTTCGTTAGCAATGCCACAAGCTCTGTCATATATGATGTGTAACCCACAACCAGAAGTTCCATCTTTTGGGCTAATTACTAATGGCGATGAATTCATTTTTTTGAAGGCGATCCCTCAGCCAAAGCCCTTATACAGTGCTTCGCGATCGTATTCAATATTTTTCCCTACTGGCAGTCAAGATTTAGTCGAAGTATTCCGCGTCTTAAAAAAGATTAAAAATCTTCTGAAGTAACCGCAAACTTTTGATCCCATTGAAAACAGGTAAAAAAGAACTTTTACTTATTTCACAAAAATATACTTTTTACTTATTGATCGCTCATCTCATTTAACAATCAGATATAATTTTGGATATGCAGTTTGAATGGAATCCACTAAAAGCCGCCACTAATTTGAAAAAGCATGGTGTTAGCTTTGAAGAAGCCAAGACCGTATTTGACAATCCTTTGGCAGTTATATTTGATGATGAGGCTCACTCCATAGATGAGTCGAGAGAAATCATTATCGGTCATTCTCAACGAAATCGATTGCTATTAGTCGTATTCACAGAACGCTCTAATAGTATTCGTATCATTAGTACCCGTCTAGCTAACCGCAAGGAACGTGAGGATTATGAACAAAACTCCCTCTGACCAAATACAAAATCCTGAAGATGAACTTTTAGCTGAGTATCACTTTGATTATAATAAAGCAAAGCCTAATCGATTTGCAGTAGCTGATAAGACGCAAAAGTTAACAATCGTTTTAGATGCGGATGTAGCTCAGGTTTTTACAACTACTGAATCGGTTAATAAAGTACTAAGAGCATTGATTGCATCAATGCCAAAAGCAACCTGAAATGAGCCGAAATTTTATGCAGATGGAGAATAATCACGAATTAGAGGACGAAATGCTTCCTGAATATGACTTTAGCAAGGTGAAAGGTGGCGTTAGAGGCAAATACGTTGAGCGCTACAGAACAGGAACAAATGTAGTCTTGCTCGATCCTGATTTTGCACAAGCATTCCCCACAAGTGACTCAGTTAACCAAGCACTGCGATTACTCATCCAAATTTCTCAAAGGTAGAAAGTCTAAAAATCTTTTAAAATCGCAGCAAATAAGAATAGCACTATCAAGAATGCTTAAAAAAAGAACCGTTAGAAGCGCTCGTAAGAATGCGATCGCTTAGAAAACAGGCAAAAAATGAACTGCTAGTCTTGTCAAGAAAATACGCTTTTTACTTGACGAAAATCTTCCGCCAAAGTTGAAATCTGAACTATTAAGGCTTAACCCCAAAATAGACATCATGCGAGTCGGCGAAGAAAATATGCTAACTCTCAAGCTAAGGAGTGAATCGATAAAATAGGCTGGATTCCTTTTTAAACTTTTTACTTAGCGATCGCATTAGGCGTGCTCACAGTTTAACTGCCAAAAGCTATAATTAGTTCTGATTTGCGAATCAAATTATGCTTCTACCAATAAACGCAGTGATCACCAAAGAAAAATTGACAAAGTATCTCTTGGTGCTTTTGCCTAAAGAAGACAAATCACAATTTCTTCGGAAAGCAGGATATACATTAGAAAGCTGATTCCTATGGCTTTCAGTTCTAACTTTGCTGTAAAGTATCAGTACTTAAATTTTAGTGTCAGTTGGCGAGGGTGTTTACTAATGGCAAGCGTGATCGATTTGAAGTCAAAATCTCCTCTTTATGTCGGCTTGTTATTTGGTGGAC
The DNA here is from genome assembly GCA_943371975.1 of Pseudanabaena sp. UWO311. GTDB lineage: Bacteria > Cyanobacteriota > Cyanobacteriia > Pseudanabaenales > Pseudanabaenaceae > Pseudanabaena. The sequence goes on along the minus strand of CALRWX020000031.1, from coordinate 33,886 downwards.
AGTCGGGTGAACATGATGTTTCGATTACGTCGGCAAAAGCGATCGCCATAGCCCTCCATCAAAACCCACGTTATCAAGTAAAACCCTTCTATATCCAACGGGATGGTACATGGCGCAGTCCTGATGTATCCAACCAAGTTTTAGAATCTGGCACAGCTTTGTCAGATTCAGACTTATTAACTAACGCCGCTTTTTTCTTGCCAACGGAAGTGCAGCAAGTTGATCTCTGGTTTCCTGTTCTGCATGGACCAAATGGAGAAGATGGAACAGTACAGGGACTATTGCAATTAATGCACAAGCCCTATGTGGGGAATGGCGTACTTGCGTCATCGGTGGGAATGGACAAGATTGCGATGAAGGCAATTTTTGCGAATGCGGGGTTGCCTCAAGTTAAGTATGTAGCCTTGAATCTTTGGCAATGGCAGATGGATCAACAAGAATGGAGTGAACATATTGAAGCAACCCTTGGTTATCCCTGTTTTGTGAAGCCATCGAACCTTGGCTCATCGGTGGGGATTTCTAAGGTACGCGATCGCCAACAGTTACAAGAAGCGATCGCTAGTGCCACTAGCTACGATCCTCGCATTATCATTGAGCAAGGCGTAACGGCTCGCGAAATCGAATGTGCTGTCCTTGGTAATGAACAACCCAAAGCTTCCGCGATCGGTGAAATTACCTTCACTAGCGATTTTTACGACTACGAAACTAAGTACACCGCAGGTATGGCGGATCTGATTATTCCCAGCAAGTTACCTGACAATGTAACTCAAGCAGTTCAGTCAATGGCGGTAAAGGCTTTTCAAACTGTGGCAGGTTCGGGTTTAGCTAGAGTCGATTTCTTCTATGTAGAAGCAACAGGCACTGTGCTAATTAATGAAATCAATACTTTTCCCGGATTTACGTCGCTGAGTATGTATCCCAAGCTATGGGAATATTCGGGAATTCCATTTACAGAACTATGCGATCGCCTTGTAGAGTTGGCACTTGAGAAATACGTTTAAAGAAGCCCTGAGTATCGCGATACTCTGGGCTTCTTTTTACTTGTGGTTTGAGGATAGGCGATCGCCTAGACCAAGAGGTGAAGCAAAAAATCGCGGCGGATGTCACGGAGCGCTTTGGGACGATGCGGGTGTTGGACATGACGCAACCTGTCGATTTGGATCGGATTTATAACGGTGTGAATATTCTTGAAAAGATTTCTAGTAAAGATCGTGTCAAGCCTAACGAAGATTTACCAAATAGTAATAGACCTGTTGGGAAATAAAAGCAAAGCACAGAGATATCTTTGGTTGTCTATCTGTTTTAAGCAGTATCTAAATAGAAGTTCCATAAACCAGCCGCAATCAACATAAGACGGTCATCAAAATCAGGTACACGATTACGATAAACTGCTGTTGCAGAATTATATCGTTTCATCCCTGCGTGGGCATGTTCACATTTCACTCGTTGACTGCTAAATTCTCGATTTTCTTGCTTCTGTGCTTCAGTCAACTCCTTCTCCTTTGGCTTTTTGTGGGGTATGTGTACATTTACAAACTCGTTTTGTAAGCCCTGATATCCCAAATCTCCCTCAATCACTACGGTATCGGGAATGTTGCTTACCCAGTCCTCTTCGTCCAATTGCTTCTTACAGCCTATTGAGGGATTAAGTAGCACAGTAGCAACACTTAGTAAACCAATTTTTGAAGAAATCCTTTTCTAACAAAAAAGGAAAAATGTTGATTAAATGCTGGAGCAATTTTTGAGACTGAGGTCTGAGCAATCTAATGAAATATTTGAGAACCGACCACATCATCTCAATGGGATTAAAATCAGGAGAATAGGTGGGTAAATACAAAATCTCAGCGCCTCTCTCTGTAATTGCTTGTACTACCCCGTTAACTTTATGGCAGTTGAGGTTATCCATGATTACTCTATGCTCAGGACGTAATTTAGGCACTAGCTCATCTTTGATAAAGGTGAGAAAATCTTCTCCTTTCATTGAACCCTGAATCTTTTTCAGCCAGACAAGACCATCGACTGAAATAGCACCAATGACTGTGTATTTCTGACCTTTGTAAAAGCGACGATGGCTGAATACTCTTTTGCCACACTCACTTCTTGCCTCAGAGCGTTCCATCCCCTGCCATACTCCCGTTTCATCAATACAAATGAGATCTTCAGCTTTTACCTCCTGCAATGCTTCCCAAAATTTACATCTTTGCTGTTGTACTGCCTCACTTTTTGTCTTTTCACTACGATAGGTCTTTTTTTTACCGTGATGTTATGTCTCTGGAAAAATCGGCACATACTGCCTGTAGTTACTGATAATCCTGTTTGTTCGGCTACTTTTATCCTGTGCTACTCTTTTCCTCAACAGGCTGTATTTGCTCTAAGATGTTCCTAAGACAAATTGGGGTTTTGAGGCTTGAAAATGACTATTTTTTTGCGTCAATTAACGCTCATCAGGGATTAAGGACGGTAAGTTGAATTAAACTTATAGAGTTGGTGCGATCGCTCTAATGTAAGTTATCTCGAAAGCTTTGCAGTATCTATACTGTTGAAGACGTGATGCAAAGCTAAAAGTATTACTCATGTCATAATGTTGAAAGATATCTAAACCACGATCTAAAAGGATTTTCCAGCCATGATCGGTTTGGATATGACGGGCGTGAATAGTTCGACTATTATCAAATTCCCAAGTAAATTCGATTCCTACATTGAGACAAGATTGCTTAATCGCTTCAAAATATTCTTGTTGCTGTGTGCCTTTAAAGTCATCTTCGGTGGTAACTAAATGAATATTGATCGAGCAATCAGCAAGTTTATGCCTGACCATGGTTTCTAAGAAATCCATTAAGTTGCGAACTTGATAAAAAATCCGAATATAGGGATCGGTAATAGTTATGTGCTTTGCTTCTGCTAAATATGCACCAAAGAGAGCATCAAATGATACGCCTTGCTGATTTTCTATAAATGTTAAATGTTGCTCTTTAAGTGTTGGATTAAGGATATCTGGAGATTCTAAAAGTGATGTTATCGAATATTCTCCGCTTTCATTATTGATTGCTTCACGATTATTTTGGGTAATAGCAGTTTGATAATAGTAATCAGGAAATTCTTCTTCTTCAAGACACTTGACTTGATTTGGTTGTTCTGTTTTGTCCAACTTGTCGAAATAAACGAATTGGACTGCGGAGTAAGTGGCATCAATCCGCATTAATTGATCTTTTACTCTTTTGCGACCTTCGATCGCAAATTTGAGGAGTTCTTCTATTTCCGTATTAGTTGCCTCTCGATGGGGGAAAATAAGTTTCATTAATCCTGAGAAAGTCTTATCGATCGCGTCACGGTCTCGGGTTGAGATATCTGAAGATAAGGAAAAACTTTCTTTGTAATGTTGTGAGTAATCATAATTTCGCATTGACCTGAGAATTTCGGCAAGGTAATCGACTACAAATCCATATCCATCAGAAAACATCTCTCCTCGAATTATATCGGCTTCCCAGCCTGCGATATAAAAATGGAGGCGATCGAGAAAGGCTGAGTCATAAAACTTGGGCGGTAACTCTTCAAATAGGTCTGAATGCTTCAGCATATGGGGAACTGTGTTTTTAGTATTTCCCACAAAAACCATAGATGCTTCTGCGCCGAGCGTCTCAATCCCCCTCGAAAAAGTTTTATTTGCCATATAATTTTTCAGGATATCGACAAGGGATTTATCGATGCGCTTTTGCTTTCCTGCAAATTCATCAAAGGCAACTACATCCCAATATCCAACTAAGCCAATTTTGCCAGATGAGTTATTGACAAATAGTTTAGGAACTGTCACTTCACCGCCAGAGAGGAGAATGCCATGTGGTGAAAACTCGGAATAGATATGGGATTTACCTGTTCCCTTGGGTCCTAACTCGATCAGATTATAGTTGCGCTCACAAAAGGGGATTAAACGGATCAATTGACTGAGTTTGTGGCGATCGCTGAACATAGCAGGATTAAAGCCAATACTTTGAATTAGCAGATCGATCCACTCATTTGTGGAAAACTGTCGGCGGGCGGCAATGTAACTATCAAAATTAAAGTGGGATAACTGAATTGGTTTTAGTGATGCTAAAACCCAAGGACTGATATTTTTATCTTCTACGAATTGATATTCAATATCGGCAATGCTCCAAACGCCGCTTACTAAAAGTTTGGGATGAGTTTTAATTGTGCCTGAGTCAACTAATACTTTATTTATGCCAAGATTAGCGAATTCAGCTTCATAAATATTTGCTCTATCGTTGAGAGAGACGCTAATTTTATCAATAACTTTGTATCGTCCTTTTTCCTTGATGTTAGAACGGACTAATCCTGCTTCGTTGCGATGAACATAGTGTTTACCTAAAATCTCCTTAACAGTTTCAATTCCAGTTGCAATCGTTGCTTCGTCACTGGTGGCACAGTATTGACCTAACAAATATTCAAGGACATAGGAAGGGACGATCGCATTACCTTTGACTGTTTTTACTAGGTCTTTACGAACAACTAGTCCTGCAAAGTGGGTGTTTATTTTTTGGTCTAGAGGGTTCATAGGGAGTGGAAAGTGGGGAGTGGGGATTAGGGGTTAGGGGAAATAATGAAAAAGGAAAATTCCGTACTTTACACTTTACACTCTCTACTTCCCACTTCTAACCCCTACGCCCTAACCCCTAACCCCTAAAAATCAAAATCACTACTAAATGATCGCCTAATTAAATAGCGGATTGATTTATACTCTTGATAATGGGTGGTTCCCGATAGTTTTTCTTCTAGGCGCAAAATCACTTCTTGGTTATTGGCTTCGTCGGCTTTTTTGGTAAGTAAAAATCTAACTTGTAGTTCACGTTCTCTAGGGTTTTCTGAGGCTAAGTCAAAGTTGAGATCGTGGGAATCAGATATTAGATCGCCTGATTGAGTATAGATACCTGCACGAAGATAGCGCGATCGCACTTTATCAGTAGTGGGTTGCACTTGATAAAAAGTCACTGCTAACTGTCCTGATGTAATCGTTGAGCTACTACCGCGCAGGATCTCTACTTCTACGGAAGATATATCGCTCTGACGCTTTTTATTAATCTTGATTACGGGAATAGTTATTTCTTGGAGTGTGGCTCCACCATGCACAAATCGACTACCTGAACCTTTGAGGCGTAGTCGGTTAATGGATTTGGGAATACAAACTTCGATATCACCTGCTAGACCAAGGCTATTTGAGTCGAAGAATTTGACGCTATCAGTGCGATCGAGGTTTTTACCTAATACAAATCGGCGATCGCGGTAGAGAACAGTTTGACCTGTGACATCTTGGCTCAGAAAATCGCTTTGTTCGAGGTCTTGATTTTGATAGATAAATCCATGATTGGCGGTAAGCAGGATATTATTTGCATTTGCCGCAGTTAGCTTTTTGACTAATTGAATTAACTCTTTGAGGGTGCTTTCGGCAGCTTCAAAGGCTAATCCCTCAGATTGCAATTTGTCGCCAGTGTGGTCGATGCGGTTGTGATAGATATAGATCGCATCATTTGCTTTCAGGAGTTCGCGGGACTCGTCACGATTGAGGGCAATTAAATCTTCAGCCGCGATCGCCCTAGCCCGATCGCCAGTTGCTTGTTTGAGGATTTTGTCACGATTAGCCGTACCGTTGGAAGGCTGTCCATTGACAAGGACATGACCAGTTTCATTGTCGGCAATGGCTAAGCTGGTATTTGGTAATAGGGCTGCCATGCCTAACTGGGTATAGCTGGGCAGCATCGATAGGGCTGGCTCTAGGGTCGCTTCATATCGATCTTCTTGGCGGATTAGGCTCAAAAATTCATCGCCAATTTCGTATCGCATGGCATCGGAGATGATCACACAAATTTTGTTATCACGGTTGAGAAATGGACGCACCCAACGCTCATAAAAGTTTTTTTGGGAAGGGATCGGTATTGCTTCCCATTTTGGCGCGGCATCGATGAAGGTTTGCCAGCGATCGCTAAGTTTTAAAAGATAGTTGTTGGTGTATAAATTTTCAATCTGGGCTTTTAGATCTGAAATCGCTTTACTATTGCTAGAGCGACTGTGATAAATGACTTTGCGATAATACTGGTCTAGACGGAACCAAGTTTGGCTATATTTTTGGATGCCATCGGCGATCGAGTCCATACTCAAGTTAGCTTCGGCAAGGGTATAGATAAAGTGAGCAGCAAAGTTAATGGATTCATAAGCGTCACGAAAGCGATCGTACCAATGGCAGGTGCGGCGTTGATAAATTGTGGCAGTAATGTCACTTAGGGAGATTGTCCTTGCGGTGAGCTGATGTACTAGGTCATTGAGAATTTTTTGATCGATTAGTAAAAAATAATCTAGCTCGATCAGTTGATGCAAATCGCGGTTATGTAAATCCTGTTCAATATTGAGAAACTCAGCGCAGCAATAGGATAACTTCTCAAAAGATTCCGCAAATTGACGACTATCTTTCCAGCGTTTTAAGAAGACGATCGCGTCGGTGGAGAGAGAGTAGGAAGTGGGAAGTGGGAAGTGGGAAGCAGATTTTCGCTCCCGACTTTCCACTCCCCACTCTCCACTTCCCACTTTTCCTCCATAACTAACCTGAGAACTATTGGCGAAATTTTGGAAATAGCAATATTTGAAGAGTTGAATTGCGAAGTCTTTGATGCTTGTTTCTGTGGATATATATCCATAGGTTCTTTGCATTTGTTCCCATAGGAAACCATCTAATCCACAGCGATTAATTAATTTGATTTTGGTATCTTGATCGTTGGCGTGTTCTGCCAATAACTGCTCGGCGATCGCATCGAGGCGTGGGTCAGATGATGCACAGACAGCTAACATTTTTAAACGCAGCATTCCTTGAGTATCATTGGTGGTAAGCGATCGCTTTAAGGAGTCTTTGCGTTTAGTAGCCTGAAAAAATTCTGTATGCGCCTGTATGACTTCCGCAAATTCTAGCCCTAACTCTAAGTCAGCTAATAGCATCGCCACTTGATCGGTGCGAAACTGTCCATAGGCTAACTGCACATCGAGTAACCAGTTATCAATATCCGTAGGTTGAGCGCCTTCGTGATAGATCAAAAACTTTTGTTTGGGCTGCTCGCGTAAGATGCGATATTTGATTGCAAATTCATTATTTTTTAATTCAATTTTGATGACGCGATCGAGCTCTAGGCTTTCAAAGTCATCTCGTAATTCTTGTTTGCTGTCGTACCAAAAGATAATCCGATCGCGATCGAATTGTTTGATTAAGGCTTGAGCAATGCGTTCGTTCATTTTGTATAATCCTCGAAGATTTGTTGAATAGTCGTCCAAAATTCACTAAGCATTCCTTGCGGTTCTTGCTGAAGATAGTGAATAACAAACTGGCGCAAATCCTCTGTACTTAAAGATTCATCTAGAAATAACTCGATCGCACTTCTACGCAATGCTCTTAGTTTCGGGATATCCAAGCCCAATTTTACGATAGTTTGCTGGGCGGCTCTATCGGTTGCATCGACAGAGGCAATGTGTCCATCCGCCGTGTAGCGAAACTTGGTTTCGCAAGTAGCCTCTAGAGGTGATATCAAGAGCATTTTATCAAACCAGTTTCCCTTTAAATTTCCACAGTGGCGCGGTTCGCCATGTTGTAGCTCTTTCTGACAGGAGCAAAGCATATTGCTAAAGTCTAGGGGATCGACGGAGATATCACTTTGTGGCATGAAATGTTCAATATGCGAATCATCCTGCTCCAATCTGCGTTCGCAATAACAACAAATATAACTCTGCTCTTGCATTAGTGCAGTTTTCACAGCTTGCTTAACATCTCCCCTCAAATCCGCATAGGTGGGCTGCCAATCGGCATTAGCCATTGCTTTCCATTGAGTAAACTGCTCTGGTTCCTGTTTTTTGATAATCCTCTTCATTTGCCAAGAATCTCCTTGCGCTTGATTAGCACTTCGGCTTTGACCAGTTCAGGATCGCTACCAATTTCGCTTTTCATGGAGGAAATTAACTGTTTAGCCTCGGCAATTTGCCCCATACTAATCTGTTCATAGATTTGATGCAGGTTAGTGCTGACAGCATCAGGTCTGGTGGTTGTTAGTCCCATCAAGTCTTCAAGAATTCTGTCTATATTTTTGCCGTAGGACTCGGCAGGGCGCTCGGCGGTCATGCCTGATTCTATTTGTTTGAGTAGATAGAGATTTTGAGGATGGACATGGGTAATGACATGGGGTGAGTGGGTAGAAACGATAAATTGACAATGCGGAAATACATCGATTAATTTTGAAGCCACCATGCGCTGCCATTTAGGATGTAGATGCAGGTCTAATTCATCAATTAAGATAATTCCTTCGCCATCAAGGGGATTAGTCAGCAGGGGATTAGCGATCGCAATTCTACGCGCCAAATCGCCAACCATCGCAATCAGGCATTTTTCGCCATCAGAGAGTTGATTGACGGTTAGACAAATACCATTCTTCTCCACTTCCATTCTAAGGGGATTGCGGCGTACTGTGAAATTCTCAAATTCAGGTAAGAACTGTTTGAGTGCATCACGGACTGTATGGAGTTGCGGGTCTGGAAAGCAAAAACCTTCAGGCTTTACTTCGGCATCTAGATATTTTCTATTTTCATTTTCTAGGTCTTCTCGTTCGCGGAACCACTCAAAAAAAGTACGGAAGTTAGCACCACTGGTCAGCGCATCGTCATAGGCAGTAAAAAGACTAAAGCTATGCTTTTCTTTAATCCGCAATGGAATATCTAGAACGGCTCGATTGACGGGATAGTAAACAAAAATTGGTAAATTAACCTTTTCTTCACTATCAGAAATTGCATTCTGTAACTGTTTTACAAACTCGTTTAGTTTAGTTAAGTTACTGCGATCGCCATTAACGTGATGCAGTCTTCGGCTTTTGACTAAGCGCCAGTCGATCTGTTGCTCTTGACTGGTAACAGAAATAGCGATCGCGGCGACAGATGTGCCATTAGTAATATCAGATTCTAGGATCGGTCTGCCCGAAGTGCCTGAATGTCGCAGCCGACTAACTACCCAAGACAGCATAATGGCGATGCTATCAAGGACGGTGGATTTACCTGAACCATTTACGCCATAGAAAATATTGAGCTTGTCGTCAAAGTCTAGGGATAGGGCTTGCGCTCCACGATAGTTTTGTAGTGTTAATTGATTAATTTTCATGGGTTAGCTTCCTATGTTGACTTTCCAGATAGCTGTGGCAATTTTGGCTAGTTTTACTTGACACAATATATTCTTCTAGTTCGCGCAGGAGGGCAAAGGATTGTTCTTTGGTAGTGACATGGCGGCGGATGGTTTTGAAGAGATCGGCTTTTCGCACCAGTTTGTGACTGCTATTCCAATAGACGCGCAAAAAGTCAGGGAAGCTCTCGCTGCCTAATTCATCGACGATCCTTTCCCATTTTTCTTCGAGGGCTTTTAGTTCAGTTTCGTGGGTATTGCCTGATGCGATCACTGAGAAGAGATAATTTTTGAGCAGGTCGATGGCGGATAGGCGCACGCCGCGAGAGTTGAGAGTTTCAAATACTTTAAAGGCGTTTAGCTCATCGGTGACGGAGATTGCGGTAAAAAACAGTTTATCGACGATCGTATCGACAAAGATGGCGACGGCTTCACCGCTTTGTTTCGATCGCGCCGCAATTTTGTCGCGAAACCAGTTAAAGGCTTTGCGGAGTTGATGCTCTGAGGCATTTAATCCCCGCACGGGAATTGGTTCGAGGGGGACAAGATAGGTTTGATAAAAGCGGTTGTTATGGCGATTTAGTTCTAGTTTGGAGCGTGGGATTAGGGAAACGGGGTCAACGTAGCCGATATAACTATTTTGAAGGTTGTCTTTGCGCCTTTGGTTTTTGTCGGGGTCGATCGCTTTGTTGACTAGGGTTTGGAGATGGGCGAGGGCGGCGAGGATGAGGATGCTGATTGTGGTAAGGCGTTGTTGACCATCGATGATGTCAAATTGTTTGTTGTTAGAGGATTGCAGGACGAGGTAGCCCATGTAATGTGCCTGTTCGCCATCTTCGGCAAATAGTCCAAGGATGTCTTGCCAGAGGTCGTCCCATTCTTCTTCTGTCCAAGAGTAGTCTCGCTGAAATGGTGGCACGCGGTAAAGCAAGCCGTTGCCGAGGAGTTGGCGAAAGGTTTGATTGGCGGTATTAAAGTTCATCATCCATTCCTGCGAGTGCATACCTATAAACAATGACAAAAGTGGGTACAGCGTCCCCACTTTTGCAAGAGATCCCCCTCAATCCCCCTTAAAAAGGGGGAAGAAGAAAATTCTCCCCCCTTTTTAAGGGGGGCTGGGGGGGATCTAGACAACTCTGATAGTTTAATCATCCGTAGCGTCTAGTCCTGCGATCTTTTTCAGGGCTGCGCCAAATTTAACATAGTTGACTTTCACGCCGTCGTCGAGGTCGATCGCTAGTTGTTGGCTGGCGAGTGGATAGAGGATGTCGCGTTCATATTTTTCGAGTTCGTCGATGATTTTGCGTAGGTTTTCGATGTTTTTGAGGGCTTTAGTTTTTTCGGATTGGGTGGCGTTTTTGTCGATGCTGACGGCTTCGAGGTGGGTTTTGTGGGCAGTGAGTTTGGCGCGATATTCGCGGAGGTAGTCGTTGAGGACGATGCTGGCGGTGTCGGGGCGGTAGCGATGGAGGTAGATGAGGGCGTTAAAGCTTCCTTTGGGGCTACTGAATAGCCAATAAATGGGGCGTTTTTTGTAGCGTTTTACATGGTCGTTGTAGAAGTCTTTGAGGAAGTATTTTTGGATTGGTTTGTCTAGGGCGTTTTCGATGAAGGTGAGGTTGGTTTGATAGTTTTCTTCGCCGAAGGTGAGGCGTAAGAATTTGCGAAATTGTTCGCTGATGTCATCGGTAAACCAGTCGCCTTCGATTATGGGGATGACGTTATCGCGATCGGGCGTGAAGCTGGGATTAGGGATTTTTTGAAGATAGTCTTCTATGGTTTCTCCTTGGTTAGCTAAAATGAGTCCTTCTTTATCTAGGGAATACCTGCCAAATATACAGCCTACGGCATAGGAGATAAGTGATTTAATGTCGCGGGTGAGGTCAGCACGGCGAATGGTGATCTGGGCATCAGGGACTTCGTGACTAAGTTCGTCTTGTAGTCCATAAGCTTCAATCCAATAAAGATTATTTTCTTCTTCCAATCGCTTGAGTTCTTGAAATGTGTTTTCTGATTCTTTTTCCCAGTTCTCAAATGCTTGTTGAACCGTTTCGCTTTTTTGTCTAATTAACGGATCTGTTTTAAAGTCCCAAGATGCCTCAAAGTTATCCCAGTCTTGACGAGAGATAAAAATAGCTTTTTCTGCAAAGTTATTAGGGGTTGAAATATCAGTTGGTTTCTTAACAGGTAAATCAGCAACATTCCCTACTTGAAAGCTAAGAGTAGGATTCATTACTTTCATAAACTCAAACGCTAGATGTGAGCATAGAAAAGCCGTCAACCAAAGTCGATCTGTATCTGATGGAAATATAGAAGACCCTGCAACATCAAAAATAAATCCTTTTGGTGTATATCTGACACCGAAGAAAGAAGAGCTTATGAAAGACCAAGTAATACTAGGTTGAAAATAAAACGATTCATTTGATATTTTCCATCCCAGATTGTCACCTAATTGTGGATAAACAAATCTTGTATTTTCCTTTATCTCATAACCATCATTAAGCCAATTAACAACATATTCATTATTGCCATACCATTTACGATATTCTCCTCCTTTATTGTAAGGAAACCACTTTTCTTCAGATGTTAATGATTCATTTTTATCGAAACAATCTAATTTAAAATTTCTTGTACTTACCTCAAACCATTTGCGTAAGAACCTTTCATTGTCACCTGTTCGCATACCAATTTTAGGCGATGAAATTTCTCTGAGAGGAGTTTCATTTTCAAATGCTTCCAAAGCCTGCTCACTTGCCCAATATGCGATCGCACTACTAGGAATCTTCTTAAAGTCATCAGCAGAAGCTCGATAAAACCACCCACAGTTAGGATTTTTAATTGCTTCAATTGCTTTTATTGGTTGCAAATCAGCACCATAAAACTTTTGCAAATCAATAAATGCACCTTGATAAGTTGGTAACTTTTGATGAAATATAGTAAAAGCACATATTGCTACATAGGCAGAATCAAAAAAAGCATGAAACTCAGGACGCACCAAATTAGTGATTGTATACGTCTCAAGCAAATGAAGACGTAACTTCTCAAATGAACTTAAAAACATCCAATTAAATGGAGTCATAAATCCTGAAAATCCGCCAGCCATTACCATTTCTGTAATACGCACCATAAAAGCTGAAAAGAGATCAGACTTTACATCGCTATAATTATCTTGCAAAAAAGCCTTTAAGCGATTATTCATCCCCTTCCCACCCATATAAGGCGGATTCGCAATCACCACATGATACTTAGAACTCAGAAAATCAGCCTGCCTCAACACCCGCAAAACCTTCTCATGAGTCTTGTAAAAAAACAGACTACCCTCCACATTCTTAGAACTCAAAACCTCAACCATCCCCGCCACATCCGTCACCGTCGGACGGATCAACGAACCAAAATTATTCGACTCCTCAAACTCATGCAAAGTCCGTAACAAAGGCGCAGCAAACAAATCTCGCCCCACAAAATCCATATAGCCCTGCACATCATCATCCGCAAAACTCACATTCTCCAACACACAAATATTCGGCTTAATCCCCTTATTAAAAAACCGCCGATGCTTAGCCCTAGCCTTCATCGTCAACGCAAACGCCGCCAACTCACCCGCCCGTTCGTCAATCTCAATCCCAAACAAATTCAACGTCAAAATCTTCTCAGGAATCTCCGCAGGCTCATACCCTTCTTCTTCATAAATCGCATACAACAAATCAAACGCATACACCAACATATGCCCCGACCCACAAGCAGGATCGCAGATTTTGATATCTTCGGGGGAAGTTAGAAGTGGGAAGTGGGGGAGTGGGGAGTGGGAAGTGGGGGAGTTTTTTGGGGTTAGGGGAGTTTGGCTACTAGGGAGTGGATCATGCGTTTGATTTCTTCGGATAGATTTAGGATTTGATTGGCTTCTTGAGGTAATATGTAGCCCAGCCGTTGAGCGATGATGATCTGCGTCTCTACCTCTGCCCTCGATCCCTGAGCGATCGACAGAAAATTCTTGAACTGAGCCGTCGAATTTCTCGCCTGTCCCTCCGCGATATTGGACGGAATCGACACCGCCGCCCGTCTGACCTGATTCGTCAACCCATAAACCTCCTCCTTCGGAAACAACTTGGTCGCCTGATACACCAGTTCCACCAAATCCATCGCCTTCTGCCAAACAATCAACTCCCTGTAATTCCTCACCTTCCCACTCTCCACCCTGTCCACTCTCTCCACCTTCACACACTCCACTTTTAACTACTAAATTTTCACTTTTAACCACCAACTCCCCACTTCCCACTCCCCACTCCCCACTTCCCACATAATACTCCATCCTCTCCACCAACCGAGAATTAGGACGATTCAGCATCCATAAACGACCAAGAGAATTCTCCACCAAATAACGCACAATCCAATTTGGCGTAAACAACTGCGTCGCCGCAGGAATATTTTCGGGCGTAATCTTGCGATTCTTCTTCAACCCATCAAACACCTCATCCTTCTTCTCAGAAATATAAAACTGATAGAGCCAACCGATCGCCTCCACATCCTTACAAACATCAGGAGTCAACGTCTCACGGGTATAAGCCAAAATCGAATTACCCGACAGCAAATCATCAGGAATCAAAAGCTCCGTATAGTTGGCAATGCGATCAAACAAATAAGGCATCGCCTTATAAAAGTGATTGCATACCGACACAATCAGCGATCGATAAGCCTCAGTTTGCGGATCGGGACTAGGGCTAGTGCCATTTAACAAAGCAAAAATGCGATCGCGCACCACCGCATCCGCCACCAAATCCTCATCAATATGCCCCATCTTCGCCTCAGCCAAAATCTCAGGCTGAAACTGTCCCTCCGCAGGCGACAACACCCCAATCTTGGTATAGCGATTTACATCCATAAACCGCAGCGCACAAAACCGATTAAACCAAACATAAGCAACCCGCTCCACCAGTCGCTCCCACTCCCCACTTCCCACTCTCCACTTCCCACTTCCCCCCAACTCCTCCTCAATAGCCGCGATCGCCTCCCCATATTCCCGCCGCGCCATACTCTCAGACTGCAAAACCAAATTCAAGCGACTAGTGACCTGCTCGATCAAACTACGTCTAGCAAATTGTGCAAATCTTTTGAGTTTTGAGGTGTCCATTTTTTTAGTGGGGAGTAGAGAGTGGGGAGTGGGAAGTTAGGGGCTAGGGGTTAGGGATTAGGGTTTGATAAGCGTTGAATTGTCCAGTCTTTAAATGTGCGATTCCAAATATCAACGGACATTACAACACAATCTTTGACATAATCTCTTTTCCAAGGCTGTTCGCATTCATTGCAAATATTTTGGAGCAGACGATCCTTAAAATTAGTGAGAATACCTTTCTGAAGCACATCATCAAACGCATCTAAGCCCAACAAAACAATATAAATAATTGGCTTGGTATCTCTTTCCATAAGATGCATATATGTATAAGAATCTCGTATTTTAGGCGTTAACTCGTTGTTTATAAGCTCATTATTACTTAGCCTAGCTAGATATTTTTGTCTTTCTTTTTCTGGAGCCGAAGAATTTGAAGGATCTTTAATTTCTATTAACAGCAAATCTTTCTCCCGTTCGATGATTAAATCCACAAAAGACATTCCTTTTGGTAATCTCACACCCTGTCGATCCAACTCTTCCCACTGAAGTTCATCTGGAAAACTAAATTCAAGATCGGCACTAATCTCAGCTTTATATAACTTCATCTAAACTCCTAGCGCCCTTGATACATCTTGATCGTAGATGTCGGCGAAAGCGTCAGAGATAGAATTTTGATTAATGTCTTGATAGCGATCATAACTCTCCACAACAATTTCTTTAGAGTCAGTATTTCGATAAAGACTGTGATAAATTACCTCATCACCTTTACCTTTATCCATCAGCAAATCAAGCCATTTCAGCAAAACATAATCATGGGTTGCCAAAATAATTTGTTGACCATTGCGCGATAGCTCTAGCAAAATCTCGACAAGTAACCGCAATAACTTAGGATTGAGATTAACTTCAGGCTCATCCCACAGTAGAGTCCCGCTACTCGCTGGTTGAATCGCGCCCGTCTCTAGCAATCTTGCTAAAATGCCAATCTTACGAAAACCCTCAGCGATCGCATTTGCGGAATATTCAACATTACCCGCCTTAAAAGTGACATTGCCGCCGCCATAAAAAATAAACCGCCCACCACAAATTTTTTCGATTTCGGCGATCGCCCATTTAGACTTTTCTTGCAATAACTCTGGACGCTGGGAAGGCAAATCCAACAATAGGCAAACATCAACATAAGTTTCATCAAAAGATAATTCATATTTCTGATAAAGACTAACAAAACCCTTCATCAAAGAAATAACTTCCTTAGTCGGAATAAAAACAGGCTCTTGACGATATTGCTGATAGTTATGATCTTTTTGAATGGCGATCGCCTGAGAATTATTATGCAAACTAATTTTGATCGAGCGATCGAGCGAAAACTCAGCTTTGAGTTCCGCCTTTTCGCTCATCCCCGTATGGTGCATTTTGCCCACCTTATTCTCCAGAGGCAAGAAAGCTCTTAGCAACCTCTCAGTCAGAAATTTGCTTAAATCCTCCTCACTCACCTCTAAGTTATTATGATCTAGCTTCTTATTAAATAATTGACTACCAGACTCTAATACATACACCGCTTTGAGCAAATGCGTCTTACCTGTGCCATTCTCACCAATAATCACATTAATCTTAGGTGAGAAATTAACAGCCAAGTCACTAAAAACCATAAAGTTCTTCAGTTCAAGCCTAGTAATCATATCGAAATCCTCTTGTTCTGTTGAATCTCAGCCATAAAAGCCTCACGCATCGCCGCCAAATAGCGATCTACATCCGCCTCATTTTCTAGCCAAGCCTGATCAAACTTAACCTGAATTGACCGCTTCGCCACATACTCAACTGGCGGATGATCCGTCACAGTAACTCGATAACCACCAGTCGCCTTTCCTACATTACTCGTCTTAGTCGCTCCCAACTCCCCACTTCCCACTCCCTCACTAACCCCTAATCCCTGATCCCTAACCGCTAACTCACTTACCCGCTTCATCAATCCACCATATTTTTCTTCCTCAAACCGCCGTAGATCATCACGAATTACGGCAATTAGTTTTTTATTAGCGATCGCCGTCAAAAAATCGCTAAAGGGTTGCACAATCTGAGCCTGTTGTTCAACACTCAGCCCAGTAAACTCGGACATCCCACAAAGTCGAGTTTGTAGCTCCGTTACCGATATTTTCGCGATCCCGATCTCCTCTTTGACCTTTTCAGCAACTGCTGCTGAAGCGTGATCGCTCAACACCTTGACCTGCTGCATCCGATTCCCCTTAAAGCATTGGCGATCGGCTAAGACAGCCTGAATTTGTGCGACATCAGTACCAGCAATATAAGCAAAATTAGGCTCCTGAACCTGCACAAATTTTTGTGCCTGCTCATAAATCTCCCTCTGATTGCCATTCATAAATACTCGAATTGGCGCAATTACCTGCTCTTTCAAGTCCAGCAGATCGTCCTGTTTTTTAGATAACTCGGTTAAATACCAAGCATAGGACTTGCCCTTTACCTCAGAAATCAAAGAGATCGCAGGAACGAGGGTTTGCAAAAATGGATATTGCGACACCTGCGAGGCGATCGGTGTGAGTAGATTCAATAATTCCTGAAAAGCCTCTCCCGTCTCCTTACCCAAAGCCTTGGCTTCGCTCATTGTCGGTGACGCATCAAAGAACTCTTGATAGAACTCTTTTAAATTGCGTACCTGTGAAGTCGTAAAGTCTATTTGCGGCTCCAAAATCACATTGCCATACCCACTCGCCGAGCGCAAAGCCTTTTCTAGCGCATCCCCTTCCAAAATATTGCTATCAATCTTAGTTTCTAGCTTGCCGCGCACCGATAACTTCGCGATCGTGCAAAGAGTCGCCGCCTCATACCAGCCATAGGGTTTCTTACGAAAGCGATCGATTACCAATTTTAAAGTTGTCCTGATCCCAGTCCGATTATTACTCTGTATAAAAGCAAGCACCTCCTGCTCCGACTCATCCAACGCGGTTACATCATTTCCAAATAATCCCTCTTGAGAATTATTCAACACATTTCCCAAATCATTTTCACTGTAAGAAATTCCCCGCAACATTCTCAAATTGGGATGAGTTCGCTCAATCAGAGTCTGAAATCCTTTAATAATACGACTTTGAGCATCTTCACCACCAACTTCAAACTTTGTCCCTGACACATACAACTTTGCCTGACCGAGCAGAGCCTTGATCGATTCCTTCAGTTGTGCTTCTCTAGTTCTATTGCTGGAAGCTTTGAATTCTAAGATCCGCTTAATCCCCTCTTGCTTAGCGATCGTCACATTCTGACGAATATACTTTTCGGTACGCTTGTACATCAATAGATCGCTCATCAACCGCGAGTCAGCAGGCATAATCACCAACAACTCATCAAAACCCATACTTTGCATCGCTAAAGCTGCTTCATTATCAGCATTTTCATGAAACGGCGTGATCACATTAATTGTTAACTCATATTCTTTCGATTGCAGCCGCCCATCTAGCTTACGAGAATACTCATAGTCATAATTATTTTCAACATTGCGAATCTTCCGACCTTTCATCACATAATCAAAAATGTTCTTGTCTAGCTCGCTCGCCAAATCACGAAGCTCAACCTCTGTATTTTTAATCTCCTGCTCAATATCCTGTTCTTGATCAGTCAAATAAACATACTGCTCCCCATCGCGCTGAATGTAATTTTGCTGCTCTAATAGCTCCAAAGCCTCCCCAATATCCTTACTCAACTGCGGCAAGTCTTGATTAAATTCGTCCAACATCAACACACAAACATTGCGTAAAGTTGATTTGAACTCATTAATATATTTGACTAAAAACAGCGTTCTCAGAATACGAAGGGCAAGTTGATTGTCTAGATTCTGTTCCGCAGTGCGGATCGACTTATAAACATTCGACTTGAGAGCAGCGTGAATTCCTTCAAACATCAAATCAAACGTAGCTAGTTTCCCCATCGGGCGATCGCCAATATTCTTGGCGACTAATTGAAATACTGCCAGCATCGATCGCTCACCCACGGCGGTATTCTTACCTTCAAAAGCATTATGCTTTGATAAATTTTGGATCGCCGACTGAAAAAGCGTAAATTGATAGGGAATAAACGGATAGCAATTAGTAAAATGCTCACAATCTTGGAAATTGCGATAGGTTTGCGAACCATCCGTAAAGTCAAACAAAGTTTTAAAATTATTGGACTGCTCTTGATAAATAGTTGTCAATAGAGGCTTGACTGCCTCGGTCTTAGTGAGGAGACGTTTTTGGATCACCTCCGCGACATCCTGACTCGTCAGCTTCATTCGATTGTGAAACCGCGCTTGAATCTTGCTAAAGTCATTACTCTGTTGGCGGTTCATTTCTCCCACCACTGAGTCCATGTCCTCTTGAGCCGTCACAATAATCCAAGATCTACCATGACATTTAGTAGCTAGACTCTCCGCGATCGTCTGCAAGTTAGTCATCAGCTTTACATTTTCCGCAATGTACTGTCCCACCTCATCGACAAAGAAATTTAAACGTAAGTCAGCGCTTTGTTTGTCAAGATAAGCTTTAACCTGATCCGCAAAATCTTCAATCGAAACCCGATACTGACTGCGATATTTATCTAAAATGGCTGATTCAGAATCATTCCCCGTCACTGCCGCATAAGCCCTAGCAATATTTTGTGCTTCCAACAAAGCCTGCTCGCGTCCCGTTTGCCAAGATCTCCCCGCTATTTCTGCATACTTAGCTTGAAAACTAGCATACAAACCCCGACTATCAAGATCGCGCTCAAATTGAGCAATATGACCTTGCTTGCCATAGTAGCCACTCATTTCATCAAACACTTTCACAAATACAGCCAAAAGAGCATCGATCTCAGTCTTACTAATTACATCAGCCTTTTGATCGATGTTAAACAAAATACTTTTCGAGGGAATCGCCACAGCCTTTCTAAGCTCACCGCGCAAGATCTGATTATCTGGACACTTCCGCAGAAACGCCTCTAAGATTTTCTCCCCATCAACCTCGCGATTCTCCAAAAGCAAAGCCAACATCTTCAGCATATGCGACTTACCAGAGCCAAAAAATCCTGACACCCAAACCCCATTCGCCCCCTGATAGCTATTGTAGGCTTCTAAAAACGACTCAAGCCGCTTTTCCACCTCATTAGTCAAAACATATTCCCGAATCTCCACCCCCAAACTATCCTCTTTATCAGCCTTAATCACACCATCAATAGGGCGCTTAATATCTTGTGCAAAAATCGTTTGTAAAAGCATAATTTTCTAGACCTAAATAAAAAACTGTACCCTAATCCCTAACCCTTAATCCCTTCTTACTCCTCACTTCCCACTGCGGACTTCCTCCCGTTCAAACCTCATAATCGGCAATATTAAAAGCCCGATAATAGCGATCATCCCGCAGTCTCCCAAAAAGCTCAAGAGACGCACCAGATTCTTGAGAGTGGGTGTATTCTCCTGGAAAAAAGATGAGAGTCGGAATTTGAGTTGCAGTACTTTGGAGATTGTTCAAAATACTATGTGTACGAATATAGGGAAAAACCTCACCAACACCATTCAAGAATATCACGTCAAAATCAGCATCTTGCATTTTTAAAGCGATCGCAGGTACAAGATGCGTATCAGGATCGAGTACCCCCTGCAATAACTCCTTCAGTTGCTCCTTAGATACTGAAGTTTCAATGTCAATAATTTGCTGCCAAATCCCCCTTTCTTGTAAAAGGGTGATCGTCAAATCATAAATATTAATTTGTAAAATTCTTACTCCTGACTGCTCGAGACGACTCACTAACTGAGCTTGTAATTGTTCGATTTCAACCGCATCTTCAGGCTGATATGCACAAATGAAAAAAGGGACTTCATTATTTAGTCCTTGCATTTTTAAAAATCGATGACTAGAAATCACTTTATATAAATGATCCAATCTTTCTGCTACCGACTTGAAATTCTGTCTCACCACAATTAATTTTCTCCTTTAAACATAAAATGCAATGATTGGTAGCGCTTCGCGCTTCCAATAAAAACCTCTAGATCGCTAACCAAATTCAAAATATGGAAACACAAAAATATCTGGATGCGAATTCTCAGCAAGCTCATTTAGAAGTCTAGGACTTAGTAGAGCAACATTAATTTCGTTTTCAGTCGTTAATAACCCTGCTTGCCGCATCATTCTGAATAAAACTTGACGAGACTTATCCATTGTTCTTTGACTGACTTTAGCTAACTCTTGATAATATTCTAATTTTTTAGAAAAGAAAAAATTGAAATCTTCATAATTAAGACTATTCTTGAGACTAAGATATCTTTCCCTTAAAACCTCCACAGCAAACTCAGCAACAAATTTATAGCGGCGACAGATTGCTAACCACAATAAATAACCTTGCTCCTGAATAGTTGTCTCGGTAAATAACTCTAACTCGTTTTGACTAAGCATTTTTAATCTAGAACAAACTTCTCCACAGATGCGTTTAGTCGTACTTAATGTCTTAGCTTGTAATAAATTATTTGCAACAACTTTTTCTCTAACCAAATTCCAATCTCTAAGATCAAGAAATAAATTTGCGACAACCAAAGATTCACGAAACAGCAAATCTCCAGTAGTAAATGACAAACTATATGTCTTTCTTTTTGCTGATTGTTTTCCTTGTTGAAGAGATAAGGTACTATTTAACTCTATCCATAAATCCAACTCATCTTTTTTAAACTTCCAAAAACGCCCTACACGATGTGCAGGCATTCCATATTTAGAAATCCATCCATATACAGTATTACGTCTAACTCTAAGTTTTTTACAAATATCATTGGTGGACAACCAAAAATCTTCCATACTCTTTTGTACTGTGTAACGTAATACATCAATTAGTTAAAGACGATGCGTTACGTTAACAATAACGCATCCTACAAATAATTAAGCTTTCCAACTTAACATCTCTGACAAGAATAAGAACTAGACTGCGAGGAATTACCACAACTTCCACAATTAGAACAAATATAGAACTGTAAGCTATTATCATCAAAACAAGGCACAGATAGTACATCTCGTCCAAATACGCGATCGCACCAACCAACAGAGCGATCGCTAATTTCAGGATTAGCTCCGCCAAGTTTGATATACGGATAGTTAGTTTGAAATTGCCCACATCTTTGTAATCCCCAATCAGTCTCACATGAGATAAGAGCGCGGACGACGACAAATTTCCTCTAGATGGGAAATTGCATCTTTAATGCTTTTCTCTAATAGCTGTATCTGAATAGCACTAGCAATTTCAGGTACAAGGGGAGAAAGATTTGCTCAATCTTGCCAAGTGTTTTGCTTTGAAAGCATCTGTTGATGTTGTTTTGCAAAAAATCCTAGACTATCGGCAGCACTATCTACAGGAATTTGCCAAGCAGGAAATTTACTAGTCAATGTCGCCTTACTATCTTGCAGAGTCAAGCGTTTAGTTCCATCAGGAATAAGATAATTCGGAATTAACAAAACTTCCTCAAGAACATAATCGCTTCACAAATTAAATATTTTTGTAACTGGATCATGATTTCTCTTTTCTCTTCTATTACGTTCATTTTCTATCTGTTTCTTCTTTTCCTGTTCTAATTTTGCTTTTTCTGATGCTAAGTAGCTAGGCAGAAGAAAGGTTAAGATAAAAATGTACAGAGACACGTCAAAAAGATGCCCGCAGCCCTAAAGATAAAACTGAGTCTAGAAGAAGACAAAAGACTGCTAGAAATTAGCCAAAGTAAAGAAACAGGAAAACGAGTCAAGCAGAGAGCCGAAGCCATGAGACTGAGTAGTCATGGATGGAAAGTATCCCAAATATCTGAGTATTTCGATTGGCATGAACAAACAGTGAGAGAAATCATCCAAAGATGGAAACGGGATGGCGAACAAGGATTGTATGACTTACCGAAAACAGGAAGACCAAAACAATGGCAAGAGGAAGACCTGAAATATATAGAAACCTGTCTAGAAAAAGATGGTCAGGTATACAATAGTCAGCAATTATCCGTCAAGCTTCAGCAAGAGTTGTTGGTCACCTGTGCAGTATGGCTGGATTCGGCAGGGACAAAGCAAACGCCTTGAGCAAACTGCATTGCGGGGTAAGCGAGTTAGTTTGATAGGTGTGTTGGAGCCTGAAGTAAGTTTTGATGCTGCTTATCGTATCGGTAGTATTACCAGCAAGGAATATATTGAGTTCATCGATAGGCAGGCTGATTTAGCTGCGGATTTATTCCTGCTTCACCGTGTGATTACCGTAACAATAGCTCTACCCATACCTGTAAGGCAGTACAACTAAAAATTCCTGAGTGGGAGCGTAAAGGCTTATTTTTATTTCAATTGCCTCCCTACTGCTCTGAGATGAATCCCATTGAATTGGAGTGGTTGCATTTAAAGCGTGACCATCTTTCTGGGCAAATGTTTGACTCTGAGGATAATTTAATGTGGGGTATTGAAGATGCTCTTCTTTCCCGTTACGATTCTCTTGGCTTTATACTTCCTATTTTGAGTTTTCTTATGCCTAGCTACTTAATTAATAATCGCAATATTGGTCACGATTGGCAATTTACTAAAGATCAAGTAGAGCTTCTCAATCAATATTATGAAGCCAATCTCATTCTTGTCGAGTGCATGAACCCTAGCAATGTCAGCGAACAAGTCCGAGAAGAAATCGAATCAACGATGCTGTTGCCAAGTAAAAAGTAGAAAGGAAAAAGGAAAAATTAAAGCCACAGATCCCCGACTTTTTTGGCGCTATCACAAAGAATCTACAAATCCACAAAAAAGTCGGGGATCTTTAGACATCTACATTTAACCCTCTTCGCCTTCACCGATAAATTGTCCCTGTGTTGCGAGGATTAGGGAAGAGCATTCCAAAATGCAGGGAATCGGTAAAATCAGAAATTTAGGTGGGAATACTCTGCCCCTACAGATCTGTATTTATGAGACAATTTACTTTTGATATACCGTCTTACGATTCAAGATTTAAGAGAAAATATGCAGCCTAGAGCCTTACAAAATATTGCTAAAGATGAATACAACGACAATTTTATTGATCGCTTATTTATCTGGCTATTTTCTCGCAAAATGTCACAGGCTTTGGGTAAAGAGACCAAATTTGGCGGCTACGATGGGTTTGTGGATTTGTCAAAACAAATTATGCAAGGACGCAATGCCCAAGAACAGCAAGTAATTGTTGCCAAAGTACTGCAATCCCTCGTTCCTGCTCCAGCACTCTGGGCAATTCGCACTTTCTCATCTCCTACAAAGCTAGTCTGTGTTCTTAATGCATGGTTTGCGGCGCAGTTGTTTGAGTGGTTAGTTGGTCCCTGTGAAGTAGCTGAAGCAGAGATCAATTTGGGAGATGGAACAGTGCGATCTCAAGCTTCGGCTGTGGATATTAAAAAATGTCGCTATCTCGTAGACAGTGGTTGCGTTGCCATGTGTGTGAATATGTGCAAAGTACCTACGCAAGACTTTTTTACTGAAAAATTTGGGATTCCACTCACGATGACACCTAATTTTGAAGACCTTAGTTGCAAGATGATTTTTGGTCAAATGCCGGATGCGATCGCATTAGACCCAGCCTATACCCAGCCATGTTTGGAATACCAATGTCCAACTGCAAGCCCAACAAGTTCTGTTTGCCCCAAACTATAAAAGAAAAAGCAGCGTGATGCGCTGCTTTT
Source organism: Pseudanabaena sp. UWO311 (assembly GCA_943371975.1). Taxonomy (GTDB): domain Bacteria; phylum Cyanobacteriota; class Cyanobacteriia; order Pseudanabaenales; family Pseudanabaenaceae; genus Pseudanabaena. The sequence continues at coordinate 9,925 of CALRWX020000031.1, read as the reverse complement.
TCTTTTATCTGTGGACTTTGCCATCAGGCAGCGTTGCTCCTTTGAGAATTGCGCCGATAAGATTGGCGCTACTTAATTCAGCCCGATTAAGAATCGCATCGGTTAAATCAGCATTAGCTAGATTTTTCCGTGCTAGATAAGCCTCGATCAAATTAGTCCGGAGCATAATCGCATGACTGAGATCCGCACGACTAAGATCCGCGCGAGAAAATTTTGTATCGGTCAAATCGGCTCCCTGCATCTGCACTCGACTTGCTTTCACATCTGCCATGATCGAACTTCGCAAGGATACTCCATTAAAATCTGCATCGATTAGAATTGCTCGTTCTAATTTGGCATTATTTAAAATTGCGCCCGATAGCTTTGCATTACTGAGATTTGCTTCACTCAGAAATACAGCCTGCATGTTAGCATTGTTGAGTCTTGCCTCACTGAGATTTGCACCAATGAGATTCGCTTCCTGAAGATTTGCACCACGCAGATCAGCCTTATACAAATCAGCACCAGATAAATTTGCACCACGTAAGTCCGCACCAGACAGATTTGCGCCATTGAGACTGGCAATACTGCGCTTTTTCCTGCTTGGATCAATGTCATGTTGATCCCCTACAGCCCTCTCTCGTCTGAGGTTTGCGCCACGCATACAGGCTCCAGCAAGACTTGCCCCATTTAAATTAACCGTTCTCATGTCAGCTTCAATTAAGTTGGCATCCATCAAGTTAGCAAGGCTAAGATTTGCACCAAAGAGAGTCGCCCCTTGCAGACTTGCCCCATGTAAATCAGCGTTAGAGAGATTGACATTGCTCATGCTGGCTTGGTTAAGGTTTGCCCCGCAGAGATGTGCGCCCATCATTACAGCCCCGCGGAGATTAGCGCGTGTGAGACAAGCAAAGGTTAATACGGTGCTATTCAGATAGGCTTTAGAAAAATTAACATCTAGCCAATCCGTCCGACTGAGGTTTGCGCCACTCAGCTTGATGCCATTCAGATTCATGCCGCTAAAGTCGCGATCGCCTTTTGCATAACGGCGCAAAATTTCTTGAGACGTGAGTTCTGCATCCATATAGGGCAATCGTATAGTTATGAAATTTAAGTTTACCTTAGCAAGAGTTAGAGCAAAGCTCCAGCACTTGCTTTTATGCTTTTCATAATTGTTTCATTTTCTGTGTTTCTATGTTATATTTAAAAAATGAAACGATTATGAAAATAGTCATGCCGCATAAATTCAGCTTTAGTCAAAAGCTTTTTGTCCTAACCAAATATTTCAAATATTTAATTATTCTGTCCAGTTTTACGACTGCGATCGCATTGAGTGGATGTGTTAACTCAAGTCAAACTCGACAGGGAGAAGTTAGCGATCGCCAAATGTCTAATCGTCAAAATCCTCAAGGCAAAAAAGTTGTTTTAACCACATTTACAGTACTTGCAGATATGGCGCAAAATGTGGCGGGAGATAAAGTGATCGTTGAGTCAATCACAAAACTGGGGGTAGAAATTCATGGATATGAACCAACACCTAGCGATCTCCAGAGAGGACAAAGAATTGATCTGATTTTGGATAATGGTTTGAATTTGGAACGTTGGGCGGAGAAATTTTATAACAGTATTCCAAAAGTAAAGCGCCTGACTTTAAGTGCAGGAATTCAGCCAATCAATATTACGGAAGATACTTATCTAGGCAAGCCTAATCCCCATGCTTGGATGTCACCCCAAAATGCTTTGGTTTATGTAGAGAATATTCGTAAGGCTCTAGGTGAGATCGATCCCGCTAATACATCTGTCTATGATGCGAATGCGAAAATCTATAGTCAAAAAATTCGAGTAATCGATGTCAAGCTGAAACAGGCGATTTCAGCAATTGCCCCTGACAAACGCTACATCGTCAGTTGTGAAGGTGCTTTTTCCTATTTTGCTCGTGACTATGGTTTAAAGGAGGTCTATATTTGGCCAGTGAATGCTGAACAGCAAGCTACTCCTAAGCAAGTACAAAAAGTAATCGAGACAGTCAAATCCCAACGCATTCCCGCCGTATTTTGCGAAAGCACCGTCAGAAATGAAGCTCAACTTCAAGTAGTTAAGGAAACTGGCGCAAAGTATGGGGGAGTGTTTTATGTGGATTCTCTATCTCCGTATGAGGGGCCAACTCCGACTTATTTGAAGTTACTGGAATATAACGCCAATACTTTAATCAAAGGCTTACAGGGATGATTAACTGCACGAAGTGTAGTTAATCATCTCCCAAAATTATTAAACAATTGAAAAATTATGGAAACCATTAGTATTGATATTGAGAATGTTACAGTTGCCTATCATGGCAAGGTTGCTCTACATAGTGCCAACTTGCAACTTAACTCAGGAACAATTTGTGGGCTAGTGGGCATGAATGGAGCAGGAAAATCTACTCTATTTAAGTCGGTAATGGGATTTGTGAAGCCTGTAAATGGTAGAGTTCTAATTAACGGTTTACCAATCCGTATTGTCCAAAAAAAGAGTCTCGTTTCCTATGTCCCTCAAACGGAAGAAGTAGATTGGAATTTCCCTGTGAGTGTCTATGACGTGGTGATGATGGGACGCTACGGTTATATGAATTTTTTGCGGATTCCCCGATCGCTTGATAAACAAGCTGTGCGCGATAGCTTAGAGCGTGTCGAAATGTGGGAAATGCGCGATCGTCAAATTGGGGAATTATCGGGTGGTCAAAAGAAGAGAGCTTTTTTTGCGCGGGCTTTGGCACAGCAAGGCAAAGTATTACTGCTCGATGAACCCTTTGCAGGGGTGGATGTGAAGACAGAAAAGATGATGATTAATCTCTTGATGGAGTTACGCGATGCAGGTTATACAGTGTTAGTCTCCACCCATGATCTGAAATCAATTAATACATTTTGCGATCAAGTAGTATTAATCAATCGCACGATCCTCGCCTATGGTGAGACCTCTGAAGTATTTACTGAAGAGAATATTTTTCGCACCTTTGGTGGTTCGGTTAAGTTTGCATAAAGTATTCTTTTCTCTCTGCTGTCAGGATGTTGTGTGGAACCCTCACCCCCCAGCCCACTCTCCCATCAAGAGAGAAGGGGAGTAAGACTATTTCTTATTCCACTCTCCCCCTTTGGGAGAGGGTCTTAGAATCTTCCACGAAACATCAGTTTTTAAGAAATATATTTCAGGAATTGAATAATGGATTTTATCCAGTGGTTTACAACACCCTTGCAATATGGGTTTATGGTCAAGGCAATCTGGGTTAGCGCCATCGTCGGTATTGTCTGTTCGGCACTATCTTGCTTCATGATTCTCAAAGGATGGGCTTTAATGGGAGATGCTGTTTCCCATGCGGTGTTACCGGGGGTAGTACTTGCCTATGTGATGAATATTCCTTTTGCGCTTGGGGCTTTTGTGTTTGGCGTTGGTTCAGTGATTGCGATCGGCTTTATTAAAGCCAATACACGCATTAAAGAAGATACGGTGATTGGCCTAGTATTTACGGGACTATTTGCCTTAGGTATAGTCCTAGTTTCTAAAATCAAAAGTACCGTTGATTTAGGGCATATTCTCTTTGGAAATGTTTTAGGAATTGCCGACAGTGATATTCTCCAAACCGTGATAATCAGTGGCATTACTTTAATAACTTTGGCAATTTTGCGGAAGGATTTGATTCTATTTTGTTTTGATGCAACCCATGCCCGCTCTATTGGTTTAAATACGACATTTTTATATTATGTTTTGCTGTCGTTGTTGTCGCTCACGGCGGTCGCAGGGCTGCAAACCGTCGGAATTATCCTTGTTGTTGCCATGTTAATTACCCCAGGAGCAACTGCTTATTTATTAAGCGATCGCTTTGACCACATGGTTTTAATTGCGATGGCTTCGGGGATGTTTTCCAGTGTGATGGGAACCTATATCAGTTATCACATTGATGGCTCAACGGGTGGATGTATCGTTGTGCTGCAAACCTTATTATTTCTAGTAGCAATGATTTTTGCACCTAAACATGGACTACTGGTGCGATCGAATAAAAGTCAATCTTTTTGAGTAATTAGTACTAGAATCTTTTAATCTGAGGAAATCTTGATAGTTTGAGATACTGTTCGTTAAAAATAACTGGGTAGGGCAATGGACGAATTAAGCGATGTTCTAACATTGGCAACTGATCAAGAGCTACATCATATTGCAGATATATTGTTTCGGCGTAAGTTCAACCCCCTTGATTATGTCGTGACTCCACCTGTTCAAGAATTACAAAGCTGGGATCGCGAGGAATTGATCGAGGCGATCGCCAAGCGTTTCAAATTTTTAGCTGCCGATGGCTTAACGGTATTACGCCGAAAAACTGGTGATGTTAGCTATCGTGAAGTCCTAGAGCGCGTTTGTCAGCATCTCAATATTAAATATTCTAAAAAGCAAAGCGTCGAGGATATCGAATCTGAGTTGTTTCTGAACTTGGTTAGTAGTTCATGGAAAAAGCTGTCAGCCCAAGAGCGTGCAATTATTGATGATTCGATGCAGACAGCGATTACTGAGTCTGATTTACATAAATCTTTGCCTCTTGATGCTCAGCGTAATCCTATGAGTTTACTGGTCAAGGGTGGTAGTGCGATCGCGGTTAGTACTATCATTCGCTCAGCCGTCTTAAATGTGATCGCCCGACAAATGGCATGGCATTTTGCTTCCTATCAAGTGGGCTATGAAGTTTTGAAGGCAGGTGGGACAGCGATCGCCACGCGCTTAAATGCCTATCTTTCGACCTATTTGGCAAAAAGAGGGATGGCAGTTGCAGCAACACAATATACAGCAGCGCGAACTGTATTTTCAGTAATTACACCTGCGCTTTGGGGTTTGTTTTTTGCTGATCTGGGTTGGCGGGCGATTGCGACTAACTATGGGCGCATTATTCCCGCTATTTTCATTATTGCCCAAATTAGATTATTAAGAATGTATTAGATCTTCTTGTATAGAATGACAGCGCATCGCGCCGCCACTCTATAAAAACTGTGGCGCACGCAAAGCGTGCGTCACAGTTTTTTTGGTTTTATTTCGACTACAATAAGTAATATGTTACGGATTGTTAAGAGAAATCCTGTATGCCCCCCAATTCAGATCAAAGTATCCAAATTCCTGCTTCTCAGGCTCTACCTAATAGCAAAATTACTGCTTGGAATCGCATCGAAGAACCGATGTGGCGAGGCAGTGAAGATGATATTCGTAAAGGCTTACCCTTTAATCTACTGTCCCCAAATTGGCAAATGTTTTTAATGGGAGATGGCGCACCGACTAGACATTTACAACTTTTGACCCAATCTGATATTTCGGTTGAAGTGCTTGCCATGAAAAACATTGGCGATGATGATGACTATGCCCCATCAGATATTTCCTTAATTGCTGCTCCCAGAATTCGCCGCCAAATCTTTTTACGATCGCAGAAAACGGGAGAAATTTTTTCCCATGCCACCTCTTGGTGGTCAGAAACGACAATGCAAAAATATTTAAACGATCCTTCTTTGCCGATCTGGGTTAGCCTCAATCAAAAATACACTGAGCTTTATCGCGATCTTAAGGGGATTTACAAGGGTGCTTGCCCAAGACTCGCGGAAGCCTTTGGCTATCCTGAAACTGAAACCTATTGGGCTAGACATTATTTGCTGTGGCATGGTGGTGAGCCGATCACGATGCTTTATGAAATCTATTCACCAGCGATCGGTAAATATCTCGGCTCAAGTAGCTTATAAAAACAAAAAACACGCAAAGCGTGTTTTTTGTTATATGAGATAAAGAGAATTGCTTCCCCACCTTCGGCAGGGAAGCAATTCTCTTTACTAGAGGTGGAAACGCTATATAATCGCTTTTTGTAGCGAGTCGGTGACTACATTGATTGCGATTTACCCAGGTAGTTTTGATCCAATTACCTTTGGACATCTCGATATTATTAAACGCGGCAGTCATCTGTTTGATCGCGTGATTGTTGCTGTTTTACGCAACCCCAATAAAACGCCTCTGTTTACAATGGAAGAGCGAATGAACCAGATCCGTGAAGCAACAAGGCATTTAGACAATGTTGATGTTGATACCTTTACAGGATTAACCGTTACCTATGCCAATCTGATGCAAGCTCAAGTCCTAATTCGCGGATTGCGGGCAGTTTCCGATTTTGAGTTGGAATTGCAAATGGCTCATACCAATAAGACTTTGGCGAATGATATTGAGACTATTTTTCTGTCTACTTCCAATGAATATAGTTTCTTGAGCAGTAGTGTTGTCCGAGAGATCGCCAGATTTGGTGGCACAATCGAGCATCTAGTCACACCAGAGGTAGCGATCGCACTAAGACAGAAGTTTCCAAAAGATTAATGAAACTGTGTTTTGTGCTGTATCTAGTTAAGTAAAAAGCCCACAAAAAAGCCTCTGCTTTGCAGGGGCTTTTTTGTGTAATAAAAAATTTGCGTTGCAAGTTTTTTATTACACAGGTTGTTTTAGATTTTCTTCGCCTTTAGTAATCGTGATGGACTCAATGCGATCACCGACTTGAATTTTTGCAACGAACTCCAACCCTTCAGTGACATAGCCAAATACTGCGTAGGAACCATCAAGGAAATAAATATCATCAAGAGCAATATAAAACTGACAGGATGCCGAGTTAGGAGACTGAGATCGCGCCATAGCGATCGCGCCTTTGTTATGTCGCAACTTGGGATTTTGTGTCGAGCCTAATACTTCACCATAGACAGGTTGTTTTGCGCCATCAGGAAGAATTTCGAGAGGTATATAGCGGGACTGAGATGTCGCAGGGTCAACAAAATTGCCAGTGCCATTACCAAGGGGATCGCCACCTTGAGCCACAAAAGGAGTAGGCTCTTTTACTACTCTATGGAAGGTTAAACCATCATATAGTCTACGTTTTACCAAGTCGGCAAAGTTTCCTGCGGTAAGTGGTGCGCTATTACCATCAAGCTCAATCTTAACTGTCCCCGACTTCAGTTTTAATTCAACGATCGCCGTACCTTTGAGTTGGACAAACTTGGCAAGGGCAGCTTCTAGGGAGTTTTGAGGATTAGCGTTAGGAGAGGTCTCAGCAACCTTAGTTGCTGGTGATGACTTAGTACTAGATGTAGCCGAGGGCGATGAACTTGCGGCACTTGGTGATGCACTAGCAGAAACATTACTATTGTTGCTGCAACCTGTTAGTAATAGGCTAAACGCCAAAAAACAACTAAGAATCCAACGAAACATTTTTATCTCTTAATACTTTCAGTGTTATTTCAAAATTATAGCTAGGGACTCGCAGTAAAACAAAGAACCGACTTTTGTGGCATAGTTTGGCTGCACAACAAAAATCGGTTCTTTATAAAATCGCAAAACCCCTATTGCTACATCCATAAAAGACAAGTTGCACTTAGCTTAACATTTCTCGGTCTAACCAAATTTGGTGACACCCAAGTACATTCATTTATAAACCTTCTAGTGGCACTGCTAAAAATTTAGCAATTGCGGCGGCACGATCTTCAAGAATATTTAATGAGATTGGTTGACCAACTTCGGAGAGAGGAAGATCACCTTTGCCTTTGACTCTTAAATATAACGCTCTCTTTGGGCTTAGACCATCACGAATTTCCACACGCACCGCTTGTACATCAGCAATTTTGTATGTGAACTCAATATTTTTAGATTTACTGCGTCCACGACGGAAAATTGTCACTTTGCCAGTATCACGATTGAATTCGTTATAGCCACTTCCATAATCGATGGCGATAACGTATAGCAAATATATTTCCAACAAAGTACCAGCAACTCCGTAAAAGGAAAGTGCCAATCCTTGTGGTACAAAGTCTAATTGTAAGGGTTCAGAGAAAGGCAATAAGTCGATTTTTAAAAAGCTGGATAGCCCTGCTAGGAGAAATCCCAGCGCACCTATGGAAACAATAATCGCAAAGCCATAGTTACTAAAGCGTCGTGACCCAACAATGTCATATCGCAGAACATCGGATTGAGATTTTGTAGTTACCATCGGTTGAAATAATATTGAAAAATTTTATTATACGCAACAAATCAGTATATAGCTGCTTGCAGCGATTGCCAAATCTTATCTTTTATAAGTGGTTTTTGACAATTCTAAAAAATCAACTGGATTTGTATGCAGTTGGAGATCGCTACATCAGACGAGTTCTAAGCTATGATGCAAAGGATTTGCTAAGCAACTATTCGCAATCTTGCACATAGCAATCTTGCATACATTAAGTGGCTCAAGGCTGACATCCTTACCGTCACTTACCTATTACCTACTATTTCTCAATTTATCGTGAAAAAATCACTCAACTACACCTTAAAGCAAAGTATCCTAGCCGCGATCGCTATTACTTGCGTTTCTGTTGTATCCGCTTGTCAGCAGCCTCCCGCGCCAACTGAAACAAAGACTGCGGAAACACCAAAAACTACCGCACCTAGCACAACTTCGCCCAGTGCCTCTGCATCACCTAGTGCCTCCGCATCATCTAGTGCAAAGCCCACATCACCATCTACAGATAAAGGATCTAGCAGTGCTGCTAGTCTCGACAAAGTCGCTGGTGAATACAAAGTTGTTTTAGATCCCAAGGTTTTAGCTGAAGCCGAAAAAGATGGGGTTAAGTCCGTAACAGGCAAGTGGACAATTAAACCTGAAGGCTCCTTTGAAGCAACGCTCAAGGCAGTTTCCACTAAAGACGAAGTCCAAGAAATTAAAACTGCTGGCAAAATCACAATTAAAGATGGCAAAGTTGTCTCTCAAGTCGAGACTGTAAATGGAGAGAAACCACCTCAAGCTCCTCCAGAACAGCCCTATACGCTATCTGCTGATGGCAAAGAACTACAAGCTGATGGCCAGCCTGTAAAGCTAGTTAAACAATAATTTTTAGCTTAGCGATGCACAGTAAACAAACAGATTTTTGTGGTGTGACTTCGCCGCAATAGAAAAATCTGTTTGTTTTGATTGTTGCCTCGCCTTTGGCGGGAAAACAAATTATTAGACTGCATATATGCATATAGAGTCCGACTTTGTGCCTCCTCTATATGCTCAAGGCAAATTTTATATGTATAAGAGCTTTTACTCATCTCACGAACGCATTTATAACTTTGAAGAATTAGCATTTCCATCTGAAGGCGTTGAGTTTGTAGTCAATGGTTTAGGAGAGAAAGCCCATCGTCCATACATTGTCTTTAATATGGTGTCTAGCATTGATGGCAAGGCGACAACCTATAAGGGTCAACTATTAGGATTAGGCTCAAGCCCCGATCGCAATTTGATGAAAAGATTGCGATCGCAAGTTGATGGCGTTCTGGCGGGTAGTGGCACATTGCGGCAAGATGCTTTTATTCCGACATTACCTTCTGAATTATTAGAAGAACGTCAAAAAAATTTTTCACAGCCACAACCCCTCGGCATTGTGATCAGCAATTCAGGTGATTTACCTTGCGATCATCGTTTCTGGGACGCTGGTAAAGATTTACGAATTGTTTTGCTGGGAGAAAATACTGCGGTGGAAGCATGGCTAGAGAAAAAAGCGCAGATTTTTCGCTGTTCCAGCAAAAATAATCATATTGATCTTAAAAAAGTTTTGGTCATGCTGTATGAGCATCTTGGTATCAAGAGACTATTAGTTGAAGGTGGAGCTACTCTAAATCATGCGCTGATATCTCAAGGCTTAGCCGATGAGTTTTTTTTAACCCTAGCTCCCCATATTGTCGGTGGTAATAGCAATACCAGTATTGTTGGAGGTTTAGACTATGGCTTTGGCGGTAGTGAATTACTAAAACTGAAATTGCGATCAATCTATCACCATGAATCAGAATTATTTTTGCGTTATCAGTTTGAGCGGTAATTAACGCAAAGTAATACCAATGACTTTAGTAATAAATAAGGGACTCGCAGTAAAATAAAGAACCAGATTTTTGTGACGCGGCT
>CALRWX020000030.1:0-38465 GCA_943371975.1 Pseudanabaena sp. UWO311 | reverse complement strand
ATCCATTCTGCGTTCGATTGCTCCGAGAACCACTGAACAGCTTCATGAGGCTATCACTCTCGCTTTCAATTCTGTCTCCGAATCTGACTTCTTTGGCTGGTTTTATGAATGTGATGCTCGTATCACGCTCATTTGAAAACCGCTATATTTCTACGCTCAGAAAGCAGCGACTTGATATTCTGGATTCTCTCATCAATCTATTCCGAGGTAATCCTCTTTTTGTCTAATTCCCTCTTTTTGTTCTGATTAGTTACTGTAAATTAGAGAAATAAAGGTCAAATCACACTGATCAGGTCAATCAGTTTTAATCTACACAAGATCTATTGAAGAATTTATCAATTTATATTAATTTAATCAATTCAAAGTAATAAGTATAGGTGCTATGTTGATTCCATTGCTTGATAAAATGTTTGCCAAAAAACTAACTATTCTTCAGCTTGGTAATTCTATATTACGCGAGATTGCTCAACCGATTACTAATGTAAGCGATCGCGAGATTCAGAAATTAATTGATGACATGTTAATTACCCTCAAAGAGCGTAAGGGCGTTGGTTTAGCGGCTCCACAGGTGGGACGATCACTTCAATTAATAATTGTTGCATCCCATCCCAATGAGCGCTATCCTGATGCCCCGCAAATGGAACCATTAGCAATGATTAATCCCAACATCATTTCTTACTCCGTAGAAATTGATAAGGGTTGGGAAGGGTGTCTCTCCGTCCCTCTGATTCGCGGACTTGTGCCACGCTACCGAGAAATTGAAGTACAGTATCTAGATCGTCATGGTGATCGCCAAGTCACCAAATTTACCGATTTTGTTGCCAGAATTTTCCAGCATGAATATGACCACCTTGACGGAAAAGTCTTTTTAGATCGCGTAGAAAACACTTTGGATTTGGTTTCGGAAGAGGAATATAAAAAATTATGGCAGTAGTCAAAAACGTTTTGGGCGAAAAACTGAAGTTATGTTGTTCATCGCCAGTCACAGGTTTCTATCGTGATGGCTTTTGTCAAACAGGCGATCGCGATTTGGGGATTCATGTTGTTTGCGCTGAAGTTACCGATGAGTTTCTTGACTACACTAAAAATCAAGGCAATGATTTAAGGACTCCTGCACCAACATTTAATTTTGTTGGTCTTAAATCAGGAGATCGCTGGTGTTTATGTGCATCACGATGGAAAGAATCTTTGGATGCAGGATTTGCGCCACCTGTAGATCTCGCTGCAACCCACGAAGCTGCTTTAAAATTCGTCTCTTTGGATGAACTTCGACAATATGAGTCTAAATTGCTTTCATAGTGATCGCTACTCACACATCTAAACTAAACCGCGATCACTAAGGTAAGCAATTTATTCAATTGCAATCTGGAAGCTTGTGATATTCGTATAGCCAGCGCACCAAAATCTGATTTTAACAAAACAAAAAGACGCTTGCGGCTCTTTATGATGTTGTTAAAAAGAACGAAAGTATGGATAGCCCTTATGTACACCTAGTTCTTTTTCTATCTCAAAGTTAATAATTCCCCAACGTAGTTCCTCTTCTTCGGGAGGACTAAATTCTACAGTTAGGCCGTACAAACGATGCACATTAGAACCGATGGAGGTGAATTCGAGATAGGGGCTAACCATATCAATATATCGATTAGCAATAATTACCTTGAGCGCTCGATAACCTTGAGTATAGAGCCTGTCTATGTTTTCATGAATCTCGAAGCAAATTCCATCAGGATGGGTATGCTGACGGTACCATTCTTCATTCCACAATCGCCATTGGCGCTCGGATTGTAAATGAATTAAATCTTTGCCATTAGGCTTAACTTCAAAAGCTCCATGGCGTGGACAGAGATAGGTGTCAGTTAAAATTAGAGCAGGAATAATTTGCCGACAATGGGGACATTTAATCTCAAGCCCAAAGATTGGATATTGTTGCACCGAGGTAACTGTCCTCATGGTTAATCAACCAAAATTTATGGAGATTTTTATTTTAGCTCTTAACATAGCAATTCTAATCCCCATCATCAAAGGTGAAAATATCAAGCAAGCGAGCTACAGATGGTTTTGAGTTTTTACTTTTGCCGTAGGCAAAAGTAAAACTGCAATATATCAAGAGATGATAACTTTAGTAAGGGATTGCAGTATGAAGTATTAGGTATCATTAGAGACTGGGAGCTTAACCATTGTTTGGTAATTTTTGGTAGCTGCCATCTGAGAATGAGAAAAATTTCACATTCTTTCTAAATTATTTACTTTTATTTGCTATGACTGCCCAACTGAATTATCTAATGTGCGCGCCCGATCACTACGATGTGGACTATGTGATCAACCCTTGGATGGAGGGTAACGTTCATAAATCAAGCCGCGATCGCGCTGTGGAACAATGGCAAAAACTATATGGAGTCCTGAAGGGTTTAGTCAATGTGGAGCTAGTTACACCCGAAAAAGGCTGGCCAGATATGGTGTTTACGGCTAATGCAGGTCTAGTATTGGGTGACAAAGCTGTACTAAGTCGTTTTTTACATAAAGAGCGCCAAGGTGAGGAGCCTTATTTTAAAGCTTGGTTTGAGTCTAAAGGTTTTACGGTGTATGAATTGCCGAAGGATTTACCCTTTGAAGGTGCAGGTGATGCGCTATTCGATCGCCATGGTGGCTGGCTATGGGCTGGATATGGTTTTCGTTCGGAGCTAGATGCCCATCCATATTTGGCGAAATGGTTAAACGTCGAAGTTCTCTCATTACGATTAATTGACAATCGTTTTTACCATCTCGACACCTGTTTCTGTCCTTTAACAGGCGGATACTTACTCTATTACCCTCCTGCTTTCGATTCTTATTCTAATCGTTTGATTGAGCTACGGATTCCTGTGGATAAGCGAATTGTGATCGAAGAAGCCGATGCCGTGAATTTCGCTTGCAATGCGGTGAATGTTGATCGCAATGTGGTGATGAATAAAATTAGCGATCGCCTCAAACAACGTATTACTGATGCTGGCTTTAACGTCATCGAAACCCCACTCACGGAATTCCTCAAAGCAGGTGGAGCCGCAAAATGTCTCACATTAAGAACCATTGAAGTTCCTGTCACCAACGAACAAGCTATTATTGAACCTAGCGTCGTTGAAGCTCGAATTGTTGAATTAACGGGACATTTACTCGATTCAGGCATCATCAATCGGGCGTTGGATTTAGTTACAGATAATGGTGGCAGTTTCCAAGTATTAGAATTTAACCTTGGTGAACAGCGTCAAAGCACATCCCTAGCCAAGATTCGCATCTCTGCACCATCCCATGATCTCATGGAAACGATCATGGGTGAACTGATCGAAATTGGTGCAGTATTGCAAGATCGCGATACTACTGATGCCAATCTAGAGCCTGTCTTACAAGATGGCGTTGCACCCGATGATTTCTATGTCACGACGATCTATCCTACCGATGCCTGTGTTGATGGCGAATGGATTCGTTGTATCAATCAGCGCATGGATGGCGCGATCGCGATTAGTCCTGATGGTAAAACTGCAACCTGCAAGCTTTTGCGAGATCTCGTAGTGGGTGATCGCGTGGTGGTCGGCTATGACGGTGTGCGGACAGTGCGTAAGCCTGAGGCACGAGATAATGCCAAGAAAGAAGAATTTTCCTTTATGGGTGCAGGTGTATCCAGTGAACGCCGTGTTGAACTCGTAGTCGAACAAATCGCATGGGAACTTCGCCAAATTCGCGATCGTGGCGGCAAATTAGTTGTCTCCTGTGGCCCTGTTGTTGTGCATACAGGCGGCGCTCCTCATTTAGCTTATTTGATTCATGAAGGCTATGTCCAATCAATGCTGGGTGGTAATGCGATCGCTGTGCATGATATGGAACAATCCTCAATGGGAACTTCTCTCGGTGTTGATCTCAAGCGTGGCATTAGCGTCAAAGGGGGGCATCGCCACCACTTGAAGGTAATTAACTCTGTTCGTCGCTATGGTAGTATTCACAAAGCAGTTGAGGCTGGTTTTGTCAATACTGGCGTGATGTACGAATGTGTCAAGAATAATGTTCCCTTTGTACTAGCTGGTTCTATTCGTGATGATGGCCCATTACCTGACACTGTAATGGATTTACTAGAAGCACAACGCTTGTATGGTGAGCAAATTCGTGGGGCAGACATGATTTTGATGTTATCCTCAATGCTGCATTCCATCGGTGTGGGCAACATGACTCCCGCAGGCGTAAAGATGGTTTGTGTGGATATCAATCCCGCAGTTGTAACAAAACTCTCTGATCGCGGCTCTGTAGAATCCGTTGGCGTTGTTACCGATGTGGGTTTATTCCTTAGCTTACTAGTACAGCAATTGAAGAAACTCGATAGTCCTGTGGCTGTTGCTGTTTAAGTAATAAAGGCGGCGCTTTGCGCCGCCTTTATTACTTAAACAAATTGGCAAATCTGTTCCCAAGCATGGACAGGATCGGGTGCGGCGTTAATCGGCCTCCCAATTACTAAATAATTCGCACCTGCGGCGATCGCATCTTTCGGAGTCATGATGCGGCTTTGATCGCCAATGGCTGCTCCTGCAGGACGTACCCCCGGAGTCACAAAGCAAAAATCATCCCCAACAAGCGATCGTAAATTCGTAACTTCATGGGGTGAACAAACTGCACCACTCAAACCGCTTGCTTGGGCTAGTAACACCAATTTAGAAACATAGTCAGGTACTTCGAGGGGCACTTGTAAATCAGAGTTTAATTCTGCAGCAGAAATACTAGTTAAAAGCGAGACCGCTAAAATCTGGGTGGATGATCCCTGTACCTCTGACTGAGCCGCTTGCATCATGGCTCTACCACCAGAGGCGTGAATTGTGAGGAAATCAGCACCATATTTTGTAGCAACACGTGTAGCTGAGGCAACAGTATTGGGGATATCATGCAGCTTTAAATCGAGAAAAATCTTTTTATTGCGGGCTTTTAATTCCCGCAAAACTGTACTTCCATCGGCGATAAATAGCTCTAGTCCAACTTTCCAGAAACCTACTTGAGGCAAGCGATCGCATAGCTCTAAAGCTTCACGCGCCGAAGAGAAATCTAGAGCTACGATAATTTTCGTTTGGGGATCTGAATCAGTATTAAGGTTTATTTTCATTGCTTTATCGCAGATTTGAACGATACTAGACCCTAATCCTATTACGCATTGACGTTCGGAGGATCTATGCGAGCGGTATTAATGGCCGGTGGCTCAGGAACGCGGTTACGACCTCTTACTTGCGATTTACCAAAACCGATGGTATCGGTGCTAAATCGTCCTATCACCGAACATATTCTCAATCTATTGAAACGTCATGGCATTCGTGAGGTAATTGCTACCTTGCACTATCTACCTGATGTTATTCGTGAGCATTTTGGAGATGGTTCGGATTTTGGCGTAAACATGATGTATGTAGTTGAGGAAGATCAACCATTAGGGACATCAGGCTGTGTCAAGAATGTGGAAAGTCTCTTAGACAGCACATTTCTCGTTATTAGCGGCGACAGTATCACTGATTTCGATCTCACGGCTGCGATCAAATTCCATCGAGCAAAAAAATCACAAGCGACTCTGATTTTACGACGGGTGAGCGATCCCATGGCTTTTGGGGTAGTGATCACCGATGAAGAAGATCACATTCAAAGATTTTTAGAAAAACCTTCAATGAGTGAAGTCTTTTCGGATACGGTTAACACAGGCATTTACATTCTAGAACCTGAAGTTCTGAACTTTTTGCCAGCTAACGAACCAAGCGATTTTTCTAACGATCTATTTCCGCTTTTACTGGCTAAGGGTGTGCCAATGTATGGCTACATTGCCAATGGCTATTGGTGTGATATTGGCTCCCTAGAAGCCTATCGACAAGCCCAGTATGACGCGATTAGGGGGCGCGTACATCTAGACTTGGACTATGTACAGTTACGCACGGGATTATGGATTGGTAAACATACAAATATTTCACCCACTGTCCAGATTGAGCCACCTGTGCTAATTGGGAGCAATTGCTCCATCGGCGATCGCACCAAAATTTCCGCAGGTACAGTCATCGGCGATCGCGTCACCATTGGCTCTGATTGCGATTTACAAAGACCAATCATTGGCAATAGCGCCATGATTAGCGAGGAATGTCATCTCTGGGCCTGCACCATTTCGCGCAATGTCCGTATCAGTCGCCGTGTGCATGTCATGGAAGGAGCCGTAGTTGGCTCAAATTCAGTAATTGGTGAAGAGGCGAGAGTTTTCCCCAATGTTCGTATCTGGCCTAGTAAGCATGTAGAGGCAGGTGCGACCCTAACCACAAACCTGATTTGGGGAGCGATGGCTTCTCGCAATTTATTTGGTCAACATAGCGTATCAGGTTTAGCTAATATCGATATTACGCCCGAATTTGCGGTAAAACTAGGAGCCGCCTATGGTGCAACGCTGCACCCCGATTCCCATGTGATGGTTTCGCGAGATCAACGCACGATTTGCCGAATGCTAACGCGATCGCTAATTTCGGGGTTAATGTCTGTAGGAATTAATGTTGAGAACTTAGAAGCTACCGCTATTCCCATCTCACGATTTAGTGCGCCCAGTCTTGGTGTTGTTGGTGGCATTCATGTACGCGTCCATCCTGATCGTAATGACTTTGTGATGATCGAGTTTCTCGATGCTAACGGCATTAATATCAACAAAGCGATGGAGAAAAAAATTGAAGGTACATTTTTTAAAGAAGACTTTCGTAGGGCAAAAATCGAAGAAATCGGTGAAATAAGCTATCCCACCCGTATCTTAGATTATTACAATAGCGGCTTTGCTAAGAACATTGATGTAGAAGCAATTCGTTATAGTGATTGCAAAAAAATCGTAATTGATTATGTTTATGCAGTATCAGGAGCCGTTTTACCACGAATTCTTGGCAAATTCAGCACTGATGTTGTAGTACTTAATGCCAGTCTTAATGAGATCGCTCCAGCACCTGTTGATCGCGAAAAAATGCTGACTCAATTAACCGATGTAGTCAAGGCGGTTAGAGCCAACTTTGGTGTACAGGTTTTTGCCAACGGTGAAAAATTTATCTTGATTGATGAATCTGGTAAGCCCATTCGAGATGAGATATTGACTGGCTTAATGATGGAGATGGCTCTGGAATCTCACGAGGGGGGGACTGTTGTTGTACCAGTGTCAGCATCAAGCATGGTGGAATTGATCGCTGAAAAACATGGGGGTAAAGTCATCCGCACCCGTGCTAACCCAACTGCTTTAATGGCAACTTGTCACAGCACCGAGGGAGTAGTTTTAGGTGGCTCCGCCGAAATGGGCTTTATCTTTCCACAGCTTCACCCAGGATTTGACGCTATGTTTAGCATTGCTAAAATCATGGAATGGATTACACTTCAGAAGCGATCGCTGTCGCAGGTACGCAGTCATCTGCCTCGTTGCCATTTTCGTCAGCAGACAGTACGTTGCCCTTGGAGTATCAAAGGCACACTCATGCGTCATTTAGTCGAGTCCTATGGACACGAAAGAATGGAACTAATCGATGGAGTGAAGATTTTTTATAGCGATCACGATTGGGTATTGGTTTTACCTGATGCGGGCGATCCCATCGTCCATGTGTTTTCTAATGGCTTTGATACTGCTTTGAGTAATGGACAGGCATGGGCGGAACATCAATTGCAGGAGGTATGCAGCCACATTGAAGGCTTTTGTAAACTCCAAATTGCTTTGTCTAAGGATTCTGTGCTGCTAGACAATTAGCTATAGTGCTTTTGCGGATACGATTAAATTAAAAACTTTTTTTCAAAATGTGTTGACAAAACCCAACACTCATTTGCTATAGTAAGTACCGCGCAATCAAAAAGATTTGTAAAGCGCAGACAAATATTGGGGTGTCGCCAAGCGGTAAGGCATCTGGTTTTGGTCCAGACATTCCGAGGTTCGAATCCTTGCACCCCAGTAATAAAAAAGCTCCTCAATGAGGAGCTTTTTTAATTTTGAATTAAGGCAGAGTGAAGCGCTGCCTTAATTTGTTCTACCCTGTAAAATTATCTTTTTGTCCGCGAATTCTGGCAAATACGCGATCGGGAATCTCAATACCAGCCGATCGCTGAATTGCAGGGGCATCCCATCTCATAAAAGGATTAGTTCGCTTTTCTAGTCCAATGGTACTAGGTACTGTCGCTTCACCCCTTTGACGCATAGCATTAGCCGTGACCATGCGTTCCTGTAGATCATGATTATCAGCATCAACTGTTAGCGCAAATTTGAGATTACCCAAGGTATACTCATGGGCGCACCAGACACGGGTATCGTCGGGTAACTGACGCAATTGATCGATGGATTCCAGCATTTGTGCGGGCGTACCCTCAAACAGTCTGCCACAGCCTCCAGCAAACAAAGTGTCACCACAGAATAACTCACCGACTTCACTGCCCACAGGCTCAAAATAATAAGCAACATGTGCGTAGGTATGTCCAGGGATAAAAAACACTTGGGCTTCGCGATCGCCAAAATTTACGCGATCGCCACCTTTGAGAAATACTTGCTGGTGGGGAATGCGATCTCGATCTTTATCCCCACCATAGACAACTGCATTGGGAAATTTTCTGATTAGTGCCGAGTTGCCACCAACATGATCCGCGTGGTGATGAGTATTAAAAATCGTAACTAAAGTCGCATTTAATTCCTCTAATTTGTCTAAAACTGGTTGAGCGACAGCAGGATCAACTACTGCCACAATGTTTTTTTCGGAATCATGCAAAACAAAAACGTAATTGTCACTTAAAACCGCTAGACGATAGATATTCATTGTTTTTTGCTGATTATAGCGATTTTCATTTTGCCATAGGCAAATGAAAATCAGGATTACTTTAGCTTCTCGACCGAAAGCTGGAGAAGCTAAAGTAATTCTGACTAAATTAGTCCAGTACTACCAAAACCGCCTACACCGCGATCGCTTGTTCCTAATTCTCCTTCAATATATTGAGCTTGAATTACAGGTTTTAAGACCAACTGAGCGATTTTTTGCCCTTTAACAAAGGTATAGGCTTCCTTACCCAGATTGATCACAATTACTTGAATTTCGCCACGATAGCCAGCATCAACTGTACCGGGGGAATTGAGAACGGCAAGCCCATGTTTGAGTGCTAATCCACTTTTGGGACGCACTTGAATTTCATAACCAAGGGGGATATCCACAGCTAAACCTGTCGGAATTGCAGCGCGATCGCTTGGCTGTAAAGTAACTTCAACAACTGAATAGACATCAGCCCCAGCATCGCCAGTATGAGCATAGCTAGGAACCTGTGCATCAGGATGTAGCTTTTGGAATTTAATTTCTACGGTTTGCATTAATTAGGAAAATGGACTAAAAGGTATTAGGGTTTTTAGGATTGGTAGTTGGTTTCAATGGCTCAGGGGCAGGATCAATGGGAGTTGGCAATGGCGATGTTGATCGCTCAGTATTATTAGGAGTCGGTGAAGCACTAGATCTTGATGATTCTGTGGCTCTAGGACTATTAGAAGGATCGGCTGTTGGACTGATTGTAGGTGATTCTGAAGGTGTAGCTGTATTGGTAGGTTTGACTGTAGGTGTTGATGTTGTTGTTTTGGTAGGTGTGGGCTGCGGTTTTGGGATAACTTTACGAGTCACCTCTAGATTGTAGGTAGTTTCCTGAGAGCTAGTAGTTTTGATCTTGATATAGTAAGTACCAGATTTGGGCAGCTTACCTTCCCAATACCCTGTTTTATTATCTTTTGCTGCATTATCCAAGCTGATCTGATCTGCACTTTCAATAGTCATTTGCAAATTGTCGCCATTGGTAAGAGATACAGTCAAAAAATCATCTCTTTCTCCAGTCAAGCGAACATTCACAACTTTACCTGCAACAATCTTATCGCTGATAGATTTGCGATTTATACCTTCGTTATCACCTAAGTCAAACTTTATATTGGTTACAGTTGGGTCATTTGCGGCGCTAGTTGGCGAAGTAATTGCTGTTTCTGTGGGATTAATCACAAGTCGATTGCGACCAAAAAACAATGAAGTGACTGCCCATGAGCCAATGCCAGCAACTAAAATAATCAAGATTCCGACAAACCAGTTTACACCACCACCATTATTAGATTCGCTAACTTGATTTGGTCTACTGACTCCGTAATTGGCAGGATTGCGATTATTTGCTCCTGCAACTACAGTTCTTTGTGGAATTGACGCTGCTACATTCGATGGTACTGCTCGTCCGACTGCATAAGTCTTTGCCCCTGAAAAAGAAGCTTGGGCAACCTGTAGAGCTTGCATCACCTCATCCGCCGACCGATAGCGATTGGTAGGTTTATAGCTCAACATTTGATTGATTACTCTAGCAAAGGCAGGGCTAACATTAGCAAATTGTTGCCAATTCCATGCAAGATTGATGCTATCAAATAGTTCTGAAGGTTCGTGTCCCGTCATCAGGACGATGGAAGTTACCGCAAGGGCATAGAGATCGCTATTGGCATAGGCATTGCCAGACTGTAATTGCTCTGGTGGCGCGTAGCCTGCTTTGCCCGCAACTGTTGAGGCAGGTATACCCATTTGCGAATTAAGTTTGGCATTAGTTTCTTGGACAACACCAAAATCAATTAGCACAGGTAAGTGATCCTGCGATCGCAATATCAGATTTTCAGGAGAAATATCACGGTGAATGATGTTATGACCGTGCAAATAACTCAACACAGGCAAAAGTTGCTGCATGAGCGCAAAAATTTCATTCTCCGAAAAGGTTTGTCCAGTTTTCAGGCGATCAAGTAGCAAATTACGATAATTTTTGCCCTCTACATAGTCCTGTACTAGGAGTAATCGCCCCTCCGACTCAAAGGTGGCGCGAAATTCTGGCACTTGAGGATGACGAATTTGATATAGTACGGAGGCTTCACGGCGAAATAATTCCTTCGCCTTTTCCGATACCTCTACGGAATCTTGCGGCGGAATAAATTCTTTGAGGACACAGGTTTCGTTAAAGCGCTCTAGATCTTGCGCTAGATAAGTACGCCCCATACCACCCTGTCCAATCGTTGAGCGGATAGCATAGCGACCTTTAAGAACAAAACCTTGAGGGAATGGGGGTTGCATAAAACATTAACTAAATGAGTATAAATGGTTTGAATTGGGGAAAGCCCAATTCAAACCTAATAACGTACTGCCATCGCACTACCGCGAATCAAGTATTTGGAACCTTCGATATCAATAGATGTACCGACCTTGACTTTTTCATTGCCAAATACCACGCCGTCATTGGTGACTCTTGCCGTGGCTTCAAGGGTGATGGCTAAGTCAGATTGAGAGGTAGAAATAGCACGGGGATCCTCAAAATAAACCGCAGTGCCATCGGCTTTGGCGGCAACAACTTTGGGTGTGGAGATTTCAACTTTTTTGATCGTAACTTCGCCACGTGGCTGGTTGCGAATGATGATATTTACTTTGTCGCCTATCTTGACTAGATTCTGGGGATTAGTTGCACTTAAACCACGTACATTCATATCTACTTGAACAGTTTTGTTTTCAGCAGAGAGCATTTGAGCGATTGAGCTACCGCTATTACCAGGGACAACGAGTAAGCCAATAAGTACGATCAGGATTGTGGCGATCGCCCCGATATCCAAAATGCTAAGTTTGCCAAATAAACGACCTTGCCGATCTAGAATTGCCATGCGTATTTGCTGAATGTAACGATTGAATCAGGTTTGAAAATGAAAATTTGAGGAGGCAGATAAACGCCATCAGCATTACAGTATAAGGGTAAATTGAATTTGTTCAGCCATGTAAAATGGGTTTACAGAATTCATTTTGGTTTTGGCAAACCATTCAAAAGCTCTTCAGTAACTATTTCAGTCATGATGCTCGATAGTTTAGGCAACAAAATATCGTTAGTCCGACTGATCGAATCAACCGTAATCTGTGGCAAGACACTAATTGCTTTTTTACCCGTTGAGGATTTATAGAAGCCAATGATATCCCGTAACTCTGATTCCGTAAAATACTGGTCATAGACAGGATAGGAAACCTGCTCTACCAATTGTTTGAGGTCAATTTTTTTTAGCACGCGATCGCGATATTTGACAGCCATCCGAGACACAAAGTCATTGAATTGTTTTTGTACTTCGGGGCGATCGCTATCCAGAGACGGTACATTTTTTAAAATAGCAGATACCAGCTTCGGCAACTCTGACCGCACCATTACATCTATTACCTGATTAGCGCTTTTACTGGCTTGAGTTATTTCTAATAACTCTTTGATCAAGGATCGTTTCGTTGGGGAAATGGCGGGAGAAACTGCTTGATTTGATTGGTCTGACGAGTTGGTTTTGTTGGTCTCTTGAGGTACTTGGGCGATCACCTTATTTAAGTACCGTGATGGCAATAATGAAGCAGCAGTAAGTAATGAAGAAATAGTAATTGTTGCAAAAATACGATTTAGCATAGCTGTACTCCGTAGAAAGTTTTTAGAAGTTGTTTTGCTGCAAAATAAACCAACTATTAATATTTGTCGAGATTGTAAGCCAATTTATCAGCGATCGCGGTTATCCAATTTTCATCTTGCTTGGTATAGCTGCGCGGAATATTTGCCCCTAAAACCATGACTCCTTTTTCGCCCAGAGGTTGCACGATGACACCCTGAGTATTTTCGGGTAGATAGTCAAATTCCACTCGCCCAGGATAAAGTTCTAACCTTACCAAATAAACTGGCTTTTGGGTTTTCATTACTCGCTCCGCGATCGTGCCAATATTTACTTGTTTACTTTTGCCTAAAACACCTCTGCGGATGATGGTTTGTCGATCATAATAAACGGCTACTACCTTAGTCACCGTATTAGTTAATAAAATATGCGATGCCCAAGCTAATTCCGTCTTAACTTCTTCTGGTAAATTTTCATCAATTTCAAAACCTTCTTCCCCCACTAAAGTCACGGCATCGGGTGGTTTGGGTTGCACTTGCTGCCAAAGTAAACCTATCAAAATCAAAACTGCGCTTAATAAGATCCCCAGAGCATCAGCCCGTGACTGGCTAGAGGTAAGATTAGCTGTCACCATGCGATTAGCCAATAGCGCCAATCCGCCCACTATCCCCACCACAAGGGGCAAATATCGAATCATTTTTACTCCTACGCGAACCACATTAGAAATGTTCACTAAAGGCGAACATTTCTAAAATATCTCTTGCTATGAAAAGCTTATCTCAGGAAAAGCAAGCAGCGCAAATGTATCACCTTGCCTGTAACGCTGCAAATGATTTCTCAAAGTAAATTACTTGTAAGGATGATGCAAAGTAAGGCCTGAATCAGAATCAAAGGCATAGAGCTTATTTTGTTCAAATCGCCAAAAACTGCGATCGCCTATTTGCCAATGATATTCCAAGCTAGTATCGGCGGAGACCCTTGCTCTGATTTCACTATTAGCAAGTTTTAATAACACAATTGTTTCTGAGCCGAGAGCTTCGACTAGTTCAACAGTGCCTTCTAAATGAGCATTCTCAGCATCTGCTGGTTGCAAATCTTCGGGACGGAAGCCCAGAATAAAAGCGCGATCGCGTCCAATTTCATTAATTGCTAATTCATTAATGGAAATTGGTCTATGCAAACTTTCACCATGTAAATCGCCATTAAGATCTACTTGTACTAGCAAAAAATTCATCGGTGGTGAACCCATAAATCCCGCAACAAAGACATTAGCTGGCTTGCGATAGATATTTAAGGGTGTATCTACTTGCTGAATATCGCCCTTATTTAATACCACAATGCGATCGCCCATCGTCATTGCTTCCACTTGATCATGGGTCACATAGATTGTGGTGACTTGTAATTGCTTTTGTAGCTGCACAATTTGCGATCGCGTATCACTTCGTAACTGAGCATCGAGATTGGATAGCGGCTCATCCATCAGAAAGACTTGAGGATTGCGGGCGATCGCTCGACCAAGAGCAACCCGTTGCTTTTGTCCGCCCGATAATTCCTTGGGTTTGCGGCTTAGTAAATGGGAAATTTGCAGAGATTCGGCAACCTGTTGTACCCGTTGATCGATTTCAGACCTTTGTTTTTTGCTGGTGGGCGATAGCCAAGCTAGGGGGGAGAGATTACGCGATCGCTGCCGTCTTAAGCCAAAGGCAATATTGTTATAGACGGTCATGTGGGGATAAAGCGCATAGCTTTGAAACACCATCGCAATATCACGAACTTTGGGCGGTAGGTGATTGATTTGGCGATCGCCTAGATATATCGAGCCTTCAGTTACTTCTTCTAAACCAGCTATTAAACGTAATAATGTACTTTTGCCACATCCTGAAGGACCTACCAAGACCAGAAATTCGCGATCGGCTACTTCTAGATCAATTTCTCGAAGAACCGTGTTTTCTGCAAATTTTTTGGTGACGCTAAGTAGACGAACGGGAGCCATTTTAAATATCCTAAAAAAATGTTCTAAAAAATGTCATAGCAAACGCTAGGTTAGTAATATAGTGCGATCTGAAAACTTATTTGCCAACTTTCGATCGAAGGTTATTACTTTTGTATTAATCTGTATTGCCGCAGATATGAATAGAGTATCGTAAAAAGGATGATTCTCTTTCACCGCTAGATCTAGAGCCGTATCACGAATTAATGAACTATTAATTGTTCGATCAACCAAAGCCTCAGCATCCTGCATAACTTCTAATCCAGTTTGCAAAGATAGTTGGTGAAATTTTATCCATTGCCAAACTACATTTCCTAACTCAGAGAATAGAGAATCAGGAACTACAATTTGATCGGTGGATTCTATAACTGCGATCGCCTGTTCGTATTTTTCTTCAACATGAAGTAATGCGTAAGCAAACACCATCGTATCAATAATCATGTAAATCATCTACTAACGTCCTGATTCTTTCCATGCTTGTACAAGGTTCTCTTGCACAGTTGGTAAATTTTCTGAACGATTACGAAGCCGAGCAATTACTTCTGAACGTTTACCGTAGCGAATTTGGAGTAAATCACGCACCTCCTGTTCCATCGAAATTCCTTTTTGTTCAGCCAATAACTTGATGCGATCAACTAACTCTTCTGAAATATTACGAATTGTAATAGCAGCCATTTGATTTTCTCCTTTAAATATTGATCCTTGTTATGCTAAAACTTGCTTGATTTAAGTGTGATTGAAGAACGCTTGACTATGCTAGCATAATGCTAGCAGTTCTTGATTACTAACCTTGATTATTAAGTTTATGTCCGATCCCAAAGTTAGCGAAGCCGTTGCCAAACTCTACGACACCTATCCATTCCCACCAGAACCCCTCCTAGACGAGCCACCACCTGGATATAACTGGCGATGGAATTGGCAAGCGGCCTATAACTTTTGTACTGGACAAAAACCTCCTAAAAATGCTATTCGCGTTCTCGATGCTGGCTGTGGCTCAGGCGTAAGCACCGAATATCTCGTCCATCTCAACCACGAAGCTCATGTTGTCGGCATCGATCTCAGTGAAGGAACCCTCGCCGTAGCCAAAGAACGTTGCAAAAGGTCAGGAGCTACCAGAGCAGAATTCCATCACCTCAGTCTATTTGATGCTGACCAATTGGAAGGAGAATTCGATCTGATCAATTCCGTAGGCGTTCTCCACCATACTGCCGATCCCATCCGTGGCATACAAGCATTAGCGAATAAGCTCGCCCCTGGAGGATTGCTACATATTTTTGTATATGGCGAACTAGGACGTTGGGAAATTCGCTTGATGCAGGAGGCGATCACTTTATTGCAAGGTGATAAGCGAGGTGATTATGTCGATGGCGTGAAAATCGGTAGAGATATATTTGCGAACCTACCTGAAACTAATGCACTCCGTCGTCGTGAATCTGAACGTTGGGCGGCGGAAAATCAACAGGATGCCTGTTTTGCGGATATGTATGTGCATCCCCAAGAGCTTAATTACAATGTGAATACTCTTTTTGAATTAATTGATGCTTCAGGATTGGAATTTCTCGGTTTCTCTAATCCGCAAGTATGGGACTTAAATCGCTTGATCGGTAAAGTTCCTGACTTAATTCAGCGATCGCAGCATCTCACCGAGCGCCAACGCTATCGCCTTGTCGAAGTTCTTGATCCGCAGACAATTTCCCATTATGAGTTCTTCTTAGCACGTCCACCAATTGAGAAGAAGACTTGGCAAGTTGATGAGGAATTACTCAGAGCTATTCCTGAGCTAAGCCCTTGTATTTATGGCTGGCGCGATAGTGCTCATTTCTTTGATTACAACTATCAGCTTGTGCAAATCAGTGATGCAGCATGGAAGTTCCTATTAGCTACTGATGACAATCAGAATAAAGGTCAAACCGTCGCGCAGATCCTAGAGTCCGTTGAAATTACTTTAGAAGATGTGCGATCGCTCCAGCAGCAACAAATCATCTTGTTAACACCCCAATAGTTAATGCAGCAATCTTAAATACTAAAAGAGTGGCTTCGACTTCGCTCAGCCATCATAGAATGTGGGCTGGGCGAAGTCGAAGCCCATAACATTTCCATAAATGAATTAGGATTGCTATATGAAGATATTGCTCATAGAAGAAGATGAAATCTTAATAGCTAATTTAACTAAACATCTCACCGAATATCATTACATTGTTGATGTAGTCAAAGATAGTGAAACAGCTTGGAGCTATGGCTCAACTTTTGAATATGACCTGTTTATCTTCGATATTACATCACCAAATATAAATGGAATCAATCTCTGTCATCGCTTTCGATTTGAAGGCTATGCAATGCCCATTCTACTCATCACGGAAAATAGTAGTAAAGACAAGGTGAATGGACTAGATGCAGGAGCCGATGATTGTGTAGTCAAACCCTTTGATATGCCAGAATTAATTGCAAGGGTTCGTGCTTTATTGAGAAGGAGCAATGCTAGTTCATTCCCTTTGTTAGTTTGGGGAGACCTACTACTCAATCCTAGTACCTGTGAAGTTTTCTATCATAGCCAACCGCTAACATTAACAAATAAAGAATATGAATTATTAGAACTTTTGCTACGGGATAGTCAACATTTACTCAGTGCTGA
This sequence comes from Pseudanabaena sp. UWO311, assembly GCA_943371975.1. GTDB lineage: Bacteria > Cyanobacteriota > Cyanobacteriia > Pseudanabaenales > Pseudanabaenaceae > Pseudanabaena. The sequence goes on along the minus strand of CALRWX020000030.1, from coordinate 21,422 downwards.
TGAAATTCTCGATCGCCTTTGGTCTTCCGATGATTTTCCCTCCGAGGCAACCGTGCGATCGCATATTCGGCACTTGCGTCACAAGTTAGTGTCCGCAGGCGCTCCGTCAGATTTTGTTGCCACAGTTCATGGGCGAGGCTATTATCTTAAGGCTCCAGATAAAGTCCCGAATTTAGCAATAGAAAAAACATCTCAATCTGAAATTTCTAATTCACCCAACCTATCTAGCATTAATTTCTCCTTATCACCACAGGAGAGCGCCGCAAACCCATCGCTCTCATTCACAATTAATCAGCCTCAAGTCATGATCAAATTAATGATTGTGGATGATGATGTTGACTATTTGCGATCACTTCCCAATCTACTTGCCCCTTGGGAATTTAAAGTCACTACCCTCGACGATCCACAGCAGTTTTGGTCAGTCCTACAAGCCGTCTTGCCAGATGTTTTAGTGTTGGATGTGAATATCCCACCATTTGACGGATTAGAACTTTGTCAGACTCTCCGCAGTTATCCGCAGTGGCAACGTTTACCAGTTTTGTTCTTAAGTTCGGTGAGCGATACTGATACCCAAAATTTAGCCTTTAGCGTTGGGGCTGACGACTACTTATGTAAACCGATCGCAAGTATCGATCTCGCCAACCGTATTCGCAGCCGTCTACAACGCATTAGCGCCTACTCCCTTTCCAGTGAATAATTAGCGGTGTGCGGTAAAGCCGCACACCGCTAATTACAGCGCTTTGCGCTGTAATTAGGGAACATCAGTAGAGATTGTCGTAAGAAAGTGAGAGAATAAACGTTCAAATAAATATTTTTTAAATCAACTTAAAATAAAGCTCATGACTCAAGCTATACAAGCTTCCCTAAGAGAAAAACAATATCCTTTAATTCGTGATTTAGCTAATTGCATCGAAACTGTGTGGCGAGAAAACCTAGATTTATCTCCCTATCAAATCCCAGAAGATCTCGGCTATGTGGAAGGCGCGTTAGAAGGTGAGAAACTAGTAATCGAAAATCACTGTTACAGCACACCACAGTTTCGGAAGCTCCATCTGGAACTCGCGCAGGTGGGCAATGGTTTAGATATTCTCCATTGTGTGATGTTTCCTAATGTGGAATACGACATTCCTATCTTTGGCGGCGACTTGGTGGGTGGTCGTGCAGGGATTAGCGCCGCGATCGCAGATCTTTCACCTCTTTATCCTGATTTTGCATTACCCCCCAGCTTTCACAAAGGTTTATCCAATTTACCTGTGATCAACTTCGAGCAACCTCGTGAGTTGCCACAATGGGGCGATATTTTCTCGGAATTTTGTTTGTTTGTTCGTCCCGTAGGCGATCGCGAAGAAGCCGATTTTCTAGAAAGAGTGCGTGCAGTTTTGACTTTGCATTGCCAGCTTGCCGTTGCCACCAGACCTTTCACTACCTCTAAAGAAATTAGCAAGATTCTTTCTGGACATCGCTATTACTGCCAAAAGCAGCAGCAAAATGATAAAACCCGACGGGTTCTCGAAAAGTCGTTTGGTACAGAATGGACAGAACGTTACATGACTACCATGCTTTTTGATTCTCCATAAGTAGAAAATTCAAAAACCTGTGGCGTGCACGCAACATGCGCCACAGGTTTTTAATAATGGAGTGTTTTTATATGAAGAAATATAACTAAATACAAAGATTCATAAATCCCTGACAACTAAGCAAAAATCTCTAGAAATATTGACACATAAAGACTGGTAAGCCTCACTAATAGTTTCTGTTAGCCTCATTGAGGCTGTCTATATCTAAAATCTTAAAGGTTGCACAAAATCTGCACAAATTAGTTGTTTTAATCAATGTCAATCCCAAAGCCACTGAACCAAACAACTTAAAAAGTTACAGGTTTAGTTCCATTAAGTAAATTGAAAAGCTCGATTCTTGCTTTAATCAATTAGCACTTTAGGACTCTTTTGTGTTGAATATTTATTAAATACAAACATATAGAAAGGCTTGGAATAATTCTCAATTTATATTTTGTTTTAGATTCCGACTAAATAGCAATTCTTATTTTTTCTCTGTTTTAATGTAGTCAGCATAACTTGTCTATATTGAATTATCTAATCTCATCGCTAAATTTTCATTGAGTTTTAAAATTAAGGAAAATCAACTATGGCAATTACCAATGCCGCCTCTCGTTTAGGAACTGCTGCTTATAGCAATGCCAGTCCAGTAGAACTACGTCAAAATGCATCTCCAGAAGATGCTAATGCTGTCATCAATGCAGTCTATCGCCATGTATTAGGTAATGACTATATCTTGGCAGCCGATCGCTTGGTTGGACTTGAATCTTTATTGACCAATGGTCAGATCACAGTACGTGAATTTGTGCGTGCTGTTGCAAAATCTGAACTATACAAAACCAAGTTTCTCTATTCTAATTTCCATACCCGTGTAATTGAATTGAATTTCAAGCACTTGTTGGGACGCGCTCCTTTCGCCGAAGCTGAAGTAACCGAGCATCTTGATCGCTACCAAAACGAAGGCTATGATGCTGATATCGATTCTTACATCGATTCCGACGAGTACGAATCTAGCTTTGGCGATTCCATTGTTCCTTACTATCGCGGCTTTAATAATAAAGTTGGTGACAGAACCGTTGGCTTTACCAGAATTTTCCAACTCTATCGTGGTTATGCAAACAGCGATCGCGCTCAAGTTGCAGGCAGTGCTTCTAGATTAGCAACTGAGCTCGCTCAAAACAGTGTTTCGGCGATTATCGGTACTTCTGGGAATAGTGATGGTTGGGCTTATCAAGCTGCAAAACAAGGCAATGCTCCTACCCGCGCCTTTGGTCGTTCTTCTGTCGGTTCTGAAGATCGTCTATACAGAATTGAAGTATCTGCTATTTCTCTACCTAGATACCCTCAAGTTCGTCGTAGCAATAGAGAGTACATCGTCTCCTATAAGGAGTTAAACAATACATTGCAACGCATCAGCAAGTTGGGCGGTAAAGTTGCCAGTGTAACGATCGCTCAATAGTGTTGATTAAAGACACATCCGATGGATGTGTCTTTAATTCTCTTTTCAATTCTAATTCCAATCCATTAAAAATTTAGTAGCACTGAGTTTTATGATTACTTCCGCTAAAGATAATCGCGTATTTGTTTACGAAGTATCTGGCTTGCGTCAAAGCGATGCAACAGATCTCAACAGCTATGCTATTCGTAATAGTAGTAGCATTTTTGTTAAAGTCCCTTTCAGCCGTTTGAATGAGCAAACCCGTAAAATCACCCGTCTCGGTGGCACGATTGTAGACATTCGTCCAGTTAACCCATCTGCTCACGAAGGCTAAATTAGTTGCGACGCTTTGCGTCGCAACTATGAAAATAAATAAAGGCGGCGCTTTGCGCCGCCTTTATTTATTTCTACAAAATTTACGCTAGGATACAAAGCTATATCAGCTAATTATTGTTGTGTAGTTTTCCCCATGTCATCTCGATCCGCTAATTCTTCGCGTCTACATATTTACTGGCAGAAGTTTTTACCTTGGCTCGAATCCTGCGCGATCGCTGCTTGGGGAATTACACTAACAAAGCTCTGGTTATCAGGACAACTATATCTATTAGTGCATCCTAACTACATTCCTCTAACAGCGATCGCTGGTTTAGGATTAATCTTTGTCGGTGGTGCAGAGGCTTGGCGTGTTGCGAAACGGCGGCGTGGCTATACAAACAATCAGCAACACGTTAATCTGATCAAGCCCTCTTTGAGTAGTAGTTTACTTTTGGTTGTGGCAATTATTGCGTTATTCATTAATCCACGCCCCTTCACTAGTGAAAAAGCGATTCATCGTGGCGTAATTGAAAATATTGCCGATGCCCGCACCATTCCTAAATCTTTTCGTGCTAGTAATCGCCCCGAAGAACGTACCCTTGTAGAATGGGTGCGAACTATTAGCGCATATCCTGAGCCAGATGCCTATAAGGGGCAAAAGGTAAAAATCACAGGTTTTGTTGTCCATTCTCCTGATCAGCCTGACAATATGTTGTTACTGACGCGATTTGTAATTACTTGCTGCGCTGCCGATGTTTACCCCGTGAGCCTGCCTATTAAGATTACGGAGAGTCGCGTTAACTATCCCCCCGATCGCTGGTTGCAAGTCGAAGGTCAAGCAGATGTAGAGACTACCAATGGCAAGCGTCAAGTTGTAATTGTGGCAAATAATATTACAGCGATCGCCGAGCCTAAAAATCCCTATGATTACTAAATTACAGCGCGTTGTGCTTTCTTGAAAACCCAGATAAATTTTAAAAAAGCTTGCGAAGCAAGCTTTTTTAAAATTTATCCGGGTTTTTCTGTTGCAGCAGAACAGTTACAATTGAAGCTGAGTGGTTCGATCACAACAAATGCCAAACATAGAAAAACAAGCCGAAAAAGTCGTTGTTGGATTATCAGGCGGAGTTGATAGTTCCGTTGCTGCCGCCCTATTGCATCGTGCAGGATATGATGTCACAGGATTAACGCTGTGGTTAATGCGAGGCAAAGGACAATGCTGCTCAGAGGGCATGGTTGATGCCGCGCGTCTATGCGAAGAATTAGGCATTCATCACGAAATTGTTGATAGCCGCGATGTTTTTGAACAAAGCATTATTAATTATTTAGTCACTGGTTATGCCGCAGGATCGACTCCCCTGCCCTGTTCTCGTTGCAACAAAGCTGTGAAGTTCACGCCAATGATGACCTATGCCCGCGAAAAATTGGGGATCAATAAGATTGCGACGGGGCATTATGCCAAGCTTAGATTGAATCATGAGTCGGGGCGTTATGAATTGCGCCGCGCTGTTGATGATACTAAAGATCAATCCTATTTTCTCTATGAAGTCGGACAAGAAGAATTAAGCTACTGCATTTTCCCTCTTGGTGATACTACTAAGATTGTAACTCGTAAGATCGCGGCTGAATTTGGGTTAGCTACTGCTGAAAAACCTGAGAGTATGGACTTGTGCCTTGTAGAAGCCAATGGCTCGATGAAGGCTTTTCTCGATAAATATCTCACGCCCGTCCAAGGCAAAATTGTTGATACTAGCGGTAATGTGTTGGGCGAGCATGATGGTACATATCACTACACTATTGGTCAACGCAAAGGTTTAGGCGTAGCGGCAGCTAATCCCCTCTATGTAGTTGCCCTTGACCCAATTAAAAATGAAGTAGTCGTTGGCGATCGCTCGGAAGCCCATGATAAGGAATGCACCATCAATCAAGTAAATTGGGTGTCAATGGCTCCTACAGATGTGCCATTTCATGCAGAAGTACAGGTGCGTTATCGCACTGCCCCTGCGGGAGCAACTATCATGCCCTTAGAAGGCGATCGCGCAAGGATTATTTTCGATGAACCCCAATTTAGTATCGCCCCTGGCCAAGCTGCCGTCTTTTATCGTGGTGACTTGCTACTTGCTGGCGGCTTGATTGAATCTAAGATCTAAAGAAAGAGGCATAAGCCTCTTTCTTTAGATCTTAGATTATTTCTCCTGCGTAGCGAGAGAAACAATAGATTTAGATTGGCAATCAAATTTGTTTAAGTTGTGGGGACAACCTGCTTACGGAGAGAAGTCAAACGGCGTTTGGCAGTTTCATTTTTGTCATCCAAGACTAACACCTGCTCATAAAGTTCAATCGCTTGAGGAAGTAACTTTTTTTTCTCATAGGCGTGACCTAAATTATTGATGGCAGTCACATAGCCTTCTTGCAAAGAGATCGCTTCTTTATAATTTTTGATGGCAAGATCGTACTGATCTTGAGCAAAATAAGAAAATCCCAACGCATTATAAACTTCGGGGATATTATCGCCACCTTCTTTCAAAGCCTTATTAAATAAGGCGATCGCTTGAGCATAGAGTTTTTTTCGCAGGTAAACACTACCAAGTTGGTAATAGTCCTCAGGCGTACCTTTTTCTTTTTGCAGCTTTGGTTGTAGCTCAGAAATCACATTTTCTAAACTACGGGCTTTCACAATCTGGCGAATAACTAACCAAATAACCCCAACTAGTAGGACTACTAATGTCCCAAGATATGCGATCGCTAATGTACTATCCATAAATATTTACTAATTTCAGTCGATTTTATTAACAGTATTTTCTATCATTGCACTCTAGCAATTTGTTTATACAGTTTAGCCAGTAATTTTTAACACTTATCACAATTCAAAGAATATAGATAAAGGCGGCGCTTTGCGCCGCCTTTATCTATTTGGGTTTTCGAGCGAGATCGCCTCGATCTCATCCGCAGGTTTAAATCCAAAAATCTGGGAATAAAAATAGAACTCACCATCTAGCGCCCGTTTGATGTTTTCGGCTTTACGGAAGCCGTGCTGTTCACCTTCAAAGGAGACATAGGCAACAGGTAAACCCTTTTGGCGTAAAGCCTCCACCATCATTTCTGCTTGATTAGGCGGCACGACTTTATCTTCTAAACCTTGGAAAAAAGCGATCGCGCAGGATAGTTTGTCAGTGAAATGAATTGGTGATCGTTGAATATATAAATCCTTTTGTTCAGGATATTTACCGATCAGACTATCGAGATATCGAGATTCAAATTTATGGGTGTCGGTGGCTAAGGCTTCGAGATCGCAAATGCCGTAATGACTAGCCCCTGCTTTGAAATCATCGCGGAAGGTCAAAGCACAAAGAGTCGTATAGCCCCCTGCACTACCGCCCGAAATTGCTAAGCGATCGCCATCGACTAAACCCTTGTCCGCAAGAAATTTCGCACCATTGGCGCAGTCATCAACATCGACAATGCCCCAATTACCCTTGAGGCGATCGCGATATTCTCGACCATAGCCTGTGCTGCCGCCATAGTTAACATCTAGCACCGCAAAACCTCGACTTGTCCAATATTGGATACCAAGGCTCAAACTACCTGATGTTGAAGCCGTAGGCCCCCCATGACTTTTGACTAGTAGTGGTGGTTTTTCACTACGTTTTGCTTGTAAGTCTTTGTTTTTGGGTGGATAGAATAGACCATGAGCCGTCTTTCCATTTTCGGTAGGGAATTCCACAGGCTGAGCCGCCGAAATATAGTCGGGGTCAATCTGTAAATCAGAAGCAACTCGCACTTTTTGCCAAGTTCCGTTGGTGATATCTAGCACAACGATCGCTGTCGGTTCCGTTGCTGAACCACCATGAAAGACCACGCGATCGCCTTCGCATTGGACTCCTGAAATGGAAGTAAAGGGTAAGGAAATCTCTCGTAAACCTGCTTCAAGATTCTCTGGATCGAGAATTACTAAATGAGATTTACCATACTGCGTATAGGAACTAAGGATTTTGCTATCATCCGTAAAGTCATAGGTGGACAAGCCAAATACCCATTGTGGCAATCCAAATTCTGCTTCCAATGGAGCGAGAGGTTGGATATTTGCAAGATTATCCATAGATGACCGATAGAGATTCCACCAGCCAGTGCGATCGCTCACAAAACAAAGATTTCCATCGGGCGACCATCGGGGCTGAAAGATGGATTCATTCTCACTACCAGCTACTAATTGCGGATTCTGAATGGCGATAACACCTATTTCCGTTTCCACTAAATCGGCAATCCATAGTTCTGTTCCATCCCAAGGCATATTTGGATGATTCCAACTAATCCATGCCAGCTTGTCACCCGTCGCATTCAAACAAGGCGAAGCATAGAAATCTGCACCTGAGACTAATACTTGAATATCTTCCCCATTGCTCGTATTCACCGCCACTAAAGTATTAATCGGTTCTCCCTCTGCGGTATGGTCTTCGCGCACACAAATCAATTTGCCATAGAGCCGACTCCAGACAAAATCTGCATAACGATAGGCGCTTTCAGTGGTTAGAGGTTTACATGAGCCACCGCCAACTTTGCGATAGATACAGCGATCGCTAAAGTTCGAGAAATAAATCCGTCCATCATCAACTAAATATTCGCCGCCGCCATATTCATGCACTAGTGATCGTACATTGATGGATGCGGGGGTCATCTCGCGATAGTTACCTTCGCTGTCGTAGCGCATAATCACATTGCGCCCCCCCTCCGTTGGTCTACCCTCATTCCAATAGACATAACCGCCATTAATGGCGATCGCGCCAAGGCGAATACTACTAGAAACAATTAAATCAGAACTAATCGGCGATTTCCAAGAACCGTAGGGAGACGTTGCCATGAGTTTTATTAAAGGTTATCTATCTATGAAAGCCCATATCATTATAGCGATCTCTTTACTAAAGATAGTCTCTTTCCAACTAACTGGATAAGGCCTACTTTACGCTAACAGAGATTTCAGGCGATCAAGTTTGTATTAACTTTGACTTATTGAGAAATGCTTTAGCGACATACTTAATTTATGCAGCTGTCGCTAATTGTATTAAGGACAAGCGCCAAAACATCAGTAAATATTAAGTTTTTAGTCATGTTTTCAAACGATATCAAACCTACGCAACTTCTGTCTCCTCAAGAATTAAGCATTTTAAATGCCAAGTCAAATTTAAAAGGAACCTTGCAATTATTAGGACATCTTACCGTGATGGCAGTCAGTAGCTATCTATGGAGTACAAATATGGGGCATCTTAGCGATCGCTCGTACATTGCCTTACCTGCTTTAATGCTTTACGGTTTTAGCTTTGCGATTATGTTTGCGCCGTTGCATGAGGCATCGCATCGTACAGTTTTTACGAATAATAGAGCCAATGATGTCCTTTGTTGGTTCGCAGGACTTTTATCTTTTTATAACAGTACCTTTTATAGGCTCTATCACAAGTGGCATCATCGCTATACCCAACTTCCTGATAAAGATCCAGAATTAAGCGATCGCAAACCCACCAATCTCAGCGAATATATTATTGAAATTAGCGGGATTACTTGGTGGATCGGCAAGTTTCGCAGACATTTCCTCACAGCGATCGGCAACTTAGAAAATTGTCCATTTATTCCTGAAAGTTCTCGCGCAGAAGTAATTCGATCGACTCGTTTACAGTTATTGGTTTATGCCGTGGCGATCGCTATTTCTGTATATTTCCAACAGCCTTGGTTTATCACCTATTGGCTGCTACCCCTCGCAGTCGGTCAGCCAATTTTGCGATTTTTGCTGCTAGCCGAGCATACCGATCGCCCCAATACCGACAATATGCTCGCCAATACCCGCACCACCCTCACCCTTGCGCCTTTAAGATTCTTGATTTGGAATATCTCCTACCATGCTGAGCATCATCTCTATGCTTCCATTCCCTTCTATCAATTAGGCGCAGCCCATGCGAAATTAGGTTCCCATTTTGAATGTGTCGAAAAAGGCTATATCAACGTCCATCGGCAAATCATCGCTAATTTCGGCGCAAAGACTGGGAACTCTGCAGCATGAATGTTTTTACAATTAAGAACTTTCAGCTTCAGTGTGGGGCGACTTTGCCACAAGCACAACTGGTTTATCAGACCTATGGCGATCTCAATGGTGATCGCTCCAATGTAATTCTCTATCCCACCTCCTACGGAGCGCAACACTCTGATATTGAATGGCTAGTGCGACCTGATGGCATTCTCGATCCGACTAAATGGTTCGTGATCATCATCAATATGTTTGGGAATGGGTTATCGAGTTCGCCAAGCAATTGTGCAGAATGTGAATTAGCTGAACAGGGCTTCTGGTTTACGCATCTAGATAATGTCACGGCTCAAGAGAAATTGCTGCGCGAAGTCTTTGGGATTGAGCGCTTAGCCCTAGTTTATGGCTGGTCGATGGGCGCTCAGCAAGCCTATCATTGGGGTGCATTGTATGGCGATCGCGTGGAACGTATCGCCGCAATTTGCGGCACAGCGAAAACCACCGATCACAATCGCATTTTCTTAGAGAGTTTGCGTTATTCCCTCACTGGTGATCCAACTTGGAATGGAACTAGTTTTGATGGTATTCCCGATCGCGGTTTTCGCACTTTTGCCAGAATTTACGCGAGTTGGGCAGCATCCCAAGCCTTTTATCGCGAAGGTTTGTATTATCAATTCGGTTACGAATCTCTCGAAGATTATCTCTTGCGTGGTTGGGAAGCGGGCTATCGCAAGCGCGATCCGCGAAATTTGATGACGATGCTTGATACTTGGCTCAGGTGTGATATCAGCGATAATTCTATTTATCAAAAAGATTATGAACTTGCCATGCGATCGATTCAAGCGAAAACCCTAGTCATGCCTAGTACTACGGACTTGTATTTCACTCCCGAAGATTGCGATCGCGAGGCATCTCTAATTCCTCATAGTTCATACCTTCCCATTCCTTCAATCTGGGGACATCGTGCAGGTAATCCCTATCAAAATCCTGAAGATGAGCAGTTCATTAGTCAAGCGGTTGGAGAATTGCTAAGTGGGTAAGCAGAAACAGCTAAGAAAAGCTCTAGTAACTATCACATAGAAAATATTCCAACATATTTCTAGCAATAATATTCAAATCATCGCTAATCTTGCACTAGAATTTCCGTAATTGAGTCCAATAGCTCTCTAATTTGAGGAAGTAAAGGAGAAATCTCTGACTCTCCAAAGTAAACAAAGTCGCCATAATCAGCTTCTTGACGACGTTCAAATAAATCTTTGTATAGTTTTGCTTGGTCTTTAGAAATAATGCCAGTCCTTACATAGTCCTTGTTGAAAATGCCGCGAACGCCTGTATGTTTTGGTTATGAATGATCATCAAAAGTCATCATCATCTTCATAGGAAAAATTATGATCTTTAATTTCATAAACCCCTCTTTTAGCTCTAAGTTCAGCCGCAGAAGGATCGCTGCCGCACACTGGACAAATAAACATCCATTTCCCCTTAAATTCTGGATGATCGGAGTTTCGATGAAAGTGGTTACTTGATTTTAACAAGTGGTGATGATCTCCATAGCAACTATGAACTACCCAAAAATCACCACACTTAGGACAACCGCAATATACTCCTGTTCCTCTGCCTGAGTGAGAATCATTTGAAATCACCCTACGAATCAATTCGCCTTCGGAAATACGATCAGGCTTCCAACTTGCACAAACATCTTCTGTCAATTTAAGGCGATACCCACAAGAGATACAAGTTGTAGCCAGAGATTCATTCTGGTGATATTGCAGCAGTAAGTGAATAATTTTTTTGAGTTGTTGTTCTAAACTTGAATCTGGCAGTAAGGCGATTGCCCCAAATTCATGTCCAACATATTCATTGTCTTGAATTTCTGTCTCAAATTTTTCTTTCAGAAAACGATTAAATTGTACTTCTCCCCAATAGTCATAACTTTTATCAGAATGAAGAATAAAACACGCTTTCAAACCTAGTTGCTGTTTATATCTTTCCTTGGCAGTTTCTAATACATCCTTAGTAAACTGCTCGTATCCTTGGTCAGTGTAGTTACGATACTTTGCATCAAAGCAAAATTTTTGTAGTGACAAACCATCTATCGATATCTCAATAAGAATATCTGGTGTTCGTAGCTCACGACGAGAGTTATGTTTGATTGGCTCATAAGTCAAAACAACTTTCAGTTTTTTCCCATCACTTAGTTTCCTGACTAGCTGAAAAGGTTCATTCTTGGGGACTCTAAAATCTCCATCCACTAATTGTATTTTTTCAAAAAGATTGCCTGATTGGTCTGGGTACATCCCTCCATAAAGTACAAATGCACTGTATATGCTCACAAAACACCAGATCTCATAGATCTCCCAAACAGGTTTGACAAAGCCTCTATGAATGTACTCAAACAAGTAAAGTACGTTTTGAAGTTTCTCAAGTGCATGACCTTGACTAGCAGAGAAACAGGCATATATGGCTCCATACGAAGAAGAACCGATTAATCTCAAAGATGGTGTGGGTATAGTCGAAGGAGTTGTAATGTTTTTTAGTAATGAAGAGTTACGAGCATATTTAGCCCATTCAACATTTTTTTTTAGCTTGTCAATCTTTGCGCTAATAGATTGCTGTAATTTGGCTATTTCTTTATTACGAAGCTTGACTTTCTTTTGTACATTCTCCCTAAATTTTTTGAAAATATTATCATCTCTTCTTTTGTCATCAGGTATTAACTGGTCTTGAACATTATCAATAGCTATAGATTCAATGCTTTTTATTAACCCAAGCGCAATATCCTGCAAATAAACATCTAGTACATAGCAGAGAAAGTGATTTTCGGGGCAATCTGTTGTTTCTATTCTTGCCATTCCGATAAAGCTTTGTCTAGAGGGTTCAGTAAATGCCTTGACAAGCAGTTTTGGAGATGTGTGTATTTTCGATCTATTGACTATACCTGCTTCGATCTTAATGTTTTTTAAGGGGCGTTTTTCCAATGCAAGCCAATTTTGCTGGACAACCGATGCTAAATCTAACAACGCATCAGCAGTTACCAACACTCCTTGATATGGTAACCATTGAAATCCAATGTCCTCTAATCCGCCTGAATCGCCAATAGGAATAGAAATTTTACGACTAACACAACTAGACACTGATAATGCGAGTGTACCAATATCGGCAATCATCCGATCCAATTGAGCATCCGTGAAATTAGCTGGTTCTATTGCAAGTTTGGCTTTACTTGAATCAATCCTATACCCCTCTGAGTCAATTAGAACTACTGTAATTATCCCCGCACTGCCGCGCAGTCCTTTAGAATTAGAACCGCTAGGCATTTGCCAGTCATTGGTTTCTCGAATATTTGACAAATAAAGATTATTGTTGCCAACAATTTCAACTTTTCCAAGCCAATCACTGCTTAGCCTTACTCTCCAAGATTGCCTGAATTGTTGGACGTGCTGAAAGCCATCTTTATTAGTAGGCAATGTGTTACCTTTATCATCCACAAATTTAATAATTGGATAATTAGCCATAGTTGATTACCCCCAATAGCTAACACGACGCTCATCATTAAGTTGACGTTCTAGGTGATCGAGAATATTTGCAGGATCGTAGATTTTATAATTTTGTTTAAGTTCTTCAATCCATCCTTGAAAAAGTGTAATAGCTTGGTTGTCTTTTTGTGTTTCTTTGAAGAAAGAAATTCGGGGCAATATTTTGGTAAACAAGAAATGTCCAATTATTTCTTCTTCCCCTAATCCTAACCAAATTCCAACAGAATGAAAAACCGCATAGTCTTCTCTAGTACGATAACCTAAAGGAATACCTAGACGAGGAAAACTCGACATATAATCCTCATTCCAGTCTTTAATATGTTCCCACCCATCTAGTTTTCCTTCTTTTAATAAGTTAAAATTCTCGTCATACAGTTTGTCTAATATCTTTCTTAACTTAGATGTTGAAACAGTAATAGGTCTAGTCAAAGCTTTTTGAGCTAGATTGAACTCTGCCCTAAAATCAGCGATGGGATAGGTAATTGTGTAAGCGCGATCAATTACTTTGGGACTGAGATCATAGGTGGTTTCATCAGAGTTTAGCGTGCCAAGTAAAACTATATTTTGTGGAACAGGTTGATGCGATCTCCATGTCTTCAAAAACATCTGTAATCTTTGTTGTCTCGCTTTTTGATTCGGCTCAAGAGCCTGCTGCTCTTGCAAATATCGTACTTCTTGCCATAGCTCTGTTTCTATATCACCAGAAAATAGCAATAGAGAATTATCATCTCTTATCTTGCCTAACTCATCAGATTCGCGAATTTCACGAGAATACTCTAGTTTCGATAACACATCTGAAGCATAGTTCTCAATTTTGGCTAGATTCAACTCATCCAAACAAATTAAGTTCAGGTTGTCTTTATTCTCAGCATTTTTTAAAGCTGTAAGAAAGCTAGTAGGGCGAAAGACTTCATGAATTGGATCGAAAAATCCCAATAAATCCGCAGGCTCAAGCCATGCAGGACGTACAGGGATAATTGCACAAGAACCACCAAGAAGTTCTGCTGATTTTTTAACAATACTTGTTTTGCCCACACCAACTGAGCCATTGAGTAAAACAATGCTGCCTGAGTAAAAGCTAGAAAAAAGAGATATTAAGAAACTATTCGCAATATTTTTTGATATTTGCAATTCTTTTAACAGAAGTTGCTCTTGCCAAATATTGCCTAAATTGTTTGGAAGAGCGTGCGAAATCACTTGTAATTCTGGCTTTGAAATTGGGACAGCTAGAGCGTAAGGAGATAATTCTTGAAAGCGTTGGTTTAAATGTTCTTCTTTCTCAGCAAATTCTTTCCTTTTTTGATCTAGTGACTGTGAGAAAATATCTAACTCATCAGACTGTTTTTCTAAAACTAACTTCTGCCTTGCAAGTCTTTCTTTCTCTGAGTTAATTTCTGTTTTTAGTTCAGTAATTCGAGATTGTGCTAAATTCTCTGATTTTTGCTCCAAACTGCCTAGATGTTCATTCCATTTTTCTCTTAATTTCTGTGGCAATAGATTTTTTGTTTGTGTTGCCAATTCTAAGGCTGCTTTCATATCTACAGGTTCTACTTCTATCGCTAATGTACGCTTTCCAACATTTTTCCATTCAAAGAAAACATAATCTCTCAGAGATATTTCTTTTTTACAATCATTTTTTGAGGCATAAAACTTATCTACTTTACTGCCATCGAGTAAAGTTAGGCTAAGGATAGGTTGGATCAGAATATATACATCTCCGATTTTTGTCACTACTCCTGAAAGCTTTCCCCCATATAGGCAATTAAGCCATCTCGCATCAAAAGGATCTTGATTTAATTCAGTCATAACTCATTTTTAAATATCTTTATATTTTAGCATATTTTGCTGATATTCTTGAAAAATGGCTTGCAATAGCCCAAACAACCGATCTAGATCGTCTGTCGCATGGAGCATAGTTTTATAGATATTTAGTTATGATAATTTCTCTTGCATCCATACTCGAAACTCCTTCATAGCTGCGCTGCGTCCTTGGCTAAGACTGATCTCTAAAAACTGCGGTATGACATCGTGGATCGGGATATTACCAAAAATAGGGCTTAACTGTGATTCGACATAATCGCCATCACGCAAGATATAAATTTTCAATATCTGATCGTATAGCCAGAGTTCAGGTACACCGAGGACGCGGTAAACATCAAACTTGGTTTTGGAAGTTACATCTACCTCGATCGCTAAATCAGGTGGAGGATCGATGGTCATGTCTAGTTTGCGGATACCACGCATAGCGACATTGTTTTGAATGTAGAAGCAGTCATCGGGTTCTAGTCCTGCGAGTTTATCAATGCGCTTGAAGGTCGTGGAGCCGAACCCTTCAAAATCGATTTCCATTTCGTCCATCAGGACTTGTACAAAATCTCTAATCAAAACTTTAATTTTTTCGCCTTCAGGCAGGGACAACGCAATTTCTAATACACCGTTTAAATAAGCAATTCTTGATCTGCGCTTTTCGCCAAGGTCTTGGAGGATAGATTCAAATTGTTTCCAGTCGATATCATGGAGGACTGTGCTTTGTCCTGCTAGGGTTTCAATCTGTGAGATTCGTAATAGGGTGGTCATCTGCATATCTCCTAGCTTTAATCATCCAGCGATCGCTATTTACAGTTTACGCTACTTATCTTTTGAGTTTTGGAAGAGTTTATAATCATTATTAACATCTAATGAGATCGCTAAAAACTATGTCTCAACGCCCTGTAACCATAGATGATATTTTCGAGTTGTTTCGTGAAAGCGAACGCCAACGCAAAGAACAACAACGAGAGTTTGAGCAGTCTTTGCAAGAATATAGAAAGACCTCTGAGCAAGAAATGGCTGAACTCAAAAAAATTGTCGCGCAGACAAATAAGCAAGTCGGTGGGATTACGAGTCGCTGGGGTGAGTTTGTCGAAAATTTAGTTAGACCTGCGGCAGTGCGGATGTTTCGCGAGAAGGGGATTGAAGTGCATTTTACAGCCTTGCGAGTGGAAGCTCACGATGAAAATGGTTCTATCGAAATTGATGTTCTAGCCGAAAATACTAATGAAGTGGTGGCGATTGAGGTCAAATCTCATTTAGAAGTTCGTGATGTGAAGCGTTTTTTGATCACGTTAGATCGTTTTAAACAGGCTTTGCCTAAGTATCAAAGTTACAAGCTCTATGGGGCGATCGCTGGGATTAAGGTTGATGAGAGAGCCGATGAATATGCCACACAGGAAGGGCTATTTCTGATTAAGCCTTCAGGGGATACGGTGGCGATCGTCAACGATCAGTGTTTTGTGGCAAAGACTTGGTAAATAAAGATTTGGTAAATATTGACAAGATTGATACTAGACTGCATTTTAATTTAAGCGATAATCCCGTTTGCAGAGAGATAAATATTGTGACTACGGGATTATGACTAAGGCTCTATCTGAAATTGCTCAAGAAAAAGGGATTCGTTACTTTCTGATTTCCTTTACTGACCTATTTGGAATGCAACGCGCTAAATTAGTGCCAACCGCAGCGATCGACTCGATGGAAGCCAATGGTGCAGGATTTGCAGGATTCGCTACATGGCTCGACATGACACCCGCCGATCCCGACCTCTTCGCCATTCCCGATCGCAATAGTCTTTTTCCCTTACCTTGGCAACCCGAAATTGGCTGGATGCCGACCGACCTCTATATGAATGGCGAACCCGTCAAACAAGCCCCACGCTATGTTCTCAAGCAAGCCTTGAGCCAAGCTGAAGCCCTCGGCTATCGAGTCAAAACGGGAGTGGAATGCGAGTATTTTCTGCTGTCAGCAGATGGGAAAGATATCTCTGATCAGCTCGATCGCGCTAGCAAGCCATGCTACGACCAACAAGCCCTGATGCGCCGTTTCGATATCATTGCTGAAATCTGCGATGCCATGTTAGCGATGGGTTGGGGAGCCTATCAGAACGATCATGAAGATGCGAATGGTCAATTCGAGATGAACTGGACTTATGCCGATGCCTTAGTCACAGCCGATCGCCATGCTTTTTTTAAGTATATGGTCAAAGCGATCGCCGAAAAGCACGGCTTCCGCGCCACCTTTATGCCCAAACCATTCCCACATCTAACGGGTAACGGCTGTCATACCCATCTCTCCATTTGGGATTTAGAGGGAAATACTAATCTCTTTGATGATGCAAAAGGAGAACTTGGTTTATCAAGTCTCGCCTATCAATTTATCGGTGGCGTATTGCATTCCGCCGAATCCGTCTGCGCTTTCACCAATCCCACCGTCAATTCCTACAAGCGGATTAATGCCCCCGTTACTAACTCTGGCGCAACATGGTCGCCCAACACGATCAGCTACACAGGCAACAACCGCACCCACATGATCCGCATTCCCGAAGCAGGTCGCTTTGAGTTCCGCCTCGCCGATGGAGCCGCGAATCCTTATCTCCTCCCTGCTGCTCTCATCGCCAGTGGTCTCGATGGCATCAAACACCAACGCGAAGCAGGGCAACGTTATGACAATAATTCCTACACCGATCCACTTCCCTTCGGCACTGTGAAACAATTGCCAGCTAATCTTTTAGATGCACTACGATGTTTGCAAGCAAATACAACTCTGCCCGATGCGTTAGGTTCGGAATTCGTGCAATCCTACATCAAGTTAAAGCAAAGCGAATGGAATGATTACAGCACTCGCATCAGTCCTTGGGAATTAGAACATACTTTAGATTGTTGAAATAGGCAAAAAGACATGATGAATTGTAAACTCACTATCTGGTAGATGGTGCAAGGTTTCTCTGATCAAATTTTCTGGCAATCTAGATGACGGATTTAACCCTTTCGAGGGTTTCATTTGTAAATCTTTGTAGTGATCTTTGATTTGTTTGTTAACGGCTGTAATTGCACCATCAATCTTTCCATTCATCACATATCCAATCATGCCACCTTGCTTTAAACCTATTGCATATTGTTGCTCTGAACCAACAAATCTAGTCATCCCATTCATCACATATTCTTTTGCAAGGGAACTAGTTCGACCGTTCTTATCAATTACATTTAGTCGCTTGCACTCAAAAGCAAAGTAAACCTCACTACGATAACCATGTGTGAGTCGGAGATCAATGCGACCGATTTCGCTTTCTTTATTGATATCATCGACAATAGCTTCTCGATCAATCCTGATAGGTAACATTTTTAGATCTTTGTACTGCTCAAGATGAGAGCGAAAACGTTTGGTAATTGGTACTTCATGAGTTTCACCACAATTAGTTCTAAAGACATCCCAAACTTCTAACACCATGTTTAGAATATCTGGGATCAAATCATCGGGGAAAAAATTTGACCACAAGTCGGTACTACCAATAATCGCCATTAATCACCCCCTGTAATCATTAGTAAGGATTGCTGCTGCAATTTCGTCAGCATCATTAAGAGCCGTTGTTTTGCTCCAGAATCTATAGGCTAATGGTTTGAGGATATATAATTTATCTCTATCAAAGACCTTGAGATTACGGTAATACGCAATACTGCCTTCATGTCTTGGCAGAAGATTTAAAATTCTGCTAATGACTGCATCTAACTCATGGCTAGATGGCTCCTCGTCCAGAGGGGATACATCCTGAGAGAGTACTTTTTGTAAAACTATAACTGCCATTTTAGAATTAGAAGCAAAGATTATTTTTCCTGATACTTGATAGCTACCTCGTCTAGACCATCTATTTAAAAGATCGCATAAAAGTGTGAGATATTTTAGACGCTCTAGCTTAGTACTATCTTTTAAAGTAGGAATATTTGGACTACCCCGATTTGGTGTAGAGCTAGGAATCCAACAATTTACCGTGTCATTGATCAAAACTTGTTCAAGTTCATCAATCTGATAATATCGATATACATATACAAGCAAGTCTTGCTTAGCTTGCTCAGTTACTTCCTTTCTACCTAGAACATTAGTTTCTAGCCGCTTCTTTAATTGCTTGAGCTTAGAGCTAACTTCTCGAATAATTGATTCTGATTCGATAGACGATTGTGTATCTTCTGGAAATGGAAATGGAAATTGTAAAAGCTCACTCTCATGAGTCTCATCTCTTTCTGTACCCCAGTTTGCGGAAGTATGAAAAAGGAAATAATTTGCTAAATCTGAATTTAAAGTAGTGGCAAGAAATGCAAGTAAATCCGCATCTTTTTGATGTCCATGAATTCCCTGAACAGCATGACGAAAAACAACATCAAAATCTGAATAGGCTACTTTTAGACCTTTACTAACTAAAACATGAGGTCTTTTAAATATTTGTTGATCGGGCAAACGACGTAAACGATTGAATCTATCTTCGACCCTGCTACAGTCTGACTCAAGTACTAAAAGATCGATATCTTTACTTTTGCCTTCTAGGAATAATTGCTCTGGATTCCAAGAGGGCAATTTACTCTTTTGAGGATTGTCATTAATACCCTCTGGTTGAAACCCCTGACCAATAATCCAACGCTTTGTTCTTTTATTTGGGTTGACTGTAAGTTGATCGACCGCGTCACTAAGACGAGGTAAAGCACTTAATCGATCTAAGAATTTTTGATCTCTTGGAGTTCCCCAAAAATATTGTTTCCAATCAAGAGCAGCTTCACCAATACTGAGATCATGAAGTAATCGCTCTAACTTGATTTGAACATGATCTTCTGGTGCGATGCTGATAATTTCTGCACTCAGAATTTCTCGTTCCGTTTTAGGAACCAAATAATTAATAAAGCCTTTTGATTTATTTGGTAACTCCTTCGTATAACTAACAACTAGAGCTGGTCGAATTGCTCCATCAAAAAGATACAATCTCATATCTGATAAATTGAGAACTTGTTCGACTGTGTGATTAGATAGCCAATGATATTGAGCTTCCAACGCTTTTGTTTGGTGATTGAGTAAAATTGATGAAGGAAGCAAGAAACATACAAGACCGTTATCTTTAATATGGCGTGGAGCTTTCCATATAAAACCATAGGCTAATTGTTTCTGAGCAATTGGTAAACACTCCTGTTTACACCAGCGTTCCGCCAAAGTTTCTTCTTTAGAACCTCTTGCCCAAGGAGGATTACCTACAACTAAATCGAAATCATTAGGTAACTCAAGTGCATCATCAAAGAAATCTTGACAAAGAATATTATGCCCTACTAAATTTGGCAGCACATTGCCCTGTTCTTGTAATTCTTGAATTGCCCTAGGTTCTAACTGATCTAGAAAAGCTAAATACAAACTGAAGGCAGCAATTCGGCAAGCCGTTTCTGTAGGATCGGCATCAACCCCAAAAAGTTGATTTTGGAGAATATTACTCAATGAATCAGCACGATATTTATTGCTAGCATTCCGATTGTTTCTTAGCCATTCTTCAGCTAGTCGGTTGAATAAAGAGACTAAAAAGATCCCCGAACCGCAAGCAGGATCTAGGAATTTTTTATTTAAAATAGATGTGAATTTCTCTAAGGCTACATCAAGAACTACTTCAGCTAGAAATCTCGATGTATAATAGGTTCCACTTTCTCGCTTTTCTTTAGGTGACTCTACTTCTAGAAACTGTTCATAAATCCCACTAATAGTTTCAATTGGAATAACACTAAAGTCATAAGCCCAAAAACCAAGTAAAAGTTGACCATTGCTGAGATCATCTCCTCGTAGTAACTTTCCTAATATGCCTATGTGAGCATTTTGTACATATTCACGTTCTTCAATTAAATTCCCTTCAAATAGATCGCCATTAAAATCCTGCTTTAATTGTTCAAATAATGCATAAAGTAATTCTCTAGATTTTTTGGGTGAAAACCTTTCTAACAGTTGACGTAAGTTTGTAACATCAGTAGCTCCAATCTTATGAAAATACCTTGCATCAATAATCTTTCGGTCAGTTAAATAAGAGACAAAAATCACTCTCCACAGCAAAGCATGGATAATTTTGAGATCAAGCGCTACACCCTTTACTGGCTCAAGCAGTTTTTCTCTCGCCGCCTTGAGATTTTTAAGTAGGTAGCGATCAACTCGTAACTCAGGATTAAAAGATTCTGGTTTCTTATGGAACAGCTCCCCAAATTCTAGCGATCGCGCAAACTGTCTTAACTCCAAAGCGTCTGCTGCTCGGCTCAATACTTCAACTAATCGATGATCACCATTTATGTCTTCATTTTCCTTAGCTGGAAGCACTAGGCTTGAGTATATGTGAAATTCATTCGGGCTAACTACTAATAAAAATGGAGTAATTCCCTGATTCCAAAGTCTACGGTGTAACTTCCTAGTCTCCTGTGGATCAATACCAGAGACTTCCTTAATGTAAATGTATGGTGATTTATCTTGATATAGAATTCCATCTAGTTCTAAATCTTGCCAAGCTCTCCGCATGACATGAATTTGAGATATACCAATCTGTGCAGCCTCAAGTTCCTCAAAGCTCCTAAAAAATTCAGGCACTTGTTTATCAGCCAAGTTAAGCTGCTCTATCCAGCTTTGGCTGACGGTTGCATTCATTCCTTTAAATCTCCTTCAAACACAGACTCGCTAAAACAAGTTCTTATCTATATGTAGATGTAAATCCAAACCATTATAATCGAATAATCATATTTCTAGACTAGTTA
>CALRWX020000029.1:0-39213 GCA_943371975.1 Pseudanabaena sp. UWO311 | reverse complement strand
CCATCGTGAACTGATGGCTGAGCGAAGCCGAAGCCTGTATCAACTCATTTCGGATTGCCATAGTACTTAATCTTAAATATTGATTATTTTTACTTTTATTTAAAGATTGTGATATTAAAAAGGAGTCTGTGCGGTATTGTGTGTTACGTGATCGCAGAGTTACTTCATTTACAAGGATAAATATTGCTCAGGACTATTAGGATCAAACTTTGAGCCATTAAAAAAAACTTCTATTCCCCGTGAAGTAGATAGAGGAATATTTGTGTCAGGTACACCGATCACCCTAGCCGCGTTTTTCCATAAATCTTCACGGTTGACAGCATCAATAGTTTCTTTTATCTCTACATGATTCGGTAATAGTCCCCATTTACGATATTTAGTTAAAAACCAGAGATCATGACTTTTGAAAGGATAAGAAACTGATATGCCATCATTTGACCAATATTTAATTGGAAATTTCTTAAATCCATTAACTTTTAATGCTTCTATTTTCTGCTGAGGACTACTTTTAAAAAGTTGGGAAAATATCTTGATTGGCTCAGAGACAAGATTAGCTCCATCGCTAAAACTTAACGACAATATAGTATTTAACTCTCTAGCATTAGCAGGATTATCACACCAGATCTGAGCTTCCATGATTCCTTGAATTAAAGCTTGCGTAGCAATGGGATGTTTATCCACCCAATCAGCACGCATTGCTAAAATCTCTCCTGGATAATTGCGCCAAATCTCACCAGTAGCGATCGCGGGAAATGCGATATCAGTTTCCAGTAATTGCAGCATATGCCAACTATCAAGACAAAGTAAATCGGCATTGTTCTTTTTGATTTGCGAAGCCATTTCCTCAAATGGAATGGTAACCACATCAATATTTGTTTTTGGGATAATATTCATGGATGTTAACCAATAGCGTAGCCAGAGATCGTGATTGCTCCCTACTTCCGCGATCGCGCAATTCATTGGACTGCCAAATAGCTTAACGAGATTGTGCCAAGGCAAAAAAGGAGCGCGATTAAGTTGTACTCCCAAGGGCTTAAGTCTTTTAGAAACGCTGATATATCCCCCATGCGTATGTATACGCATCAGTACATACATCGCGACTTTGCGTTGATTGGGATGAATACCCTCATTCATCAATTCAGGTAAAGGACTATAGAAATGTCCGCCATCAATACCACGATTACCTGTACCTAAATCTGTTCCAATTTCAGTGCGATCTCGAATTTCTGACCATGATGGAAAGTTAATTAGCTCTACATCAGTCATGCCATACTTTGCAAATAGATTTTTGCTTTTAGCAACCAACAAAGGTGCGACTTCGATGGATGGAATAAGCCCTAGACGTGCTGATTGAATTTCAGGTATATCAGAAATATTTGTGCGTTTATTTGGCTGCAATAAGTCATTACCCAATGGTTTGGATGTACAGTTATTCAGTAAGACTGTACCTGCTGCTATCCCAAAGGTTTCGATAAATTTACGTCTAGAAAAGGAATTCATAGAATCAAATCCATGACTAAGAATTTTGAGCAACCATCGAAAAGAAATGGATGCTCAAAATATTTGGGACTATTTAAGCTAAAAACTCATGAACTATATCTAGGATCCGCTGACTCGATTTGCCATCGCCAAAGGGATTCGCAATATTTGCCATTTGATCATAAACATGGCGATTGCCTAACAAACTAGAAGCTGCTGCGACGATATCGCTAGTTTTTGTCCCCACAAGCTTACTTGTACCTGCGGCAACTGCCTCTGGGCGCTCGGTAGTGGTACGCAATACTAAAACAGGTTTACCAAGGCTAGGCGCTTCCTCTTGTAAACCTCCTGAATCACTCATGATCAAATAGCATCGTTGCATTGCACCAACCAATTGCTCATAATCAAGAGGCTCAACTAGGAAAATTCTTGGATGATTGCCTAACTTCGCAATTAGCGGTTCGCGCACTATAGGATTTAGATGCATGGGTAGAACTAAAGCCACATCGGGAAACTCTGTTAAAATCTGCAACCATGCTTGGATAATTTCCTCTAGGGGCTGTCCCCAATTTTCACGGCGATGAACGGTTGCGAGGATTACCCGATGGGCTGACCAATCTAGACCCGCAATTTCACACTTAGGCGATCGCTCAGAAACATAAAGCAATGCATCAATAACCGTATTACCTGTATGATGAATTCCTTCTTTTACTCCTGAAACTTGAAGGTTTTTCACTGCGGCAAGGGTAGGTGCAAAATGAAGCTGAGCAATTTGTGAAACTAAACGACGATTTGCTTCTTCTGGAAAGGGATTAAAGAGATTATCTGTCCGTAATCCTGCCTCAACATGACCAATGGGGATTTGTTGATAAAAGGCTGCTAATGCTGCCGCAAAGGCTGTTGTAGTATCTCCTTGGACTAAAACAATATTAGGCTGAATCTCTTTATAGAGATTTTCTAAACCAACCAAGCTATTACAAGTAATTTCGGTGAGAGTTTGCTTAGGACGCATGATTCCCAAATCATAATCTGCTTTGAGGTCAAACAATTGCATTACCTGTTCCACCATTTCCCGATGTTGTCCAGTTAAAATTACTGAAGTTTGGAATTGAGGATTGTTTCTAAATAAATGGATAACAGGTGCAAGTTTAATTGCCTCTGGACGAGTACCTAAAGTAACGCAGACATGAAATTGAGTTGGCAAAATAATCTCCCTTATGACAAAAACATTTGAGTTGTAATAGATGAGGTCTGTGGTGCTCTGCTACTAACAAAAGCTGTATGAATACCTCGCAATGTCAGAATTATAATTCCGCAAACCACCAAATATTGTATGAATTGAATGGCAATACTAGGGGTTGTTAATAGATTTTGCCAAGACAAATTATTGGATGTTAAGGGTGTTTCAGTCTGGAAATTACTAAGTTCTTGATTATTATCTTCATTATTAGGAATGACAGGAGTATCTGAAAGAAGCAGGAAATTGGAATCTTGTGATGATTTTATCTCTGATGGTTTAGAGAGTCGCTCAGGCAATGGCGGTATATTTGTTACAGCTACGGGGCTACTAATTTCGCCAAACATTTCATCTAAGTCTTTTGCTGATGTGGTAGTGGGGCGATCGCTATTATAGACATCACTTGATGGATGATGATGCTCATCGTTACGCATAGATTGTTTAGAAAATACGGGTAGAGGAGTTATTTTAGGTTGTCCTTGCGTATCTTCCAATCCGCTATTTTCATTAATATTTAGCCCCTCTTGTTTACACAAATAAATTTTCCCTGTCCAAGCAGGTTCTGATGAACCTGCTTGTTGCCAAGAAATTTTGACGCTAGAAATAGTTGGTACATCTAGGGTAAGAAACCATTTTTTGAGCATCCCCACTAGCACTTGGCGCTTAGGAATTCTCACTTCATCATCTAGTGATCGCAGATCCGACTCAATTAATACATCAAGGAGATTGTCATCACGTTCGATATTTACCATCATTCCTTGAGATTTGAGCAAGCGATTCATCAACGAAGCGATCGCGTCAATATTACCTTGTTTGGCTTGTGCAACTATTGGATTTTGTGACATGGCAGAAACCTCGGATGCTTACCCTGAAGTATTTCAATCTAAGCCAAATGTATTAGATCTTTGCGGAATTATAAGAAATAAAAAACGGTTCGCTCAGCGAACCGTTTTTTATTTAGACGAGTCTGACTAGCTTTTCACTCAATTCCCACAAACGCTCTGCTCTTACCTTATCACGAGCTTGAGGTGAAACAGTTTGGACAAAGGACTTACCATCTTGTTTCTGACGATTGCCCCAACTCCAATAAGCACCAGATTGGCAATATTCAGGATCAGCAACTACAGCAGCGACTCGCTGACCTGAGAGTTCTTGCGTTACATAGCCCTTGGTGATGTTTTTTTGAAATAGGGGGAATAACTTTTGGAACAGAGGGTAGTGATTGCGGAAGAGTGGAGTGTCAGCGACACAACCAGGGTAAAGAGAGGTAAAGGTAATTCCAGTAGATTCATGGTAACGACGGTGCAATTCTCTCATAGTTAAGATATTGCAAACTTTGCTTTCTTTATATGCTCGGACAGGTTCAAATTTCTTACCGTTTGCCATGGAGATCGGTGGTTTGAAGCCTTGATCGAAGCCTTCAAGATTACCAAGATCTGGCTGTGGTGGAATCTTACCACCTAGTTCGTCGGGATTATGGGTAACGGTTCCTAAAATGACGACGCGGCGATCGCCATAGGTAGATTTTTTAATATCATCAAGTAGCAGATTAACCAAAAGAAAATGGCTAAGATGATTGGTGGTCATGGTTAGCTCAAAACCCTCAGGCGATCGCTGTGGTTCCTTGAGAAGAGGTGTATAAATGGCGGCATTAACGACGATCGCTTCCAGCGATCGTCCCGTAGTACGGAATTTAGCCACAAACTCACGGACACTTACCAGAGAGCCAAGATCAACTTGAATAATGGAATAGCTGTCTTGGAAAATACCAACGGACTCGGCTGCTTTTTTCGTTTTGTCAACATTGCGAACAGCCATGACAATATGCCAGCCCTTGTCTGCGAGAGCCTTGGCAGACCATAGCCCCACGCCTGAAGATGTACCTGTGATAATGACTGTAGGTTTTTGTGGATATGACATTTTCAAGAATAACTTTATAAACTTTGTTTAGAATCTTACAGTGATTTGGGATAATGTGAAACTCAAGAGTTTTGACAGAAAGTAACGCCCGTTATAGCTTTTACCAAAATCTATAACGGCCTGCACATATAGTTCATTCTCTAAACTGATCGCGTCATTTGCACCCGATAGCGTTCTTTTTTCGTGATCATAATATCCCCGATTGTAACTCGCCCTTTACCGCGAATCGCGATCAGGTCGCCTGTTTTTACTTGATAGCTGGGCTGAGAAACAGTTTTCCAATTAACGCGCACATCGTCACTGTTGATTAGGTCAACCATTTTGCTGCGAGACATGCCAAAGCCAAAGGAAGCGACCGCATCGAGTCTCAAGGATGCCTCAGTCGAAGTAAGTTCTTTAGTGACAGGGATACGAATTTTTAACTCTTCCCAAGCGATCGCATTGACCTTAACGGGAACTGTCCGCACTTGATTGAAATGCAGTTGTAAATATTCCACTAATTCAGGCACAATGATCGCCTGTGCGCCCTTTTCGCCTAAGACATTAATGTCGCCAACTTTTTGGCGTTCGATACCAGTACCAAGGATTGAGCCAAGAAAATCGCGATGGGTTGCGGTGTCAAATAGGAAATTTCCTGAAATTGAGATTGGAGTGAGGCTAACTTGCGATGAATCAAGGGGCAACTCAGCACGGGCGATCGCTAATCTTTGCCGTTCGGCTTGTTCATAGCCGCCCCAAGCTAGGCAATGAATCTCAGTCATTTTGCCAAATACTTGCAATCCCTCAGTGATTTCAGGAGGAGACAAGAAATCACTGCACACGACTTCCCATGTCTGAATAGCGCGATCGCCCAAATCTAGCAGACGACTAACGGTGTCGCGATTTTCAACATGATTCAATAGGTCACGGGGTAGCATTAGATTTCGTCAAATTCCTCTTCGGGAATACGTTGTTTGGACTTGTCAGGAATTTTAGTTTCGCCCCAAGCATCGCGGATTTGCTGTTGGGTTTCATTACGAAAATCAGGTTTGTTTGATGTGGGGTAATCATCCTCAAAATCATCGTAATCGTCATCATAATTATCGATGGGTTTGGGTGGTGGCGCAATCGGACGCGATTGTGGCTCAGGACGGATTTCGGCTCTGGCTTGGCGACGTTGCTGCTGTGGTGGATTTACAGGAACACGCTCCTCTGCCCAATTGTCGTCATCATCCCATGATTGTTCTTGGCGATAGACGGGGCGTTGTTGTTGAGGTGGTGGCGAATAGGTACTTCTGGCTCCTGAAGATAAAGCATTGTCACGAATAGATGTAGTAGGGGGCAGATAGTCATCATCAAACTCATCTTCCCAAGGCGCTTTGCCTAGTCCCAGACGTTCGAGCAAGCCTTTGCTAAGCTGGGTCATGCGATCTTCCATGCCCTCGGTGACGATGATACGATCGCGTCCAACGGCGATAATTTCATTCACATCAATTTCGTAAGTACTGATTAAACTCGATGGAATGATCGGATTGCCTACCGAGGCAACGATTAGGAACAATAAATCCCCTGATTCAGGATCAAATTTAAAATCACGAACTTTACCTAATAGTTCCCCTGACTCAGTTACCACCTCGTTATTAATCAGATTGGTATATCGCTCAGTAATCAAGATATCCTCAAGTACCGATTCATCATCAACCAAAATGGCATCGGGACCGAGCAAGTCGATATTATCAAGGGACATAAAAAATGTATCACCAATACCAATTGGTGTCCCTGGGATAAATCGTTCGGCTACGGTAAAGCCCGTAACACTGCGCTGATCGACATCTAGCCAGATTTGCGTGATGATGCCAAGCCGAACGGCTGAGCGCTTGCTAAAGACCTGCAAACCCAAAACGGCGGCTCGTTGACGAAGATTTTCCGATTGCATCATGGCGGTAACGTGACTCTATGTGATTCCTTACAAGTGGGGATACCCTATTGAAATGGGGCAAATAACTAAACAGGAGAGTAAATACTTAGCCCTGATTCTAGCAGACTAGATCCCCGTCGGTATTCTAACGTTTGGGGATCAATACTTATTGTATAGCTGTCGTTACTTGTATGAACCCAATAAACGAGTGGCGGCGCTTTGCGCCACCACTTGCTTATTGCAGGAATGGCAACAGCCATAAGGAAGACAAGGGGCTTAAGCCCCTTGTTGTAGACTTTTATTGCTCACGACTCATTTAGGATTTTGATATGCGCCGAACTTGTTTGCTTTACCAAAGCGATCGCCCTATTCCCTATCTGACTGCATGGCAATGGCAAAAAGAATTAGTGGATGAGCGCAAACATGCAAGGCGTGAGGGTCTGGATTTACCAGATGTGTTACTACTGGTAGAACATCCTGCTGTGTATACATTGGGGCAAGGTTCAAGTTTGGAATTTCTCAAATTCAATCCCGATGATCCCGATATCGAATGCCATCGTATCGAGCGTGGTGGCGAAGTTACTCACCATGCGATCGGGCAATTAGTTGCTTACCCAATTCTCAATCTAGAGCATCATCAACAAGATTTGCATTGGTATTTGCGGCAACTAGAAGAAGTAATCATTCAAGCTTTAGCTACTTATGGAGTTTCTTCACAGCGCATTCAAGGTTTAACGGGTGTATGGATCGATCATGCTGGTCAATCACAAAAAATCGCGCAAGTGGGAATTAAAGTTAGCCAATGGATTACGATGCATGGCTTTGCTTTAAATATTTGTATGGATCTATCAGGATTTGAGCGTATTGTTGCCTGTGGCATTAGTGATTGCCATGTATGTAATCTCAATCAATTTTTGCCTAATGTTGATTTTGTATCTGTAAAAAAGGCGATCGCGCAAACTTTTGCGGAAATTTTTAATTTGGAAATACAATTGCAGGAAATCAATTGATCACCTTAATTTTGCTGGCATAGATGTATTATCGCTACTTTTATACATTTTGCCTTCTAGCGATCGCTTGACTAGAGAACTTTTAAGCGCTCAATGGTTCAAGATATTCGCATAGTATTCTGGGCTGTGGAATTAGCATTCCATCTTCATCAAGAGACTTTAAATAAAAAGCGATCGCTTCTTGGATCAGAGTTCTGACTTCATCGACAGCTACAAAACCAGGTAAATCGGGAACATAATCCCCATAGCTAGTTTCACCAGTTTCAATTACTACTGCATATTTCATAACCTATTCCTCAATTTGTGCTGGTTTCCAAATACTTTTTAAAGTCCCAATTGGTGCATCAACGCTGGGTTTACCTGCAACTGTTACTGTGGTAGTCCTAAAAAGGAGCAGATTTTGCCCCTGAATTTTTATTTGAAATCGCTTTCAATAAGCAATCGGTTAATGTGATCGACTAGGGTACGTTAATGAGATGTAACCCACATTTCCGATGTTTGTGATTAGTTCATATCAACTAAGACAGAAATCGTCTCTGGGCTAGCAATATTACGAACAGCTAGAGGTAATGACTGCACAGATTTACGAGTACGTTGGGCGATCGCATCCAAATCATCCAAGGACTTCAACAATTCGCCATTGTGCATAATACATTCTAATAGAGGTTTCTCATTGGATAGAGGAAATTCAGAAATATGGGTGAGGCGATCACCTGTAATTCTTCCATTCTCGAACCTGCGCCAGATTTGTTTGCGGCCTGAGATCGTTTGCTTAGCAATTGATTTTTTGGAAACAGGGATATTATCAATCTCCACTAATTTATAAACTCCATTTACAGGCGCACCTGTCACCAATTTTGTACCGATGCCATAGCCATCAATGGGTGCTCCCAATCCTTTTAGGCGCAAAATCTCAGCTTCGTCAATATCGCCGCTAGCAAAGATCGCAGCATCGGGAAGAAGCGCTTTTACTTCCTTAGAAACTGTAGCAATATCACCTGAATCAATGCGAACTCCTTTGACCTGCATTTCGCCTGATTTTACCTTTGCGGCAAGATTACGGGCGGCAGCGATCGTATCGAAGGTATCGATTAAGAGAGGACTATCAGGGAAAACTTGATGGAATGCGCTAAAAGCTTGTGCTTCACTTCCTTCTGTTGCATTCAAAGCCATAACTAACGCATGAGCCATTGTGCCACTAGGTTGTCTACCTAGTTTTAGTGCCGCCAATACATTAGAAGTTGCGTTCATCCCTGCGGCGAGTGCTGCCCTTGCCGCCCAGAGAGAAGATTGGGGACTAAAGGCGCGTCTTGTGCCAAATTCTAAAAGGGCGATGCGATCGCCTGCTACATCACGCATTCTCGCAGCTTTGGTGGCGATCAGAGTTTGATAGTTAATTGTATTCAGCAAATAGGTTTCCACTAGCTGCGCTTGCCAAAGGGGAGCTTCAATTCTCAAAAATGGCTCATTGGCAAATAACGCAGTTCCTTCTGGCACTGCCCAAAGATCTCCTTCAAAATGGAAGTTTCGTAATAATTCCCAAAAGCGGCAATCGGCATTAGCAAAGATTCCCGTTGCTTGCAATGCTTGTATTTGTTCAGTAGTAAAATGGAGATTCTGCAAATATTCTACTACTTGCGCTATACCCATCGCGATTAAGTAGCCAAATCCTTCAGGCAAACGGCGCACAAACAATTCAAAACTCGCTCGCTTGCGATCGCATCCCTCTTGTACATAGCAAGCACCCATCGTCAGTTGATAAAGATCGGTGAGCAGTGCATACTCATCCGTAGCGATATTTAATGTGTCAGAATTCAAGCTAACAACTTGATTAGCAGAAAGATTGAGAGTTATGGCGCTCATTACTTTGGTGGGGTAGAGGCTATTATATTTCTATTATAGTGTTTTTTACCAAAATTGCAAGTATATTTTTATTTGATAAGCCTTAAATCATATTTATAAGACTGGCTTTTATTCCTACTTTTATCATTATATTTAGTCAGGCATAATTACAAAATTGAGCTAATCCCTGTGGTTTACGCACTTCTTGCAAATGAGCGTTAGATATTTAAAATCTGTAATATTTATAGTGAATTTAAACTTAAATATTATTCAATCAAGTCTCTACCTATTGATACAGGCGGCTATCCCTACGTTTGTGGTCTAGCGCTAGCAGAACAAGATTCCTATAATGCTTTTAGTAACAAATCGTAATTTGTAAATTACAAATATAAAAAATGGCAGTTAAAAAAGAAGATCCCAAGCGATCACGCTCTCGTTTGATTGGTAATGTCCTATTACTAATCGGAGCAGGATTGCTGATAATAAACATATTTTTACCAAATCTATTTGCGCCACCCTTAGCAAGGGTTCCCTATAGCCTCTTTGTTCATGAAATCGAAGAAGGGCATGTAGCGCGTGTATATATCGGACAAGATCAAATCACCTATCAATTGAAGGGGGTCACGCCTGACATCCCCGGTGATGTGATTTCTACTACTCCAATTTTTGATCTAAACTTGCCCGAACGCCTCGAAAAGAGTGGTGTAGAATTTGCGGCGGCTCCAGTCAAAAAAGATAATTGGATCGGTACTTTACTTAGTTGGGTAATTCCTCCTCTAATTTTTGTCGGCATTTTTCAACTCTTTAATCGCAACGGTGGCGGTGGCGGCCCAGGAGGTTTGCAGATTGGCAAGAGCAAAGCGAAGGTATATGTCGAAGGTGAAGCGACTAAAACGATGTTTGTCGATGTCGCAGGTGTCGATGAAGCCAAGCAAGAACTTCAAGAAATTGTGCAGTTCCTTAAAACTCCTGAGAAGTACACCAAAATTGGCGCAAAGATTCCTAAAGGTGTATTGCTAGTTGGTCCTCCCGGAACTGGTAAAACTCTCCTTGCTAAGGCTGTTGCTGGTGAAGCAGGGGTTCCTTTCTTCAGTATCTCTGGTTCTGAATTTGTAGAACTCTTTGTTGGTGTTGGTTCTTCCCGTGTTCGTGACTTATTTGAGCAAGCAAAAAAACAATCACCTTGTATCATCTTTATCGATGAACTTGATGCGATCGGTAAAGCTCGTTCTAGTGGTGGTATGTACGGCGGTAACGATGAACGCGAACAAACTCTCAACCAGTTGCTCACCGAAATGGATGGTTTCGGAGTAGATGGAACGACGGTAATCGTTCTTGCGGCAACCAACCGCCCTGAAACCCTTGACCAAGCGTTGCTCCGTCCTGGTCGTTTCGATCGCCAAGTTTTAGTCGATCGCCCCGACAAGATCGGTCGCTTAGCAATTCTCAAAATCCACGCTGCTAAAGTCAGTCTTGACAAGAGTGTTGATCTAGAAACGATCGCTACTCGTACTTCAGGTTTTGCTGGTGCTGACCTTGCGAACCTCGTTAACGAAGCAGCTCTGCTTGCAGCTCGTGCTGGACGTGAGACTGTCTTACTTGAAGATTTTGCTGAGGCTGTCGAACGTGTAGTCGCTGGTCTAGAGAAGAAAAGCCGTGTTCTCAATGAGAATGAGAAGCGGATTGTTGCCTATCACGAAGTAGGTCATGCTCTGGTGGGTGCGCTTAACTCCAGTAGCGGCAAAGTTGAGAAAATCTCCATCGTGCCTCGCGGTATGGCGGCTCTCGGCTATACCTTGCAACTCCCAACAGAAGATCGCTTCCTATTAAGTAAAGAAGAAATCGAATCCCAAATCGCGACTCTCCTCGGTGGGCGATCGGCAGAAGAAATCATTTTCGGTAGCATTACAACTGGTGCATCAAATGACCTACAACGTGCTACAGAACTCGCAGACAAAATGGTGACTAGCTACGGTATGAGTGAAGTTTTGGGGCCACTTGCCTACCAAAAGCAACAAAATCAATTCCTCGGTGGTATGGAGATGGCACGCAATGTCAGTCCTGCAACTTCGGAAGCGATCGACAAGGAAATCAAAGTGATTGTCGAAAATGCTCATACAAAGGCACTAGCAATTCTCCATGCAAATCGTGATTTGCTAGAGTCTATCTCTGAGAAGCTGTTAGAAACAGAAGTCATCGAAGGTGAATTTCTCACTAATTTACTAGCTCAAGTTAAACCTGCTGAAGTTAACGTTTAGAAGTTTTTACTAAAAAAGGCACTTGCTTAGCAAGTGCCTTTTTTAGTGTCTAACTAAAACTTTATCATAGTATGTTATTCAACTTTGTTTAGCCAATCGCCTAGACTCTAATTTGCAATGCGATCGCTTGATAAATCAAAACATCAGCCCGTTTCGAGTCTAGCTTTAGCTGCGTCATAGTCGATCGCTATCTAAGAGAATAAATTAACAAAATCAGTAGCTTTAGCGAACGCAATGTCATGATATTTAACAAGGGATAAAAGGTGTTTGTCTCCTGTGACTATATGGCTTGCGTTACTGATTACGGCGCATTCGATAACCATTATTTATTTCACTATTTTTCGTGGACAACTAAATCAATAAATTCTTCTCTTTCTTCTTCTGACATCTTTTCCCAGTCATAGCCACGCTCTTTTGTGGCAAGTTTAATTTTATCCGCGCCATAGCTAGATAAGTCTTGCCATTGTTGCCATTGAGAAAGCAGTAGGAATCTAAAAATTTCTATTTTTTGCTCTTGAGGTAGTTGTTTAACAAGTTCTACAACTTGTTCGTTACTTAGTGTTGGCACTGGCATTTTTTATTCTCCAGATATTGATTCTAAAATATATTTGATGAGGCGATCGCCTAATAAATTGAAATACCCCTACCACCCTAGGGGTTATTTTCCTGAGTGTTAGACAATGTTGTATTCATAGGGGATTGTTTCTGTTGCGTCACTCTAATTAGGAATCTTAGGGCTTCATTAACTGCATCGGCGTTTGGAAATATTGCAGCAACATCAGTTTCTAGACGCACAGTTGAACCGCCAAAGCTTTTACGTCCTGAGCCTAGTTTTCTGACACGCAGACTTTTGAGGTCGTATTCGGGTCTAAGGTCGTCTTCTAGTTCTAATTCAGCCTTCTTCATATGCTTCACGCACCGATTTTGTAACTTCTCTGGCACTGATGACCCGAATTAATTCTCTTCTCTCTGTATAGGAAATGATTAACAATCGTCCTCGATTTGATTCGCCGACAATTTTGATTCGCCGACAATTAAGTAACGTTCTTCGTCTTCTGAGTGGTCTAGATCATAGAAATCAACATACATCGGATCGTCAAAGATGTTTTGGCTTCGGCAAAAGAAACTCCATGCTTTGCCAAGTTTTTGACTGCTTTGTTTTCGTCCCACTTATATTTCATCAGTTTATTTTAACAAGTATTGAAAGCGATCGCCTGATAAAAACTATTTTTACTGCAAATTTAGAGT
This sequence comes from Pseudanabaena sp. UWO311, assembly GCA_943371975.1. GTDB lineage: Bacteria > Cyanobacteriota > Cyanobacteriia > Pseudanabaenales > Pseudanabaenaceae > Pseudanabaena. The sequence goes on along the minus strand of CALRWX020000029.1, from coordinate 26,322 downwards.
ATGTTTCAGGGCTGCATCAACATTTTCTGTTGGAATCGAACCAATTAATCGATAAATTGCTGATGTGGCGATCGTTGCTAAGTTGTCAGTCATTATTACAGAATCAAGGAGCACTCCTGACCGTTGACCTTCTGGCGAGTTCCGCAAAATGCTAACACGGCTAGGATGTCCTGCTCGAAATATCTGACTGCTAATCATTGCGACAATAATCTGAGGTAGTCCTGTTTGCAAATCGTCTGCTTGCACAATTATCGCGGGGCGAGTTTTGGCGGTTATCAAGTCAGAGTTTGGGAATAATACGAGAACTATATCGCCCCGTTTAAAGTTTGGCTTTGGCTGCGTCATAGTCATCATAAATGCTCATTTCAGGGCTATTCCAGTCTTCGGCAAAGGTGACTAGACTTGTTCGCAAAATTTCTGCTTGGGCTTTGTCAATGCCCTGAGAGGCTAGGTCAATTGTTTTAGTTTCTAGGAAAGTAACAATTACTCGCGTTCCTTCAAGTAGATTGTTGGTGCTTTCCACAAGTTCTACTTGTCCATTGCGATAGATTCCTTCAACAGTAGTTAACATTTTTTCACCTCTATATAAATTTAAATTTTTAACGTTCTACAGATCGCATCATTTCGATGAGCGATTCAAAAGGTAGAGATGAATTTACGGTTACTTGGTTTGTCTGCATAAGTTCTAATAATTTTAAATTGAGTTTCCGCTAATCTCTACTAAAGATTCACCTGTAGCTAGAATTTCTAAAGCTCTAGGTAAAGTAGTATTTAAAATGCCTTTCAATTGGGCATTGGATGTATTGCCAAATGTCAGCCAAATGATCTGTGGTGGCGATCCGAGTCGTTCAACTAGATCGACAAAATCACTGTCTTTGGTCATAAAAATAATTTGTTGCGCTTTACCTACTTCAAAGATTTCAGGATCTTCTGCATCTCTTAAACCAAGATCTCGTAAAGCGAAGGCGCTTATGTTAAAGGTTTTAGAGATCCAAGGGGCGATCTCTGGGGATAGATGGGCATCAATCCAGATGGTCATGCGACTAATACGGGATGATTGAGTTTACGTGATGCGTAGGCTAGTGCTGCTTTTAGGTCATCTCTTTCGAGATCGGGCATTTCTTCTAAAATTTCTTCGGCACTGAGTCCAGCCACAAATAAGTCGAGAATATCTGAGACGCGAATTCTCATGCCACGAATGCAGGGACGACCACCGCATTGCTTGGGGTTGATTGTGATTCTTTTAAGTAATTCTGGCATTTGATTTAGCTTCCTAATACATTTTTCTAGTATCAATTAAGTTGTTTGCTATCGCATCATGTCGATGAGCGATTCAAAAGGTAGAGATAAATTTTCGGTTACTTGGTTTGTCTGCATAGTCGATCGCTATCTAAGAGAATAAATTAACAAAATCAGTAGCTTTAGCGATCAGTTGATGGGTCACATGGGCAATTTGGGATTGTCACGAAATTTGATATCCAAGGGTAAATAGGACAATTCTTTCTAATTCTGCGATCGCGTTTATGTCTAGCTGCCCTAATCTCTTAATCAAGCGAGTTTTATCTAGTACGCGAAGTTGATGACAAAGTGAGACTGAGTCTTGATTTAATCCACCTTGACCGTTAGAAATCAGTAAACAGCTTGTAAAGCTGCACGGCGCAAATTAGTTGTGAGGGGAATTGTGATAATCGTGCTGGTGAATTTAGAGATTGTATTTGAGAGCATCTCAAATAGGCACTGAGTAAATATACTTAGGGGAATAGACATAGCCATTGAGATAAGCGCAGCGATGTTTCAAAACTAAGCACTTCATCAGTTGTAATAATTTTTGTCTTACCAAGTTTTGCTGTAATAGCGAACGCTTGATTATGGAAAGCATCGCGAGGACTGAGTAACGCCACCCAATAGAACGTATCAGCAAAAATCATCTCAGTCATACTTGAGCATTATAAAGATAGCGATCGTGATTTTCTGCACCATCAGTTGGTAAACATCCCAAATCTTCATTGGATAAACCACTAGTAAAAGATGAAGCAATCCCAAGTAAAAATGAACCTGTATCCTCTTCCAAAGTAGTCTCATGCAAACTTGAACTTGTCAGAAATAGCCTTTGATTTGTATTTAGTCTCCATTCCAAAAAACTAACAAAATCTAAAACCTCCAATAAAACAGGCTCAGATAAAGCTTCCAAATGTTCAAGCTTATCTAAAATAGTTTCTTTAACAGCGTTCATATACTAAGCCCTATATCAACATATTCACATTTTACTTGCTATTGCTTAAATTCAACATAGCTCATGTAATTTTCTTTTTTGATGTTGTTGGTTGTTGAGGGGCGATCGCTTTTTGATTGAGAGGAGGGGCTATTGACAAAAATTCTAAGCTTTTACCGTTGTGATATAAGACTTGTGTGCTTCTGCGTAAATTTTTAAAGCGACTGACATTTGCTGAGCCGCATTCTCTCCTTGCGATTGAAACCAAGCAAAAGTTTCAGAATCAATTTGAACCGATGTTGTAATTTCTTTAGGACTTCTCAATTTTGCTTTAGTCCAAAACTCTGCTGTTAGCGGCGGAATATCAGATGTATCAATATCTTCATCACACATTGCATCAATTCTTTCCCAATCAGTCTTCGACATACTGTTCATAGTATCTGCGTTCATAAGATAGTGCCTTTCTTAATGAAATAATCCTAATTGTTTGTTCGTCGGGTTCTGTGTAGACAACAACTACGACGCGACCTTGAAGTAAACCAATACCGATATATCGATCTTCTCCATAGTTTTCACTTTCGTCAAGTTCAACAACCATAGGGATATTAAAAACCAGATGAGCGTCTACAAAGTCAAATCCATGTTTAGCAAGGTTAACCTGATTTTTATGTTCATCCCACTCAAATCTCATTTTAAAGCTTAGTCATTATGTATATTTGGGGATTTTCTTAATTTTAACTTATGTTTGGGGCTGTTTGACGTTGTTGGTTTATTCGGAGTTATCGCTTGTGTGGTGAAAGTGTGGATGTTTGAGGCGATCGCTTTTTGATTGAGATTAGGGGCGATCGCTGTTTGATAATGTTGGTTTGTTGAGGGGCGATCACTTGTGTGGTGAAAGTGTTGATGGTTTAAGCGATCACCCAAAAGTTTCAACAAACCTACTAGCAGAAATAACTGCTCATATTTGCGATCGCTTAACGATTCAAGAAAAAGAGAACAGTAAATAACTTAGTTCTGTAAGTCTCAATGAATAACTAAAATTTATTTAAACTGACAGGACAATTAGGTTTTTCAGCAGTTTCTACAGTGGCAGGATCGGGTGGTAAGAGTGCGACAATGTGGGGGACAGAACGAGGCTCATACGCCATGACTGATTTACCACGATAGGCAAGGGAAGCACTAGCCCCCGAATCAAGCATGACGACATCTTGCAAACCTGCCTTTGCTAAAATTTTGCCTAAGCCGACAGAATCAATCATTTCCATCGTTACACCGATCACAGGTCTGCCTGAACGATCAATTCCCCAGAAGGCGCGATCGCGACTAGCATCAAAACCATACAGCTTACCAAAGGATTCGGAAGATTGGGGTTTACCATCACGAACTAGCCAGCCTGCGGCAACAAAGGCATCAGTTACATCGGGTAATTCTGACTTTACTGCTTCTCGTGAAGTATGTTTAGCGGCATTAAAGGGAATAAATTTGATGGATTTAGGACTAATTAAAACAAGTGGACGACCATTGAGTAATGGATTTTCTCCTTTATTTCCAGTATTAAATAGTCCTGAATTACTTGAAAATTGACTCATCACAGGACCAATCATTGTATTCCCTTCAATGCGCTCTAGGGAGAAAAAGCCTCCATCTACAGCTGCGATCGCATTAGGAACTGCTGATAAAATTTCGGCAACCTGAGCGCGTTTATCAGCATGGGCTGTGACTGCTCGACCACCATATACTAGAGTAAGACTTAATCCATCAACGGTTACTTTTTTCTTCTCGACAGGAGTAGTAAAATTAATGGTTCCATTACTCACTGCTGGTAAAAGGGACGATTGATTACTAGAAGTTCCACTTGAAGCTTGCTCGATCGCATCACTAAAGCGAGACTGTCCAAAGCGCATAATGGAGAGTAAGTCTTCCGATTCATTCGCTGATCGCTCTTGACGAGGATTAAGACTCATTGAAAGTGCTGCCTTGTAGCCAACATCCTTCACCTTGTCCTTGACACGTTCTGTAAAATCACCTTCAGGATAGGTAAAGTAATCAATGGGAATACCCAATTCCTTTTCAAGTACTTTTTTGGATTCTAATACTTCTCTCTCAATTTCAGAATCACTAAGATTTTTCATATTGAAGTGATTAACAGTATGGGAAGCAACAGTGATCAAACCACTTTTTTGCATTTCCCGCAGTTGATCCCAAGTTGCTTTAGGCTTTTTACCTGCCGTACCTATAAAACGAGTATGCACTGACCACACAGCAGGATAGTTATATTTCTTGAGCAATGGAAAAGCATATTTGTACTGACCGACATAGTTATCATCAAAGGTCAGTAATACTGGCTTGTCAGGCAATTGAGCACCTGTCCGCAAATGGTTAACTAAGCGATCCATCGTAATTGGATTGTATCCACCATCTTGAAGATCTTGAAAATGCTTCTCAAGATCTTCTGGAGTGACATCCCAATCGACATCCTTAACTGCGGTGATATCGTGATACATGATAATTGGGATTTTTGCCCCACGCGCCCGATCACTAATCTGTGGAAACGGAGCAGGAGTAAAACTTGCTAGTAAATCACCATTAATCGTATTACTTAAATTTGAGAGACTAGGTAATGGATCATTCGCGATCACATTGATTGCCCTAACCTGATATAGAGAAGCAGTTACCGAATCTAGCGCATTATATTGACAGAATGACGGAGATCTAGAAATGTTATTGGTCGGGGTATCTGGGTTTGACCTATCTAAAGTTGTGGAGGAAACACGATAAGTAAATAATCGCGAAGCGATCGCTGCTCCCATCCCAGTGCCGAGGGCCGCCAATGCCAGCACAATCCAAATCATGTTAATGCAGCTGCTCTTTTTCCCGTTGCCCCTGCTCATATAGATTTATAAATTTTGTAATATTACTAGCGCCTATTTAATCAGACTGCCATGACGTAAACAAGTACCTGTAGTTTTATGTATGCCTCTAGTTACACCTAAAGTTCCAAAGAGATGGCGGGTTGTATGAGATTTTTTGGACTTTTATGCCCATCCTGCCAATTGGCAAATAAATAGCTCAATATATTCTAAATAGCTCAATATATTCCTTGATCGCATTAGTTATACCTTTAAGAGCTTCGGCACTAGGCAATAAATCTAAAATTAGTGCGAAAATTTTGCTGTCGTCATTTTTTACCGACAAAAAATCCGTTCTTGTAGGAATAGTTTCTACTCCAACCTTACAAAAAATCTTTATGGATCTCGACATATGGAGAGCCGAGGTGACTAGCAATATTTTATTCATCCCCCCTTTTAAGTAAGCTTGTTTTAGCTTGTATCTAGATATAATGCTAAATCACGAAAATTACTTTCAATTTTTAGGGTGAATTGTATAATCAAAAACTTAACAAAGAAAATAAATAATGCTTTAATAAAAAGTATAAATTTAAAGAGTTGAATTCTGCTGTGGGCGATCGCTTTTAGCGGTCGTAGCGATTTGAGCAAAACCTATAATTTAAGTCTACTAGACTTAGCAAGTCGTAAAAACTTACTCTAGCTCTATGGTCTTAAAAGAGTGTATGCCACTAAAGTCGAGGGGGGGAACCGAGCCTGAGTTCTAATATCAATTAAGTTTCTATCAATTAAGTTTCGTAGTGGGAGCAAACCATGACTTGTGCTGATGTTGATGTGGCTAAAGATAAAACACAATCGGCGAGGGATATTTTACAAAGTCTGGAGTCCAGTAAGGACGGATGCATTTATGTTTTGCGCGATCGCATTCGTTGGTCATTTTATATCAAAGCAGGAAAGGTTGTATATGCCTCCCATTCCCTAGAAAGTTTTGAAAGACTAGAGAGGCACTTACGCGCCCTTAGTCGAGAAGTACCAGCCTTAGACGATAAATTGCGATCGCAACTTCGACTTATGTTTGACGATCCGACCCCAGATAATGCCAAGTACAAAGTTACTAGCGAAATCCTCTGCATTGAGTATATCGCCATTCTCTGGCTAGTCAATGAGAACCATCTGCCAATCCCTATGGCGAGTAAAATGATTGCTCGCATGATACAAGAAGTAGTTGAATCTTTTCTCCGTTTAGCCAATGGGCAATTTAATACCAAGCATTATGAGCATTTACTGCAAAACACCTATTGCAGTCTATCAGTTAGTCGGATTTTAGAAGTTGTCGAACAAAGATTGCGAATATGGTACAACCTTGGCCCCACAATTTCATCTCCCTACCAATGTCCTTATCTAGTTAGCCAAACAACTGCGGCAAAACGAATGTCGCTCGAAACTGTTCAAAGGCTAGGACGCATTCTCCGTGGATTTAACTTTGTTCAGTTGGGCGCATTACTAGGCAAAGATCCTATAGTGATCGCCAAACAACTTATCCCCTTAATTAATGATGGCTCAATTCTACTTAGGGAACCTTTATCTCCGTTTGATATGTTGCCGCGTACTTATTATTTAGAGCCAGAAGAGGAGCAAGAAAATATTGAAAAGCTTTTAGAGACATTCACGGATGAAACCAACGGAGCCGAAGATATTTCCTCTATTGCACAAGTTTTTGCTAGCCAGCCCACCAAAACATGGAAAATCGTTTGTATTGATGATAGCGAATCAATGCTAAGTATTATTAGCAGCTATTTGGGGAATGAAGATTTTAACGTCACTCTCATTCAGGACTCTATGAAAGCTTTGATGAAGATTACATCTACTTGTCCTGATTTAATCTTGCTCGATATTGGAATGCCAAATGTTGATGGTTACCAGCTGTGTTCTTTAATTCGTAAATCCTCGAGCTTAAAGGATATTCCGATTGTAATGGTGACTGGGAATAGAGGCTTAATCGATCGCGCTCGAGCCAGAATTGCAGGAGCCACAGACTATTTAACCAAGCCATTTATGCAAGCTGATCTACTGAAGATGATGATGCGTCATTTGATGTAAGTAGATAATTAATAACTAGATGATTAATCTTAGATTTCTTAAAACTTGAAGTTGCCATTGGTAAATAGAGAATCTCTAGATATGTTATCTTGATATTCTATTAAGGATTGCAAAATCCAATAACAAGTTAAGAATAGGAGTGATATCTAGGATGAACTATTATCTGCTAAATGTTTATTAATTTCTCTAATAAACCCTAATAAAATTTACAACACAAATAAAACTAGTAGGAGAGAATAATGACAACGATTCTTGTAGTTGAAGATAATGCTTCTGAGCAAGATCTGATTATTAGTTATCTAGTTGAAGGTGGTTATAGCGTGATCAGTGCACCTAATGGACAAGAGGCTCTTAAAAAAATCGAAGAAAGGCTGCCTGATGTTGTAGTTACTGACTTAGTAATGCCAGGGATGAGTGGCTTAGAACTATGTCGCAGTTTGAAAAAGAATCAAGACACTAAGGATTTGCCAATTGTCGCTTGTACTTCCAAGAATCAAGAACTTGATAAGTTATGGGGAATGAAGCAAGGAATTGATGTATATGTTACCAAACCATTTTCTCGTGAGGATATCCTTCGAGCCGTTCGCTCTGTTGCTTAAGTAAACTTTTTGTTTTTCAGGCATCATTAAAATCTACCCGCATTAGCTTCTATATTATAGACATCGCAAGGAGAGAACATCTTGGTTACAGTATTAGTTGTAGAAGACACGAAATCTGAACGTGAATTAATCTGTGAGTACCTACGGCAGGGGGGATATGCTGTGGTAAGTGCTGCTGATGGGACGGAAGGATTGGAGGAGTTTGAGAAGACTCAACCAGATGTGGTGATTACAGACTTGGTAATGCCTGGAATGAGTGGGTTAGAGCTATGTCGAGCTATCAAAAAACTTGCCACCACCAAGAAAGTACCTGTAATTGCTTGTACTTCCAAAAATCAAGAACTCGATCGCCTCTGGGGAATGAAACAAGGTGTAGATGTATACCTCACTAAGCCTTTTACTAAGGATGAGATTGTGCAAACGGTGCGATCGCTGAGTTTAGGGGGCTGATATGAGTAACTTGACCATCGAATTACGCGAAGAACAAGCTCATGCGATCGCAGGATTGCCCTATTTGAGTTTGCAGATCGATCAAGATGTCACCATAGCCTTGCCCTTAAAGTTTGTGCGTGAAACCTTGGTACTGTCGTCGGAACGCTTCACGCAAATGCCCAATGTTCATGACTGCTTGATGGGACTAGTGGAACATCGGAGCAACATTTTTTGGGTGTTGGACTTACCGCAATTGCTAGGCTTTGCCCCCCTTGACTCTACGCTAATCGAGACTCATATCGCCATTTTACACATTGGTACTGCATTTCTAGGGCTAGGTGTCCATCGCATTGGTCGCGTCCTGCGTATCAGTGATGTGGAGATCGTCTCGCATCTAGGATTACCAAAGACAAGAACTCCTGCCGAAACTGTGCCATTTTTGCGCGGTTGGGTGGCTCAGTTAGGAGGAACCAATACCAACATCTATGTATTAGATGCTGATGCGATCGCTAATTACAAGTTCTAATTACAAGTTCTAATCCCAAAGCTCATCTTATCTCAAAGCTTACTCACTCCCACAGAGGTTAGTCCCATGGTTCTCGATTCACGTTCTCGCTCTGATAGCCCCGAAACAATTAACAATAATGGGAACAATGGTAACGAAACCAAACCCACTGATCATGTCTCTAGTAAAGGTTCTTTCCCGAATCTTGAGCTAATTGCTTCTGCCGAACCTGTTGTCCCGCCATCTCCCAAACGGCAACAAAATTCAATTGGGCGATGGTGGCAATCTCTTGGTTTACGGACTAAGACTACAGTTGTATCGGTTGCCGCGATTACTCTACCTTTACTGGCTGTGGGAGCATTTACTTATTATTATGTTGGACAAAATATTGCGAACTCCACTAGACAAGCAAAGTCCTTACGGGCGCAGGGGATGGCATATCGGGCAGCATACTTCATGCGAGAGCGATACGGGGATATTCAAACCATTGCGAACCTGCCAATCTTTAATAATCCCAAGGTGCAGGCTGTAGTAACTCTAGCAGAGCAGAAGACAATCCTCGATAATTATCTCAAGAGCTATCTTGTGTATGACAGTATTGCCTTGTACAGACTAGATGGCACTTTAATTATTGATGCAGGCACAGAACCCGCTCATGTTAATGCCTCCGAAAAGGGCTATTTTAAAGAGGTTCTCAAAACCGATAAGGCTGTAATTAGTCAGCCTGAGCCATCAATTGTCAATAAAAACGTTAGTATTTATATTGCCGCACCTGTAAAAGATGTGGGTACGGGAAAAACTATTGCTATTGTCCGCACTGGAATGCAGGCATCCATTATTGAGGAACTGATCAAGGATTTTACTGTTGGTGGTGAGAAGTACCACTTTGCTGAATCTGGCGGTAAGTTTTTTGTAGCGTTAGAGAAAGAACTAGTTGGACGCAATCTAAAAAATGACTTTACAGGACTAGTTCCAAATATCGAGAAACGTAAACTTGGATCTACCATAGCTATTGATCAAGTGACGCAAGCTGAGCAGTTTGCAGGGTATTCTCCTTTACCAAAGCTTGAGGGATTACCAGATTTGAAATGGGACTCAGTAATTAGCGTCAACACTGATATTGCACTTGAACCTGTACAGCAACTGCTATTAATCTTGTTGGGTGCAACAGGGGGAGCGGCGGTATTGGCGGCGGTATTGGCGATCGTAATCGTTCAACGCGCCACCAAACCAATCATCGACGCAACTGCGGCGGTGGTCGAACTTGGTAAAGGTAATCTTGACACTCGCCTTGAAGTGCAAGGCGAAGATGAAATGGCTCAACTCGGCGGCAACATCAACATGATGGCGTTACAACTGCAACGTTTCTTGGCTTTGCAAGAGTCTGAAGTCAAGCTTTCAGAACTGCGGGGTGATATTTCGCGATTGCAGAGCAACGAAGGCTTAAATCAACTACTGCTCGACTATTTAGATAATGTTCGTGCTGCCCTGCAATGCGATCGCGCCGTCATCTATGAATTTGATGCAGAATTTGCAGGACGCATCACCAGAGAATCAGTAGGTCGTGGCTTAACCAGTGCCTTTGATGCCCAACTGAGCGATCCCTGCATCCCTAGCAGCATCATCGAAAGCTATAAACAGGGTCGGATTGCCGCTACGTCGGATGTGCTTAATGCAGGATTTGCACCGAAGCACTTAGAACTGATGTATAAGTTGCAGATCAAATCCAACTTAGTTTCGCCAATCCTTCAAGCTGATAAACTCTATGGACTGTTAATCGTGCATAAGTGCCAAGACAAATATTTTTGGCAAGAAGATGAAATCGCTTACTTGAAGAATTCTGCCGAACAGTTGGGTGTTGCTTTTAATGGTCTGCAACTAGCGATCGAGAAGCAAAATACTGCTGAACAACAACGTCTACGGAACGAAACGATTCAGCGTGAGTTGATTACATTACTATCGGATGTTGAAGGAGCGACGAGTGGAGACTTGACCGTTCGCGCTCAGATTTCGGCGGGTGAAATTGGGATTGTTGCCGACTTTTTTAATGCGATCGTTGAAAGTTTGCGGGACGTTGTAAAGCAAGTAAAATCAGCAACCTTACAGGTGAACACCTCTGTAAACAATAACAATGAATCAATTCGGGGTCTAGCTCAGGAAGCAACCTTACAATCCGAACAACTTGACGAAGCTTTGCAGTCTGTAGAGCAGATGACAAGCTCTATTCAACAGGTGGCGTTAAGCGCACAACAAGCGGCTGAAGCTTCTAGCGCAGCTGCAAGTACGGCGGAATTCGGTAGTGAAGAAATCGAGAAATCGGTGCAAAGTATCTTGCAACTACGCCAAACCGTTGACGACACGGCAACTAAAGTAAAACGATTAGGGGAAGCATCAAAGCAGATCTCTAAAGTTGTGGTTCTCATTGATCAGATTGCGCTCAAAACCAACATGCTTGCACTAAATGCTAGTGTTGAAGCCGCAAGAGCAGGCGAAGAAGGTCGAGGCTTTGCGGTGGTTGCGGCTGAAGTGGGTGCGCTTGCGGCTCAATCGGCAAATGCAACTAGAGAAATTGGACGCTTAGTCGAAAGTATCCAACAGGAAACTAGCGAGGTGGTACAGGCGATGCAAGCAAGTACAGTACAGGTGGTTGAAGGGACAAACCGAGTTGCAGATGCGCGAAAGAGTTTGAGCCAAATTGTGGAAGTGTCACGCAAGGTAAACACATTGTTCCAAGAGATTTCATCGGCAACCACTTCGCAGGTAAAAACCTCAGAAGCAGTGCGATCGCTTATGTCTAATCTCTCTAATCAGTCTCAGCGTTCCTCCGAAACCTCACGGGATGTTTCTACTTCCCTTCAGCAAACCGCAGATGTCGCCAGTCAATTGCAGTCATCAGTAGAAACCTTTAAGGTTGATTGATAATTGGTAGATATTTTATAGGAACAAATGCAGAGATTATTTAGTGAAATATATGCTTGCCAATAAACAATCAGTCAAGGAATCTAGTAAAGAAGTAGTTAGCGAACCACAACGCCTTAATCTACTTCCACCTCTACCTGTAGTAGGAACCCAATTAGTTGAAACTGCTGAAGACACGAAAATCATTCGTGGCTTAAAAGTGTTTATGGGAGCAGGGCTAATCATATTTGGATTTTCTGCTTGGAACCTCTTTGATATCTATCGAGGATTCCGTTCGATTTCCGAACGCAACTTCCGATTAGAAGAACTAAGTGGTCAAATCGTCTATTTTGACGAAGTACTCACTATGTCTGCACGGATGGCTGCGGTTACAGGTGATACTAAATGGGAAGAGCGATATCTAAAGTACGATCCTCTGCTTTCAGCTGTTATTGATGAGTCTACAAAAATCGCTTCTGAGTCATATAAAAGCAGCGCAGCCGCAGTTAATGAAGCTAACAATAAGCTAGTGGATTTAGAAAAAAAATCCTTTGAATTGGTGCGTCAGGGGAAAAAGAATGAAGCTTCTCGCATTCTTTTTAGCAATCAGTACGAAACCCAGAAAAAGATTTATGCTGATGGTACTAAGACCACTCTAACCGCAATTCAAAATGAAACTCAGAGAGATTTCCAGTCGTTTAGTCAACGCCTGATTGTTTCTCTGTTTTTTACGCTTTTGACCTTGCCAGCCCTGATCGCTGCTTATACAATTGCTTTTAAGTTAATTCGTTCCTACCTTAGCGATCGCGATCGTGCTCAACAAAGCATTATTGATCTACAGTTGCAACGCTCTGCGGTGGAGCAAGAACGTACAAATCAAGAATTGCAGCAATCTATTTTGGCGGAGCAGGAACGCGAAAGATTAGAGTTACAGAGATCTTTGGCAGAGCAAGAACGTCAGCGCAGTGAAAGCTTGCAACGGGAATTAATTAGTCTGGTTAGTGATGTTGAAGGTGCAACCAGTGGGGATTTGACTGTACGCGCTCAGATCTCAGATGGTGAAATTGGTATTGTCGCCGACTTTTTCAACGCTATTATTGAGAACTTACGGGACATCGTTCGACAGGTAAAACAATCGGCGGGTCTAGTAAATACATCGGTTGGTACGAATAATGCTGAAATTAGGAACCTTGCCGAAGATGCCAACTCGCAAGCGCAACAACTAGAATCGGCGCTACAATCCGTTGAACAAATGACTAATTCAATCCAACAGGTTGCAAATAATGCTCGACAAGCAGCTAATGCATCGATCTCAGCGGCAAACATTGCGGAAAATGGGAGTATAGTCATTGAGCAATCTGTACAAAGTATCTTGCAATTACGACAAACCGTTGCGGAGACTGCTAAAAAAGTAAAACGCCTTGGCGAAGCCTCACAACAGATTTCTAAGATTGTGGTTCTGATCGATCAGATTGCGATGAAAACGAATATGTTAGCGGTGAATGCTAGTATCGAGGCAGCATTAGCAGGCGAAGAAGGTCGAGGTTTTTCGGTAGTTGCTGAGGAGGTCGGCGCACTAGCTGCTCAGTCTGCAACAGCTACTAAGGAAATCGAAAGTTTGGTTGAAAGTATTCAACAGGAAACTAGCGAAGTAGTACAAGCTATGGAAGCTAGTACAGTGCTGGTAGTTGAAGGGACAAATCTAGTTGAGGAAGCTCGCAAAAGTTTGAGCCAAATTATGCAGGTATCCCGACAAGTGAATGAACTTTTCCAAGAGATCTCCCTTGCAACCACTTCACAGGTACGAACTTCAGAATCAGTAAGATCGTTGATGTTCACCCTGTCTCGACAGTCTCAGCATTCTTCAGAAGTTTCTCGTAATGTGTCCATAGCTTTACGGGAAACGGTAGAAGTCGCTAATCAATTACAAGCCTCAGTACAAACCTTTAAAGTCGAATAATCTGTTTCTTCGCCTTTGGAGAGGAAAAAATCCTAGACTGGGAAATGCCATATACATTTATAGGAGAGTCGATATGTCAAGCACAGCAGGCGTTACTACATCAGGGGTAAAAGCACCACCCACAGTCAGTGATCGTGAATGGGAAGTGCGCTTGCTATTTCTCGATGAAGTTAAAGACTTTCTCGCTGATATTGAAACAGAATTATTAGGATTAAGCGATCGCGGATTACAGAGATCGGCGACTAATAAAATTTTACGCGCAACTCACTCAATGAAGGGTGGAGCCGCCATGATGGGTTTTAATGTCCTTGGCGATTTAGCACATTGCCTAGAAGACTTTTTTAAAATTTTACAGGCAAAAAAACAAACGGTGATCGCGCCTGAAATAGAAAGCTCATTTCTAAGTGCGATCGATGGCATGGGGAAAATTGCCGCTATTCATAAACAGCGTAAAGCTCCAAAAGCCGAATGGGTAAAAAAATATATTCTTCCTCCCTTTAACAAATTGCATGAAATCTTAGGAGATCTATCAGTACAGGATGAAGCTAATCTTCTATCCGAGGATGAAGGGCAGGACATGCGCGTCCTCATGTTTGCGACAGAAGTAGAAGCTTGTTTAGAACGTTTAACAAATGTGCTAGCTGACTCCAAGTCTCTAGTACTCCGAGAGGAATTTAAGCTCACAAGTCAAGAATTTGGATGCTTAGGGGAAATGTTGGATCTACAAGCATTTAGTCTTCTTTGCGAAGGCATTACCCTTGCTTTAGAAGATGAAAATAATGATTTGCGTGCAGTTACTACCGCCGCCTTAGAAGTTTGGCGGCGATCGCAAGCCCTTGTATTAGCCGGACAATTTGAGGCTTTACCCGAAAAGTTTGAACTGTCACCAGTAAATGATTCTCAAAATGGAATTTACCTTAAAGACGCTAAACCAGCTACTAAATTAGAGCAGTTAATCATAAGGCAAGCAGATCTCAATCTCAATCTCAATAGTCATCTTGATAAAAATCAGGATCTGGGGTATGAAGACGACTCTCTGATTCTTAATCATAATCCGCGTGATTCAGACAACAACTTACATAAGACATCGGTTGCGCCCCTGTCAAGTGAAATTACTCCAACTACCACTGATGCAACAATTCGGATACCTCTCAATCACTTAGAAGCACTCAGCGATCGCTTTGGGGAGTTAAATGCTGAACGCAGTGGCTTGCGTCTACAACTAAAACGAATGCGAGATTTGGTACAGCTTTTAAGTACAAGAATGCATGGCTTAGAACAATCCAATGCTCAACTTCGAGAAGCCTATGATCGTGTCGTCACATCATCGGAACCCATACTAACTGCAAGTAATTTTGCTCAAAATTCCATTACAAGAAATATCATTAATGGACTATATACATCTGATGACGTAACAGATGACAAACTGTCCAATTCTGAAGAATTGACACCCTATGCTAATTGCTTTGATCTCTTAGAAATGGATCGCTATAGTGAACTCCACATATTGTCACGGGAAGTTATGGATAGCGTAGTGCAACTACAGGAAGTCTCCAGCGACTTGGAAACTGCTTTAACTGACACTGAGAGAACAGAAAGAGAGCTAGGAAGAGCGTCGCGGCAAATGCAAAAAGCGATCGCAAAAGCAAGAATGCGGATGCTCAGCGAAGTCTTGGGGAGATTTCCTCGCTTATTAAGAGATTTGTCTATAAATCATGGTAAACAGGTAGATCTGGTGGTACGGGGTAGTTCTACTTTAGTTGAGAGATCGGTTCTAGAAATTTTAGAAGATCCACTTTTACATCTAGTCCGTAACGCCTTTGATCATGGCATTGAAATTCCTGAGGCTCGCATCGCCGCAGGTAAACCACCAAAGGGGAAAATCGAAATTGCCGCAGGTTATCGGGGCAATCAAACCGTGATTACGGTCAGTGATGATGGTAATGGTATAAATTTTGCCAAACTACGCGATCGCGCTCTAGAGATGGGATTAAGCGAGACCGATCTTGATGGTTCTAGTGAAGCAGAATTACTAGATTTGATCTTTGAATCGGGATTTAGTACTGCCGATCAAGTAACCGATCTATCGGGGCGCGGTGTGGGTATGGATGTGGTACGTTCTAATCTAATTACCATTGGCGGCAACGTGCGAATTGAGACAGAATCTGGCAAAGGTACAACCTTTATCTTAACTGTTCCAGTTTCCCTCACTATTGCTCGCGTTTTACTATTTGAAAGTAACGGTTTACAGATGGCAATCTTGACTAGTGCTGTTGAGGAAATTCTGCTGATTCGTGATACTTCCATTTATACAGTTGCCAATCAAGAAGTATTAGATTGGGAGGGATATTCCGTACCACTTTTGAGATTAAGCGATCGCCTTCATTTTTCACGCCCTCAAGTTCAAGTGGAAACCGAAAATCGTCCTATTGTCGATGAGCCATTAATGTTAATCGTAGCGAGAAATAATGTCCCCTTTGGACTACAGGTTGATCGCTATTGGGGTGAGCAGGAAGTTACCATTCGCGGTGTGCAAAGCTTAATTCCTATGCCAGCAGGATTTATGGGCTGTGCAATTCTTGGTGGTGGCAAAATCGTACCACTTGTCGATATTGATAATCTTCTTGATTGGGCGATCGCTGATGTGGAGACAACTCCCACTAGACCTTTAACCTTGCCATCGTCAAGAGGCGATCAGCGCACTACAGTTCTAGTAGTTGATGATTCGATCAATGTGCGCCGTCTTCTAGCCATGACCTTAGAAAAATCAGGCTATCGCGTCGAACAGGCGAAGGATGGACATGAAGCAATGGGAAAATTACGCAAACTCCAAACTCTCTCTCAATATTCCAGAGTCAGTGCAGTAATCTGTGATATTGAAATGCCCAGACTAGATGGATTTGGTTTTCTTGCACAATCACGTAGCGATGAGAACTGCAAAGATGTTCCTGTAGTTATGCTTACGTCACGTAGTGGTTCCAAACATCGTGATTTAGCTATGCATCTAGGAGCCTCGGCATATTTTGCGAAACCATTTAAATATAATGAACTGCTACAAACTTTAGCGCAACTTACCCATTAAGCCCAATTAATACTCATTAAAATCATGCCAGCCATTTCTTTTCTGCGATCTCAAAGACTTTCAGATTTTCGCTCTGATACTGAACAACAATATGTAGCCTTTCGTCTCCGCATTGCTTGGTTTATTTTACCAATCGCAGCAATTTATCGCGTCATCCCCCTTGAAAAGCAAGTTCCAAAAGTTACTATCTCAGGTAATAACGTGATAATTATCGATCTTGGGAAGATATTATTTGGACAAACTAAGGTGCAAGATAATGATTTACACCAATTGGTTGTTAATGGTGCAGAGGTTGTCTCTAAGCCATCTCTAATTATTGCGTGTAATCAGAATAATCAGTTAGTAGGTATACTCAGCAATTCACAACCTGCATTGCAGAAGGTTGCGGAGACTGACATTGTGCCTTTACCTGTAACCTACAGCCATCGCTGGAAAACAGATTTTATTCCGTCGATGACACTCCCTTCTCAAGAAAGACCATCTCTATTTGTCATCAATAGCGATCACCTTATCGCCAACGTCATAAATACAACAAATAGAACCCCAAATAAATGAAGGTGGTACGAAGTGCCACCTTCATTTGATTGTTAGTCCTAAAAAGGAAAGGACGAACACGAAGGTAAAGAATCGTTGTAATGATGAATAAAATTCCAAATGGCTCCAATGTGATTTTCCAACTTCTTAGAAAAGGATAAGGTCTTTCTAACTAGTCTAGATACTCGTTGACGTAAGGTACAGTTGAATCGCTCAATATAGTTGATCTTCCCCCCCGTTTCTTTACCGACTGCCCTAAGACGTTTGCTAGGCAGGACAACTGCATAAGACGAGTAGAAATCAGTGTAAATAATCGCACATTGTCGATAGACTCTAGGCTATGATTGACGTAACTCAGCAACCATCTCTCTGAGACCTTGAGGACTCTGGCTATTCCAGCTAGTAGGATTTTTTCTGGCAGTAGTCTCTCTAAAAGATCATAAGTGTCTTGAATACGCTCTGAGACTCTCTGCCACTGTGGATTTTCTACAAATTGTCGACCACAGTCCCGACATTTATAATTTTGTTTGCCACGCCGAGTACTACCGTTTTTAACCACTGATACGGACTGGCAGGATGGACTTGACTCTGACATTGCTTTAATCTGTATCAACCATCTAGATATTTTCTCTCTTCCTTTCCTTTTTAGGACTACCCAATATAAACTTAAGGACTTTGATGCTTAGCAGTTTCACCTCATTTAGTAAAACCCTATAAAAAGCTGGCTTTGTCAGTTTTTTATAATTTTACATCCTATAAGTTGCTGGAGAACAGTCTTAGATCAAGCGATCGCTAACAATGTAAAATAAGTCATTCCTATTTCATCGCCCATGTACATTAACGCTACGCCCTATCCCTATCCTTACAACGGTGATCTCAGACCAGACAATACCGTACTGATCATCATTGATATGCAGACTGACTTTTGCGGTGTTGGTGGTTATGTAGACAAAATGGGGTATGACCTATCGCTAACGCGATCGCCGATCGAACCGATCAAAAAAGTTTTGACCCTCTTTCGCGAAAAAGGCTTTCATATCATTCATACCCGCGAGGGGCATCGTCCTGATTTATCAGATTTGCCAGAAAATAAGCGCTGGCGATCGAAAAGAATTGGCGCAGGTATTGGCGATGCAGGACCATGCGGTAAAATTTTAGTACGTGGTGAAGCAGGGTGGGATATCATTCCCGAACTTTACCCATTACCCAATGAGCCAATCATTGATAAACCGGGAAAAGGCTCATTTTACGCCACTGACCTCGATCTCATTTTGAAGCGTCAAGGTATTCAAAATATTATTTTGTCAGGAATTACCACCGATGTTTGTGTGCATACGACCATGCGCGATGCTAATGATCGTGGCTATGAATGTCTAATACTATCGGACTGCACAGGCGCAACCGATTACGGCAATCACCTCGCGGCGTTAAAAATGATTGAGATGCAGGGCGGTGTATTTGGAGCCATCACTGATTCTGAAACATTGACTACAGCAATTAAGCAAAGTTTCTAGTTAAATTATGCAAATACGCAAAGATACACTCAGTGTACGCCGCTATGGAAAAACCTCTGCCTGATGATCTCGAAAGTAATCTAGCTGATAATCTGGTTAGCGGTTTAGCTGATAATGAGTCTGTAGAAGAACCCATGAAAGAGTCAATACCACCCGTGATTATCCCATCTAGAGTTTCGGCTGATACCCTGCGATCACACTTACCATCAGAATTAGAGCTGGTAAATATTACCAAAAAGTTTGGCTCTTTTACAGCTGTTGACAATGTTTCGCTCAAGTTGGAAGCAGGAACTTTTCATGCGTTGCTTGGTGAAAATGGAGCAGGCAAGAGTACTCTGGTCAAATGCATCATGGGATTTCATGCAGCAACCCATGGCGACATTTTGATTAATAAGCGATCGCGCGACATCAATAGCCCCCGTGATGCCTACGGCTATGGAATTGGCATGGTTTATCAGCATTTCACGGTTGTACCTGCCATGACCGTTGCCGAAAATCTTTTACTTGTAAGACCTGATACTCCTAGCATTATTAATTGGAAAGAAGAACATGCCAATCTAGATGAATTTATGGCATCGTCTCCGTTCAAAATTGATTTAAATACTCCGGTTTCGCAACTGGCGGCTGGCCAAAAGCAGAAATTAGAAATTCTCAAACAACTTTATCTCAAAAATCGGATTCTCATTCTTGACGAACCAACTTCTGTATTGACTCCTCAAGAAGCTGATGAAGTTTTAGGATTATTGCGCGAGGAAGTGACAGCAGGACGCTTAAGCGTCTTGATGATTAGTCATAAATTTCGTGAGATTACCGCTTTTGCTGATCATGTCACTGTTCTGCGTAAGGGTAAGTTTGCAGGTACTGGCTTTACTAAAGATTTATCTGTTTCCGATATGGCAGTAATGATGCTCGGTGAAGCGAAGGAGGCCCGTCAAGTTCTTAAAACAGAGGTGTTAACCGATAATCTCGTTTTAGATGTACGGGATATTCATGCCGATCGCGACAATGGTTTAGAAGCTGTCATAGGTGTTGATTTACAAATTAAGAGTGGTGAAATCGTTGGAATTGCAGGTGTATCGGGCAATGGTCAAAGAGAATTTGTAGAAGTTCTCTCTGGACAGAGAATACCTACATCTGGCGAAATTTTTGTTAATGGAGATCGCTACTATGCCACAAGACAAGCAATGTATAAGCATCAGGTGTTTGCACTGCCTGAGGAACCTCTGCGAAATGCCTGTGTTCCCCACATGAGCGTCGCTGAAAATCTCGCTTTACGAACCTTTGATCGCCCACCCCAAGCGCAAGGTGGCATTCTGTTGCTATTCAAGGCAATTCGTGAAGCTGCCAAAAACTTAATTAAGGTCTTCTCCATTAAAACCCCGTCTCCTGAAACCCCTGTGGGTAATCTTTCGGGTGGCAATGTGCAGCGTACTGTTCTAGCTAGAGAGCTTTCTGCGGCACAAATTAAACTACTGATTGTGGCAAATCCTGTATTTGGACTAGATTTTGCTGCCGTTGAGTATATTCACAATCAAATTGTGGAAGCCCGAAATCGTGGTGTTGCGGTCTTATTAGTAAGTGAAGATCTTGATGAAATTTTGACCCTAAGCGATCGCATTTTAGTGATGAGTGACGGTAAATTCGTCTATGAAAGCATAAGTTCTGATGCTGATCTTGGAGCGATCGGGCAGAAAATGGCAGGACATTAAAAACTTTTTCAAGTGCGTGAAGCGCCCTTAAAAACAACTATAAAAAATAATGATTATCAATCAACAAATTCGCCTCTTTCCTGAACTGCTCACTCGTGAGCATTATGAACATTTGCAATGGGAACCATTTCGACAAGGAGTGCAAATTTATTCTTTATATAAAAGTGATCTTGGAGCTAGTGCTGCATTGCTTAGCTATGAAGCAGGGGCAAGAGTTCCCCACCATACCCATTCAGGATATGAACATATTTTTGTGCTTTCAGGCTCTCAATCTGATGCTAATGGCAAATATAATAAAGGCGATGTAATTATCAATGCTCCGCATACCAGTCATCAAGTGTGGAGTGAAGAAGGATGTGTAGTTCTCATTGTCTGGGAAAGACCTGTGATTATTGATTAGGAGAAATTTATTTATGTCTGCGATCGCTGCTCAGCCCTACGATTACGAATTGCCCACAGAGGGAAATATTGCGCTAGTAATTATTGACATGCAACGGGATTTTTTAGAATATGGTGGCTTTGGTGACGCTCTAGGCAATGATGTGATGCAGTTACAAAGTATTGTGCCAACGGTACAAAAACTATTAGAAACCTTTCGAACACTAAATTTACCAATCATTCACACCATCGAAGCGCATGCGTCTGATCTATCGGACTGTCCCCCATCCAAACTCAATCGCGGTAAAGGGACTCTCAAAATTGGCGATCAAGGTTCAATGGGCAGAATTTTAATTGTGGGCGAAGCAGGAAATAATATTATTCCTGAACTTACTCCCCTTGAGAAGGAAATAGTCATTATCAAATCGACAAAGGGAGCCTTTTGTCGTACTAATCTAGAAGATATTTTACAAAAAGAGAATATTACTCATCTTCTATTTACAGGTGTCACCACAGAGGTTTGTGTGCAAACAACTATGCGTGAAGCTAATGATCGCGGCTATGAATCTTTATTAATTGAAGATGCTACTGCTAGCTATTTCCCAGAATTTAAATCTTCAACTATAGAAATGCTTCGCGCTCAGGGAGGGATTATCGGCTGGACAGCAAAATCTAAGCAGGTAATTGCGGCGTTATTGAAGCAATTCACATAAAAAACCTTGCGTAGCAAGGTTTTTTATGTGAATTACTTAAGTACCTGAGAAAGATCTTAGATCCGCTTCCATAAAACTGCGATCGCCTAAAACCTTGAGCATGGGGCCAAGCGCACCAAACTGCACAATGCTAAGGGATGCGGCTGGAACATCAATGCGATCGCGATATCGACCCATATCAATTCCCAATAAACTACAGAGAATTACGCGAATGGTAGCCTTGTGCGAAACAACTAACACGTTACCCGATGAATACTTCTCTTGGATTTCGGCGACTACTAATGAAGCGCGGCTAGCAAGCTGGACGGCTGTTTCGCCACCTGTGGGAGGATTCCATGCAGGTTCTGTTAGCCATCGCAGATAATCATCGCTATAGTTCTCTTTCACAAACTCATTGGTGAGTCCTTCCCATTTGCCGTAACGTAATTCTTTCAAGCCATCTCGAAATTGCATTTCCATGTTGACGGATTTGCATAGAGGTGTGGCTGTGGCGATCGTGCGTTTCATCGGGCTGACAAACACAGCATCCCATGCGAGCGCTTTATGAGCGTTGCCAAAGGCTTGTGCCATTTTTTCGCCATTCTCTGTTAATTGAGGATCAAGTTCGCCACAATAGCCACCAGTGCGACTATAGTCGGTTTCACCATGACGGAGTAGATATAAATTTAAGCTCATAATTACTTAACTTATTGATTTGCACCGCTCTCCCTTTGGGAGAGGGCTGTGGGCTTAATGAGAATAACGCCAGTTGACAATTTCAGGTTTGTCGATGCCGTACTCGTAGGCATGTTGGCGACATTCGATTTGCTGATTGCGAAGGGCTTCTTTGGCATGAGCGCCGATATTTTGCAGCTTCGGTACACGGTCAATTACATCGATCGCCAGACTAAAGCGGTCAACTTGGTTATTAATCGCCAATTCCAAAGGCGTATTAATATTGCCTTTCTCTTTATAGCCGCGCACATGGAGGTTTTTGTGGTTGGTGCGGCGATAGGCAAGACGGTGAATCAACCAAGGATAGCCGTGGAAGTTGAAAATAATCGGCTTGTCAGTGGTGAAAAGCGAATCAAAATCGCGATCGCTTAAACCATGAGGATGTTCTGTATCAGGTTGTAATTTGAATAGATCCACCACATTAATAAAGCGAATCTTTAACTCAGGGAAATGCTCCCATAGCAGAATCGTGGCAGCAAGAGCCTCCTGTGTGAGAACATCACCACAACTAACAATTACGACATCAGGTTCCGTACCTTGATCGTTACTTGCCCAGTCCCAAATACCTAAACCTTTTGTGCAGTGTTTAATCGCCTCATCCATGCTCAAATATTGCAAATGGGATTGCTTATCAGAAACAATTACATTCACATAGTCAGTACTACGCAAACAGTGATCAGAAACCGATAACAAAGTATTGGCATCGGGTGGTAAATAGATGCGAGTCACTGCCGCACTCTTGTTGACCACCACATCCAAGAATCCAGGATCTTGATGGGTAAAGCCATTGTGATCCTGACGCCATACTGTGGAAGTAATCAACAAATTGAGGGAAGAAATCGGCGATCGCCAAGGAATATCTTTGCTAATTTCCAACCATTTACAATGCTGGTTGATCATAGAGTCAATCACATGGACAAAGGATTCATAGGTTGAAAAGAATCCATGTCTTCCTGTTAATAAATAACCCTCTAGCCAACCTTCTAAAGTATGTTCACTAAGGATTTCCATCACTCGCCCATCGGTAGCTAGTTCACCACCATCGGCATCTTCAGACAGATATTCCGCAATCCAGAACTTCTTACTGACTTCATAAATTGCTTGCAGTTTGTTCGATGTATTTTCATCGGGACCAAACACACGGAAATTATCCATGTTTTGGCGCATCACATCGCGTAGGAATACACCCAAGGGATTGGTATTTTCTGCCTCTGTTTTTCCTGCACTATTGATGCTTACGCCATAGTTACGGAAATCAGGCATTCTCAAAGCACGACGTAGCAAACCACCATTAGCGATCGGGTTTGCACTCATGCGGCGATCACCCGTTGGTGCAAGCTCTTTCAATTCGGAGATCAACTTCCCTGATGCATCAAACAATTCATCAGGTTTATAGCTCAGCATCCAATCCGATAACTGTTGCAAATGCTCAGGATTATTATGTATACCTGATAATGGCACTTGGTGGGCTCTCCAGAAGCCCTCGACCTTATGTCCATCCACTTCCGCAGGGCCAGTCCATCCCTTGAGAGTCCGCAAAATAATCACAGGGAACTTAGCTCGTTTAGCAAGCCCTGTACTCCGCGCTTCCTGTTGAATGCTTCTAATTTCGTTAATGCACTGCTCTAGGGTTGCGGCGATCGCTTGGTGCATCGATTCAGGATCAGAACCCTCCACAAAATAAGGCTGATAGCCATAGCCAATAAAAAGGCTTTCTAATTCTTCATGACTAATTCGCGATAATACCGTGGGGTTATTAATCTTATAGCCATTCAAATGCAGAATTGGAAGTACAGCACCGTCACGAATTGGATTAATAAACTTGTTAGAATGCCAAGCTGTTGCGAGGGGGCCAGTTTCCGACTCACCATCACCGACCATCACCACGGAGATCAAATCAGGATTGTCAAACACGGTTCCATAAGCATGGGAAACACTATAACCAAGCTCACCGCCTTCATGAATCGAGCCAGGGGTTTCAGGGGTACAGTGACTGCCAATCCCACCAGGAAATGAAAACTGCTTGAAGAAATGCTTTAGTCCTTCTTCATCTTCGCTAATATCGTGATAAATCTCAGAATAGGTTCCTTCTAGATAGACTGGGCCAAGAATTCCTGGAGCGCCATGTCCAGGACCTGCGAGAAAGATCGTACTAAGATCGTACTTTTTGATCAAACGATTGAGATGAGTATAGACAAAACTGATGCCAGGACTTGATCCCCAATGTCCTAGCAAGCGGTTTTTGATATGTGTAGGCTTTAAGGGTTCACGCAAAAGTGGATTTTCGCGCAGATATATCATTCCGATCGCTAGATAATTACAAGCACGCCAGTAGGCATCAATCTTACGGAGTTCTTCAGCACTAAGAGGAGTTCCTGTAACGGTGGAACGAGCGATACCATAGCTACTAATTGACTTATGGATAGAGTTATTCGATAAGTCTGGCTCAGGCAATTTGAGAGGAGTAGATACCATAAAATTACGATTATTTCTGTCAATAATTAGTGTTTTGACTTCTCACACCATAACCTTACATGAGATTTTTTTTTCTCTCTATTTTATAGGTATTTACTTTAGATTTGAAATTAGAATCTATTGATTACTAGGCTAGTGAAGTATAAGAATCCAAGATCTAAACATCTCTATTGGGTAGTCCTAAAAAGGAAAGGAAGAGAGAAAATATCTAGATGGTTGATACAGATTAAAGCAATGTCAGAGTCAAGTCCATCCTGCCAGTCCGTATCAGTGGTTAAAAACGGTAGTACTCGGCATGGCAAACAAAATTATAAATGTCGGGACTGTGGTCGACAATTTGTAGAAAATCCACAGTGGCAGAGAGTCTCAGAGCGTATTCAAGACACTTATGATCTTTTAGAGAGACTACTGCCAGAAAAAATCCCACTAGCTGGAATAGCCAGAGTCCTCAAGGTCTCAGAGAGATGGTTGCTGAGTTACGTCAATCATAGCCTAGAGTCTATCGACAATGTGCGATTATTTACACTGATTTCTACTCGTCTTATACAGTTGTCCTGCCTAGCAAACGTCTTAGGGCAGTCGGTAAAGAAACGGGGGGAAAGATCAACTATATTGAGCGATTCAACTGTACCTTACGTCAACGAGTATCTAGACTAGTTAGAAAGACTTTATCCTTTTCTAAGAAGTTGGAAAATCACATTGGAGCCATTTGGAATTTTATTCATCATTACAACGATTCTTTACCTTCGTGTTCGTCCTTTCCTTTTTAGGACTACCGACATTAGGGTAAACTTGCAATAGCTGATCTACTTGATCGAAATAATCCCTAAAACTATTACGCGACATTTCTTAGCTTGCATTTTCATTCTTGGCGTAAAGCTAGATAATGACTGTAATTACTTGCCCAATCAAACGTATCATCATCACTCGTCTTGCACTTTTGATACTGCACAAAAAAGTCGACTTAATCAGTTTGATATTTCATCTCATAGATGTATAACTGCTCAGCCAAAGCTACTAAAGCATCTAGGGGAGATGTATATTCAATAATTCTGTTTACGCATGACATTTATTCCTCAATTGTCCGTGCATAAATAGTTTCAACAATCATGATGACTTCCTGAAATCTTGTTAAGATCATAGTCGACTCTCTAAAATTATGGCATAAGGCTTTAAAAGCAGATTTAGTTAAACAATTTTCTAATGTGGCGATCGCTACCCATACCGATAATTTCAAAAAATTTGGGTAGTGCCAATCTAGATTTTGATGAATTGCTAAAAAAGCGGTAATCCACCAAAAAAGCGATCGGGTATCCCTACAGACAGATCCTAAGCATAAATACTTTACAAAACTCAATAAGGAGGATAAAGTTCATTCATTGGCGAAAGTCAAATACATTTTTTCATAAATCAACCGCAATCATAAACCAATGACCACAGCAGTACAAAGACGCGAAAGCGCATCTATATGGGACCAGTTTTGTAACTGGATCACCAGCACTGACAACCGCCTCTATGTAGGTTGGTTCGGAGTAATCATGATCCCTTGCTTACTCGCAGCGACCATTTGCTTCGTAATCGCCTTCATCGCAGCACCACCCGTCGACATTGACGGTATCCGTGAACCAGTAGCAGGCAGCTTGCTATTCGG
>CALRWX020000028.1:0-39246 GCA_943371975.1 Pseudanabaena sp. UWO311 | reverse complement strand
CCCCCGCCACTCTATAAATGGGGTTTTGGGGCTACATATCATCACAAATCACCAATTAAGCGATCACTTTTTAGTAAAATGATAAATCAGCCCATAAAAAAGCCTTAAAACGAAGTATGACCTTTACACAACGTAAAACTTCTCCCTTTAACCCCATCGAAAATACGCGCAGTATGGGTAAAGGGATGCGAGCAGCGATTTTATTTTTGCTGGGTGTATTGATGCTGTTAGGGATTTTAGGAGGACGACTATTCTTTTTACAACTGATTGAAGGGGAGAGCAATCAACAACTTGCTGAGAATAATCGAATTAGGCTCATCGCCAAACCCCCTGAAAGAGGTCGTTTATTTGATCGTAAAGGTAATATTCTTGCCTCCAGTCGATTAGCTCATGTGGTTTATCTTTGGCCAATAGCTCAACCCAAGGATAAATGGAAACCTATTATTAATCGGCTGTCTGAGTTAATAGGGGTTTCTGCCAAAACCATTACGGACAAACTAGAACTGGAGGGATATAAATCACCTAATTTAGTTAAGGTCTCATCGGCAATCAGCCCTAAATTGGTGACCATTCTTTCGGAGCATAGTCTGGAACTAACGGGAGTAAAGGTCGAACCAGAGGCGGTGCGCTATTATCCCAATGGCGATGTAGCAGCTCATGTCTTGGGGTATACGGGTGAGCTAACCGCAGAAGAATTGCAAAAACTGCGTGAGCAAGGTTATCGCACTGGCGATGTCATCGGTAAAGCAGGCGTGGAATATGCCTTTGAAAAGATGCTACGCGGTGAATGGGGCGGTCAACAGGTAGAAGTTGATGCCTTTGGTAAGGTGCTACGAATTTTAGGACAAAAGCCACCGAAAGCAGGTAATGCCGTCAAGCTCACCATCGATCTTGATTTAGAAAAAGCTGTTGAGAAGATTTTAGGAGAGCAGCAAGGCGGCATTGTAGCGATGAATCCCAACAATGGGGAAATCTTGGCGATGGTCAGTCATCCAGCCTTTGATCCCAACCTGTTCTCTGGCAAAATCTCCGAAACAACATGGAACCGTTTGCAAGAAAAAGATCACCCCTTTGTCAATCGAACATTACAGGTATATCCACCTGCAAGTACATTTAAAGTTGTCACTATGGCGGCGGCGCTAGAGAGTAAAGCTTTTACTCCCAATGATGTATTGGCTACCTATCCCTATCTTGATGTGGGTGGATTTCAGTTCTGGGATCACAACAAGGCGGGCTTTGGCACGATTGGTTTTTATGAAGCGATGGCGTACAGCAGTAACACCTTTTTTGGTCAGGTCGGAATGCGTGTAGGTGAAAGGACTCTTGCCGAATGGTCACACAATTTTGGTTATGGTGAATACTCTGGCATCGAGATCAAGGAAGAAGAAACTAAGGGTACGGTTCCTGACCCAGAGTGGAAGCAGAAAGTGGTGGGTGAACCTTGGTATGTGGGCAACACCCTCAATATGTCGATTGGTCAAGGTGACGTCCAAGCTAATCTGGTTCAAGTTTCGATGATGACCTCTGGTGTTGCGAATGGTGGTTTTAAGATTAGACCTCATTTTCTCCTTGAGGATAATGATGCTAAGGAATGGAGGCAGTCTCTAAATATATCGCCAATCAATTTGGCGGCTTTGCAAAAAGCACTTAGATCAGTATTCGAGTTTGGAACTGCTTCATCTCTTAGCTCCACCGAAATTGCTATGGCTGGTAAATCAGGTACGGCTCAAGATCCCCCGCGTCCTAATCATGCATGGTTTACGATATATGCTCCCTATGAAAAACCTGAAATTGTGGTAACGGTATTTGCTGAAAATGCTGGTGGTGGTGGTGGTAGTGCGATCGCTGCACCTCTGGCAGTTCAGACTGTGGGAGCCTATATGAAAATCAAAAAACAGCCTAATTCGCCCAATAATCCACCCATTCCCGCGCTAATTCAAAACTAAAAAAGAGAGAGTGCAAAGCACTCTCTCTTTTTTAGTAGAAAAATGGACTTAAGCCCATTGCTGAAGAAAAACTAGACTTTCTTCAACCAGCTAAACATAGCGCGTAGCTCCTTACCAACGGTTTCAATCTGATGCTCAGACTCTTGACGACGGGTTGCGGTGAATCCTGGTTTACCTGCTTGGTTTTCGAGGACAAATTCACGGGCAAACTGACCAGATTGGATTTCAGCTAAGACTTTTTTCATTTCTGCCTTAACTGAATCATTAATGATCCGAGGGCCGCGTGTATAGTCGCCATATTCAGCAGTGTTAGAAATGCTATGACGCATATTTGCTAAACCACCTTCAACAACAAGATCAACGATGAGTTTTACTTCATGTAAGCACTCAAAGTAAGCGAGTTCAGGTTGATAGCCAGCTTCAACGAGGGTTTCAAAGCCTGCTTTGATCAGAGCCGATAAGCCGCCGCAAAGGACAGCCTGTTCGCCAAATAGATCGGTTTCGGTTTCTTCGCGGAAAGTGGTTTCTAGCACTCCGCCTCTTGTACCACCAATACCCTTAGCATAGGCAAGAGCGCGATCGCGTGCTTGACCAGTGGCATCTTGGTAAACTGCGAATAGAGCAGGAACTCCTTGACCTTGAGTATAGGTACGGCGTACCAAGTGACCAGGACCTTTGGGGGCAACCATAATTACATCGACATCGGCAGGAGGAACAACCTGTGCGAAGTGGATGTTAAAACCATGAGCAAACGCGAGGGTGTTGCCTGCCTTTAGGTTTGGTGCAATTTCGGTAGCGTAAATTGCTTTTTGAGTTTCATCAGGTAATAAAATCATGATCAGGTCAGCCGCCGCCGAAGCATCAGCAACGGTCTTAACGGTTAAGCCATCAGATTCTGCTTTTTGCCATGAGGGACTGCCTTGATATAACCCCACGATGACATTCACGCCGCTATCCTTGAGGTTGAGGGCATGGGCGTGACCCTGAGAACCGTAGCCAATAATTGCGACCGTCTTACCCGCTAGAAATTCAAGGTTTGCGTCCGTATCGTAGTACATCCGAGCCATAGTGTGGTTATCTCCGAGACAAGAATTAAATAAGTGTAGGGTGAAAGTTGGTTTGTAAGATTTATTGTCAATTGACTTCAAACACTTTGCCTAGTCTAACAAAAATCGTCCCTCTAAAGAAATAAATTTATAGCGATCGCGCTTATATAGCTTCGACTACGCTCAGCTAACGTTGGCTGAGCGTAGTCGAAGCCGTATGTACTTTAATTAACAGCAAGTCTCTTATATGTTTTTCTAGTCTTCTTTATAAAAATTTTATAAAAATTAAAATGCCAAATGGTTCTATAAATCCCGATGGGTAAAAGCTTTAGCATTTGCCCCTATATAGTCATCAATAATATGACCATCGCCCACAAGAAGGTATTTATAGGTAACTAGACCTTCTAACCCAACTGGTCCGCGTGGAGGCATTTTATTGGTGCTGATGCCCACTTCTGCCCCAAAGCCATAGCGAAAACCATCGGCAAATCGAGTTGAACAGTTGTGGTAAACACCCGCCGCATCAATATCACTGGTAAAAATATCAGCGATCGCCTGATCTTCGGTCACGATCGCTTCTGTATGCTTAGAACCATAGGTCGTGATATGGGCGATCGCATCCTCTAAAGAATCAACAATTTTAATCGATAGAATTAAGTCGCTATATTCCTTTGCCCAGTCCGACTCGGTGGCAGCTTGAATATTAATAATTTGTTGAGTGCGCCCACAGCCGAGTAAATTAACGCCACGCGCTTGGAAAGCATCTTGGGCTAAGGGCAGGAATTTAGCGGCGATCTCCTGATGTACTAATAAAGTCTCGATCGCATTGCAAGCAGCAGGATATTGAGTTTTACTATCAACGGCGATCGCCACCGCCTTATGCATGTCGGCAGCAGCATCGATATACAAATGACAAATGCCCTCGGCATGACCGAGAACAGGAATATTGGTATTGTCTTGTATATAGCGCACAAACTGATTGGAGCCCCTAGGAATAATTAGGTCAATCAATTTATCCATTTTGAGAAGTGCTAGGGTTTCAGCACGGGTGGTTAATAGCTGTACGACATTGGGAGATACGCCCTGTGTTGCTGCGTAGATTGTCTCTAGGGCATTACGCATTACTGAAGCGATCGCTTCACAGGAATTTACTGCTTCACTACCGCCTTTGAGGATGACACCATTTCCTGATTTGATCCCAAGGGCAGCAATTTGAGTCACCGCATCGGGACGTGCTTCAAAAATCACCCCAATTACACCTAAAGGACAAGATAGACGCTCCAATACTAAACCTGCATCTAGTTCTCGATGAATTTGACGATCACCTATAGGATCGTCAAGGCGAATCACATCGCGCACCCCTGCAATCATACTTTTGAGCTTATTAGGATCAAGTTTGAGACGGGAGATTAAGGCACTCGGTAACTGTGCGGTCTGGGCGGCGACGACATCTTTTTGATTTGCTGCCAAAATCAATTCGCCTTGTTCCTCCAAAGCCACAGCGATCACTTCTAAAGCCGCATTTTTGGAATCAGTAGACAATTTTGCTAAGGCGATCGCCGCCATGCGAGTACGTTGGATTGACTCTGCCAAATCCTTCGATAAATCCTTTACCAAATCTATAGATACATTCCCAGACACGTTAATCTCTATTACTTTTCGTAGATTGCAGGTTGAGCGCAAAGATTTAATTTAGCTAGATCAGCTAATCTCTGCGTTTTGTCTATGGTATCGCAATCCTCGATCTCTTCGCTAATTCCTGAAAGCGATTTTTTGAGGTGAATCCACACCAGAAAAACCAGCGTTTTATTTTTGCCAGAAAAAAACAGAAAACTTTTATCGTATTGAAGACTTATTGTAAAATTGCTCCAGCTTGGCTTTGGTGATGGGCGATCGGAAAACGGCCTCGGTCGTGCTGAGATATCTGGGAGATTTGTACCTATTTTTGGGAAATCTCCCAAAAGCACGCGCTGATTGCCATGAGTCTCATGATTTTGCTGCTATGCTGGTGGGAGGTTCTAGCTTGACCTTGCGAGAAGCTTATTACAAATTGCAGGCACTAGAAAAATTATAAATTTTTTAACCTAAATGTAACTAGCACAAAGTAACTGGCACAAAGCGTCAAATACATTTAACAAACTTCTTTTAGTAAAACCATTAATATTGCCATGCCAGCGATCGTCGTTCCGCGTCGGTTAGATGTAGCTGTGACCGATCATGATCTAGCTACCAAAACGCAAATATCTGCGCCCATTCAACATATTCTCCCCAATGGGATTAAGATTATTGCCGAACAGGTTCCTGTGGATGCGGTTAATCTCAGCATTTGGGTTAACGTTGGCTCTGCGGTCGAGAGTGATGACATCAATGGGATGGCACATTTCTTGGAACATATGGTTTTCAAGGGGAGCGATCGCCTTGGCTTAGGAGAATTTGAACAGGCGATCGAGTCGCATGGTGGTAATACCAATGCGGCAACCAGTCAAGACTACACGCATTTTTATATCAATGTCGCACCCAAGGATTTTGTGAAAATTGCGCCTTTACAACTGGATATAGTCCTAAAGGCAAGCATTCCTGACGAAGAGTTTCAGCGTGAGCGTCATGTGGTGCTGGAGGAAATTCGCCGCAGTGAAGACAATCCTGATCGCCGTATTTATCGCCATATTTCCGAATTGGTATATGAGCAGTTGCCTTACCGCCGTGCAGTTTTGGGGCCAGTTGAAGTGATCGAAAAAGTTACCTCGGAGCAGATGCAAGCTTTCCATCGTAAATGGTATGCACCACAAAATATGACGATCGCGGTGGTTGGCAATCTACCAGTGAGCGAAATGATTAGTGTGATTGCTGATTACTTTGAAGGAGATGTGATCGCTGATAAACCAGAGCCTAAGACTTTTACGCCCGAAAAGTCTTTTACCGAAATTGTGCGGCGCGAAGTAACTGATACAAGTCTTAAGCAAGCTAGATTGAGCTTGACATGGCGCGTTGCTGGCTTGACCGAATTATCGGAAACCTATCCTCTGAGTATTGTGGCGAATATTCTCGGTAGTGGACGTACTTCGCGGATGGTGCAGGACTTGCGCGAAAATCGGCGCATCGTCGATCGCATTTCTGTCAGTAATTCGGCGATGCGTTGGCAGGGTAATTTCCAAGTATTTGCGAAGTTGAATGTGGAGGATGTGGCGATCGTCGAGGAAGCAATTCGTGAGCATATTCGCCAATTGCATGAAGTTCCTGTCACCGATGAGGAACTAGCCAAGATTCGTACTCAAGTCAGCAATCGCTTCATCTTCGGCAATGAATCGCCAAAGGAACGCGCTGGTATCTATGGCTATTACGATCGCATTGTCGGTTCGCTAGAGCCAGCTTTAAATTATCCCGATTTAATTAAATCCATCACCAAAGAGGACATCCAAGCCGCCGTTCGTAAATATCTCAATCCTGAAGCCTACGGAGTTTTGATTGTCAAACCTTAAGTATGAAATTATGCGATCGCTATGCTTAAACACATCAGCATTAAAGGCTATAAATCAATTAAAGAATTAGAATTAGATTTATCTCCCATCAACGTTTTAATTGGCGCGAATGGTTCAGGTAAGTCTAATTTTATTTCTTTTTTTAAGTTGCTACATTGGATGATGAGATCTCCTGGGCAATTACAGCTTTTTGTTGGGCAATCAGGTGGTGCAAACTCTTTCCTGTTTGATGGCGCAGTATTTACAAAAAAAATACAATCCAATCTACAATTTGAGTCTACATCAGGTCGATATAATTATTCTTTTGACTTAGTTTATGCAGTGTCAGATACATTTATATTTTCCGAAGAAAAATTTGATGATTTATTAAATTCGTCTTCAGAAAATGTTGTTCCCAAAAATCCAAGCTCTATAGGGGAATATCCCAACATACAACAACTAGATAATATCTCCATTAACCTTAGGATGCTAAATTCAAATTTAACTAAGGAAAGGATTGTGTTCTCAGGTCATAGAGAATCTAGATTAATTGACTTAGCGACTTCAGGGAATCAGGTAGCTAGAAACATATTTTTTTTAATGCAGAATTTTGCTAGTTATCAATTTCATGACACTTCACAAACTGCACGTTTCAAGCAGAGATGTAGTATCTATGACAATAAATATCTTAAAGAAGATGCAGGTAACTTAGCCGCATTTTTGTTGCAAATCAGAGTTTATCAGCCTCGATATTATCAAAGAATTGTAGAAACCATTAGACAAATCGCTCCATTTTTTGCTGATTTTGTATTAATTTCTATAAATAATACAGTGATTTTGCAATGGCAAGAAATAGGAACTGACTTAGTTTTTAGTCCTCATCAGGCATCAGATGGAACATTAAGAGTAATGGCTTTAGTAACGCTTTTATTACAACCTCCTGATAGTCTGCCTGATGTTTTGATTTTAGACGAGCCAGAATTAGGATTACATCCCTATGCTATTAGCATTATTGGCGGCTTGATTAATAGTGTTTCTAATCGTTGTCAAGTAATTTTAGCAACTCAATCACCATTATTAGTAGATTGTTTTGGGCCAGAAGAAATTATTGTTGTTGAAAGAAATGATCGAGAATCTTCTTTTAAAAGGTTAGTTGAAGCAGATCTAGAAGATTGGCTAGAAGAATATTCATTGTCTGAGCTATGGAATAAAAATATAATTGGTGGGAGACCATAGCTAATGGTTATTTTAAATATTCTTGTAGAAGGGCAGACAGAGGGAGCATTTGTAAAAAAGTTTTAAATCCATACTTGAAATATCTAGATATTGATACTAAATATAGTTTAGTGCCAACTAATAAATCTAAGGGTATAGGAGGAGGGGTGGCTAACTATACAAAGGTAAAAAATGAGATTAATCGTTTATTAAAAGAGAGAAATAGTCAGCCAGTAATACTCACAACAATGTTCGATCTGTATGCATTACCAACTGATTTTCCAGGATTTGAACAAGCTAATAAAATATTAGATTCTCATCTCAAAGTTAAGGCGTTAGAATCTGCTTTTGCCAAGGATATTAATCATTATCAATTTATACCCTATATTCAACTACATGAATTTGAAGCTTTAATATTTACTGATCTAGAAGAATTGTATAAAGACTTTCCTGAGAATGATCAATACAAAAAAGATATTAATCGCCTGTTAATGGAATGTAACAGGTATTCTTCTCCAGAATTAATTAACCAAGGTGTAACTACGGCTCCTTCTAAAAGACTTGAAAAAGTTATTCCAAAGTATAAAAAATTAAAAACCAGTTTAGCGCCTCAAGTAGTTGAAAAAATTGGGTTAGTAAAAATCAGAGAAAAATGTCCACATTTTAATCAGTGGATTACGCAGTTAGAAAACTTGCGAATCTGATCCACATCACGATATATGCCAAAATGAGAACACTGAAGATATTGATTTAGCCATGCAGCAGTTACTTTACATCGAGATTCCGACACCTCAAGTTGCAGCCGTGAAAACATGGCTCCAGTCTGAGTATCAACCTCCCTTGGGGAAAAAATCCGTTGGAAAGCATGGCTTTATACTTGATCGCCAAAATCGTTCAGGAGCGATCGTGCAATTATCAGTATTTATTTGGACATTGCAGCGCACGACTTACCTCAAAATATTCCGATGGTCTGATGAGATCATGGATGGGGAAAAGGAATTTCTTGAGCATTTTACTAAAGCGGTCCGTCAAGCATTTCCATACGAGTTTAAACAACCACCTCCGATCGCCCCCAATCAATCAATTTTTGAAGCCCTCGCTGACCAATATCCCCTTACTGTGAAATTCTTTCAACGGATTCCCAATGGCGAATATGACCTCAATCGCGTCTATTGGTGGGAAAAGAGTTGGCGGGAAAGTGTTAAAAATCCTGAAACGCCCAAACAAGTGATTTTTGAAGATTCGCAAACTAATTCGGTAAAATCAGATGCCAAACCAGATTTAATCTATGACATCGTCTATCTTGGTGGCGCATTGGGTGCAATCCATGCGGCGATGATGGCGAAGTTAGGCTATCGCGTTTGCTTGGTGGAGCGCATTCCATTTGGACGCATGAATCGCGAATGGAATATTTCTCGCGTAGAATTTCAGAATCTCATCGACTTTGGACTCTTCACTAAAGAAGAATTTGAAGCGATGATCACGGCGGAATATGTCGATGGCTTTAATAAGTTTTTTGATAGCAATAATCCACCACATCTTAAGGCTAAGGTGCTGCATACGCCTACAGTGCTGAATATTGCGATCGATACTAATCGGTTGTTAGAAATTTGTAGCAAGAAATTACATCAGTATGGTGCAGTAATTTGCGATCGCACTGAGTTTCAAAAAGTAGTAATTAACGATAATGGCGCGACCATCTTTGCTAAGAATTTGGAAACCGATACCGAGGTAATTTTAAATTCGCGCTTAGTTATTGATGCAATGGGATCGGCTTCAGCGATCGCACAGCAAATTAATGTAGGACAAGCCTTTGATAGCGTTTGTCCTACTGTGGGCGCAGTTTTAGAAGGTTTTGATAAGCATGTATGGGATTCCCAATATGGTGATGTTCTCTTTAGTCATGGTGATATTTCACGAGGTAGACAACTAATTTGGGAACTGTTCCCTGCGGAAAAGGATGAACTAACGATTTATCTGTTCCACTATCACCAAGTCCATCCCGAAAACCCGGGATCGTTACTGGAAATGTATGAGGACTTCTTCGCGATTTTGCCTGAATATCGTCGTTGTGATATGGAGAAGCTGACTTGGAAGAAAGCAACCTTTGGCTATATCACAGGACATTACAGCCTCAATGAGAATTCTAAACAATGTGCTTTTGATAGAATTTTAGCGATCGGTGATGCTGCTTCTCTGCAATCACCTCTTGTGTTTACAGGCTTCGGTTCTCTCGTTCGCAATTTGCCCCGTTTAGCGACTTTACTGGATACAGCGCTGAAACATGATTTACTCAGAGCCGATGATCTTAGCCAGATTAACGCCTATCAAAGTAATATTGCCGTTACTTGGCTATTCTCTAAGGGAATGATGGTTCCAACGGGAATGCACTTGCCTCCTGAGCGAGTGAACTCAATGCTGAATACTTTCTTTGGACTGCTAGCTGATGAACCACAACCTGTTAGCGATCGCTTTATTAAAGATCGGCTCAATTGGTTGATGTTCAATCGCCTTGCCCTCATTGCCGCTTTTAAAAACCCCAAACTTGTTCTCTGGATTCTCGAAATGGCGGGGATACAGGATTTACTGAAATGGCTATCTAGTTATGGAGCCTTTACCCGTAGTTCTCTAATTAATGCGCTTGTTGGCGGATGGTTGCCACCGATTCTCCGTAGTAGTCAAATATGGCTTGAACCTACTAATCCTCGCTTGTGGTTACGTTTGTTAAGTTGGAGCTACGCTATTAATTATTCCGTTGGTAAGTCCAAATAAATAAAAAAGGCGCGACGCGCCTTTTTTATTTATTTGGGCAATGACCTGCGGGAGAAGGGGTTGGGTGATGGGTCTAGATCTTCGCTCTCCATAAGATTAAACCCTAAATTCGTTCGGCTAACTCCATCCAACGTTCAGTTGACTTGTCGATCGCTGCGATTAGTTCCGCCAGTCGGCCAGCTAATTTTTGTAGTTCCGCATGTCCAGTAGGAGGATTGTGATAGAGGTTCTTTTCAACTTTGCTTTTTTCTTCTTCTAGTTTTGGGATTTTCGCCTCCAGTTCTTCATACTCGCGTTTTTCTTTGTAAGAAAGTTGAACAGCCTTTTTGATTTCAGCTTTGGGTTTAGGTGTTTCAGCTACAGCAGTATTTAAATTGCTAGATTTCTGATCTTTGTAAACTTTATTCGCTTTCTCCTTTGTGTCATTTGCTTCAGTTTCGGCTTCATCTTTTTTGTATTCCAAGTAAACGGAATAGTTTCCGGGGTATAGCCGCACTTCTCCCGCAGTCTCAAAGGAAAACACCATATCCACAGTGCGATCTAGAAAATAGCGATCGTGGGAAACCACAATCACACAGCCATTAAAGTCTTCCAGATATTCCTCTAAAACGGCTAAAGTTTGCACATCAAGATCATTAGTCGGTTCATCGAGGATCAAGACATTGGGAGCCGCCATCAATACTTTGAGGAGAAATAAGCGTCGCTTTTCACCACCAGATAATTTATTGATCGGTGCATATTGCTGATTAGGAGGAAAGAGAAATCGCTCTAGCATTTGCGAGGCGGTAATAATACTGCCATCAGAAGTTTTGACCAGTTCTGATACATCTTTGAGATAGTCAATTACGCGCTGATTGCCATGATCTAGTAAATCATCGGAATGTTGATCGAAATAACCAAAATGAATCGTTGTACCGATTTCCACAGTTCCGACATCGGGTTGTAATCGCCCGATGATCATATTCATCAGTGTGGATTTGCCCGCACCATTGCTCCCGATGATGCCGATGCGGTCTTCAGGTGTGAAGTTATAGGAAAAGTCTTTAATTAGAGTGCGATCGCCATAGGACTTACTAATGCGATCTAGTTCCACTACTTTTTTACCAATGCGTCGTCCTGCGGTAGTGATATCGACCTTGGCATTAACTTGTTTAAATTCCGTTGCTTGCAAGGCATGGGCGCGATCAATGCGGGCTTTTTGTTTGGTACTCCGCGCCTTTGGTCCTTTTTTCAGCCATTCGAGTTCCCGCCTCAATAGTCCCGCATGTTTACGCTGTGTACTCAGTGATGAGTCTTCCGCCTCCGCTTTTTTCTCTAAATAGTAAGAATAATTGCCTGAATAGGAATATAAATCGCCGCGATCGATTTCGATGATCCGATTAGTGACTTTATCGAGAAAATAGCGATCGTGGGTAATCAGCAATAATGCGCCGCGATAACGATTGAGATAACTTTGTAACCATTCCACTGAAAGCGCATCGAGATGGTTAGTTGGCTCATCCATTAGCAGTACGTCAGGAGCAGATAGCAATGCCGAGGCGATCGCAATGCGTTTACGATATCCACCTGAAAGACTACCAATTTTTGCTTCTAAATCATCAATCCCAAGTTTTGTTAAAACGATTTTGGCATTGGTTTCTATATCCCACGCCCCCGTCTGATCCATCCGTTCCGACACTCTAGATAACTGGTCTAATAACCGATCTTGATCGCCATGTCCGTGCGATAACTTATCAGAAATTTCTTCATATTCTTTGACTAGCGCCATCTGTTCGCCACTATCGGCAAACACCTGCTCTAAAACCGTCAGTTCTTCATTTAGATCAGGTTGTTGTGGCAGATAGATGATTTTGGCACTAGAATTTAGCCAGAGTTCACCGCCATCACTATGCTCTAGCCCCGCAATGATCTTCAATAATGTGGACTTGCCCGATCCATTTGTACCGATCAGCCCCACCTTGTCACCTTCATCAAGGCTAAAACTAGCATCTTTAAGGATTTCCTTAATGCCAAAATCTTTTCGGAGCGATCGCAATGTAAAAAGTGCCATGCCTTGTGATCTATAAACTGAGAGTTGTACTTAGAGTCTAGTTTAGCGCGATCGCCGCCGTAGCCAGAAAAGCAGAAGCAAAGTAATTCCCGTTAGCAACCCGTAGATGGCGCCAATAACTAGGGGCAAAAAGTAGCCTAAGTGCTTATCGATAATGACTAATTCTTGTGTATTATTTGCCTTAAACTTTAACCTAATCTTTCTTAACAAAGGCTTTAGCCTCATTTATGAGAAAACTATACTTTTTGCTGCCGGGAACCACAAATAGATTTGCCTGCGGTGGCTTGTGGGCTGAGTTAAAAACTTTAAAACTAGCTCAACAAGTTTGTGAGGCAGAAGTTGTCACCTATCGGCAAAGAGAACCAGAGCATTTATGGCTTGATGATTTATTAACGGCTAATTCTGCATTGAGGGCGAGCAATGATGCAATTTTTGTGATGAGTTGGGGTTTTGATGTCGCCAAACTTGCCCCAAAGCTAAAGAACTTTAATGCAATTTACCATGCTCACAGTGCAGGCTATGGTTTTAGCCTCCCCGCTAGTGTGCCAATTATTACCGTCAGTCGCAATACCCTTGGCTATTGGGGGCAGCGATCGCCGCATTCCTTACTCTACTACTTACCCAATGAAATTTCTGATCAGTTTAAAATTCAACAAGATGAAAATTGGGGCGATCGCGATATTGATGTTTTAGTCCAAACTCGAAAATCTTCTGATTATTTACTAAACCGATTAATTCCAGCTTTACAAAAAAAATGTCGAGTGCAAGTAATTGATAGCTATGTCGAAGATTTACAAACTTTATTTAAACGCTCCAAAGTATATCTATACGATTCGGCTGAATACTGGGCAGTGCAAGGTGTGAGCGAAGGTTTTGGGCTGCAACCGATGGAGGCACTTGCTTGTGGTTGTCAAGTTTTTTCTAGCATCAATCATGGTTTATCTGATTACTTAGATCCCGCTTTTAACTGTTATAAAATCGCAGGATATTCTCAGGAATTTGATATACAAAGAATCCTCAAAGTAATCCAAAACAACCGTAAATTATCTCTGTCAAATTCAGTTTTAGAAGAATATCGTTCAGCAAATATTATTCATCGCCTGCAAATAATATTAGAAGAGATAAATGATTTTTTTGATCATAAACAACTGTCCAAAGGTAATATTCCTGAATTAAATGATTGGCTAATCATAAAATTGCGATCGCAAAAAGTATTAGCTAAAATCAAAAAAAAGTTTCATAGGTAGTTAAAAAGGTTTGCTTCGCAAACCTTTTTAAAATTTACCTGTTTTTTAAGAAAGTACAAAATTATGTACAGTAAGGTTATTAGTGGGGATCGAACCTTTAACCTACAAACAAATAATACTCACTGCCCAGCTAGATCATGAGTAAAAACAGAAATTTTTCAGTTAAGGATTGCTCAAATATAGCCGTAGTTAGTCTAGTTAGGACATAAAACCCAAATAATGTAGGACAGCGTAAAGCTCCGCCCCACATTATTTGGGTTTAGATTTGTCTTAATACAAGTGGCTATGGCTATAGAAGAGGAAAATCTCTTTTTTGCAGCAACAATTAGCAAAAGTTCTTCCATCAGATCTAAATAGATCTAACTGGTTATACATTTTCAAAAAGCCTGCAAAGCAGATTTTTTTGAAAATGTATACATGAGCTTAAACCCTAAAATGCTGGTCAATTCAGCATTTTGGGGTTTGGTTTATCAATACGCTGAGCTACTCAGTACCCAAAACCTCAATGGGCTGTATGTTTTTAGAACAGGTCTAAATCAGTTACAGCACCTTTGCTGCTAGTTGAAACAAGCTT
Source organism: Pseudanabaena sp. UWO311 (assembly GCA_943371975.1). GTDB lineage: Bacteria > Cyanobacteriota > Cyanobacteriia > Pseudanabaenales > Pseudanabaenaceae > Pseudanabaena. The sequence goes on along the minus strand of CALRWX020000028.1, from coordinate 24,938 downwards.
GGCGTATTTTGCTAAAACTCCCTTGGTGTAGCGAGGTGCAGGAGCCTTCCAAATTGTACGACGAGCCGCTAGTTCCTCATCGCTGATATTAAGCTGAATCAATCGCTGATGTGCATCAATGGTAATCGAATCACCCTCTTGAACTAATGCGATCGCACCACCCACATATGCTTCAGGCGCAACGTGACCAACCACCATGCCATAGGTTCCACCAGAGAAGCGTCCATCGGTGATTAAGCCCACCGAATCCCCCAAACCAGCACCAATAATTGCACTGGTTGGCGCTAACATTTCGCGCATTCCAGGCCCGCCTTTAGGCCCTTCGTAGCGGATTACAAGAATGTCACCTGCATTGATCTTATTATCGAGGATCGCTGCAAGGGAATCTTCTTCCGATTCAAATACACGGGCGGGACCAGTGATGATTGGATTCTTAACACCAGAGATTTTGGCAACAGCTCCTTCTTCGGCAAGATTTCCTCTAAGAACGGCGAGATGTCCTTGCCTGTACATCGGACGCTCCCAAGGACGGATTACATCTTGATCGGCGCGAGGTTCGGCAGGAATATCTTTAAGAACTTCTTCAACGGTTTGACCAGTAATCGTGATGCAATCTCCATGTAATAAGCCATGAACTAAGAGCATCTTCATCACTTGAGGGATACCACCTGCTTTGTGCAGATCGGTGGCTACATATTTTCCTGATGGCTTAAGGTCGCAGAGAACAGGCACACGCTCGCGGATACGCTCAAAATCATCAAGGTTCCATTCCACACCTGCGGAATAGGCGATCGCTAAAAAGTGTAGGACTGCATTTGTCGAACCACCAACAGCCATCACAACTGAAATTGCATTTTCGATAGACTTACGAGTGATGATGTCACGAGGCAGTAAATTATTACGAATTGCGTTTACTAAAACAGTGCCAGCCAGTTCAGTATTAACTGCTTTTTCAGGAGCAACAGCAGACATTGTGGAGGAATACATTAAACTCATGCCCATCGCCTCGAATGCCGAAGACATAGTATTAGCCGTATACATTCCCCCACAAGAGCCAGCTCCAGGACAAGCATTGCGTTCAACCGAGTTCAGTCTGACTTCATCAATGCGACCGGCACTATATTGACCAACAGCTTCAAAGGAGCTAACTACGGTGAGGTCTTCACCGTCAAGATGTCCAGGTTCGATCGTACCGCCATAGACAAATAATGCAGGAATGTTCATTCTTGCCATGGCAATCATTGCCCCTGGCATATTCTTATCGCATCCACCGATCGCCAAAATGCCATCCATGCTCTGTCCAGTACAAGCTGTTTCGATGGAGTCAGCAATGACATCACGGGAGACGAGGGAATATTTCATCCCCTCAGTTCCCATCGAGATCCCGTCACTGATGGTGATTGTGCCGAAAACTTGAGGCATCCCATTAGCAGCGCGAATTCCTGCTTCAGCGCGGACGGCTAAAGGGGCAATGCCCATGTTGCAAGGGGTAATTGTGCTGTGAGCGCTTGCAACACCGACAATAGGTTTAGTAAAATCTGAGTCTTGGAAACCAACGGCGCGTAACATAGCGCGATTAGGCGATCGCTGAACGCCCTCGGTAATGGCACGACTGCGGCGATTATCGGACATAATTCAAATCTCTTGAGTTAGCTTAACTAAAACATTTTAGAATTTTTAGACCCCCAGCATAATAAATTTGGACCATTGGCAATCACCATAATGCAATTTCAAAAATCTTCATCCCATACTTTAGCGAGTCGGCTCAATCGTTACACTGTTGTTGGTACTGCTGCTTTGAGTATGGGACTACTGCTATATGGTTGTGGTGAAAATCGAATTGCTCAATGTAACAAATTTGCTACAGTTGAAAATAAAACAAGAGATTTGGTAGTGCCTAAGACCGCCGCAGGCTTTACGCAGACTGCAGATAAGATTGATCAAATTCGCACTGAGGCACAGTTGATCGCAGTTAAGGACTCACAGCTTAAGGATTTGGAAACTAAACTCTTGAGTATGTATGGTGATGTGTCCTCGGCGCTAAAGGCTAAGGCCAAGGCAACTGAGGCTAAAGATACTAATGCCCAGACTAAAGCTAATCAAGATTTGGATACTGCGGCTGGCAAAGAGAATGATTTGGTAGATTCGATAAACACCTTATGTGCTAAATAATGCCAAAACTTGAACTGCCCACTTAGCAGGTAGTTCAGGTTTTACAAATGGTTTTTAATTAAACATTGACTATGTCGCGAGGTTTAGAAAATGATTGTGGCACCAAAACCTAGTCGAAAATGGCAGCAAGCGACTTGGCAAGACTATCAAGCCCTGCGAGATGATGCTAATAGCGATCGCAGTAAATTGTTTTTTGATAATCAACGCTTGTGGGTAGAAATGGGCGACGAAGGAATTAATCACGCTAGATTTAGCGATCTATTTGCCATGATTTTTGCTTTTTGGGCGGCAAAGTTTCCTGATATCAAATTAAGTACTTTTGGTGGCTGTCAGTTAGAAAAGAAGGGGCTTAGAGCTATTGCTCCTGATATTGTTGTGTACGTTGGTGAAGATGCCGCCACTTGGAAAACTGGTCAATCGCGGTTTATTAATCTGGAGAATTGGCGATCGCCTGATTTAGTTGGTGAAATCTCTGATACGACTTTGGCGATAGATTTAGATGAAAAGAAACGACTTTATGCAGACTTAGGAATTTCCGAATATTGGGTGATTGATGTTCGCGCTTATCGCTTATTTGCGTTTAAATTAGATGAAACTGGCGTTTATCAACAATGTGAAGTTTCTCAAGTGCTACCAAATTTAGCGATCGCTTTGTTAGAGCAAACTGTGGAATTGCTGGCTACAAAAACAAATACTGAGGCCGCAATCTGGTTTTCCCAACAAATTGCCGCATATTCTTTAGATACTAGCGGCGCTTTGTGCCGCCACTATCGCAATCCAAAATGATTTGAGATAGGCTTCGACTTCCATCAGTCCACGCTGGCTGAGGGAAGTCGAAGCCATAAATGATTTCGGATTGCTATATCAACTCCTGATACTTTTAAACCAAGCTTGCAATAATTCTTGGCATTCCTGCTCGCGAATTCCTGCGATCGCCTCTAATTTATGAAAAGACACAGGACTATCGGGTAAATTTGCTACGGTGCGAATTGCCCCTGCCTTCGGATCATCTGCCCCATAAACTAAAGTACTAACTCGCGCTTGCAAAATTGCCCCCGCACACATTGGACAAGGCTCTAAGGTAACGTAGAGCGTACAATCCGTTAGATGCCAATCACTCAAAACCCTTGATGCTTCTCGAATTGCTACAATTTCTGCATGAGCCGTAGGATCTCGATCTCGTTCTTTGCGATTTACCCCTGTCGCAATTTCTTCACCCCTATTACTCACAATCACTGCCCCCACAGGGATTTCCCCATCCGCCCCTGCTTGTTTTGCTAAAGCGATCGCCCGATCCATCCAGTTTTGATAAAATCTTAGATCTTTCATTTTTTGCCAGAGCTCAGAATTTTAATAATTTTTGGGATTATCGTCATATTAACTACCATTTTTGAGCAAAATAGTAGTAGTCATGTCATGAGTCTCGTATGTCCCTAGAACCGATCGCCTTAACCACCCCACTTTTTTACGTCAACGATCGCCCACATATAGGCAGTGCCTATCCTACGATCGCTGCCGATGCGTTTGCGCGGTTCTATCGACTCAAAGGACATCCTGTCATGTTTGTCACAGGTGCAGACGAGCATGGACAAAAAATTCAGCGTACTGCCGAAAAAAATAATCTATCGCCTCAAGAGCATTGCGATCGCACTGTTGCCGAATTTTATAGCCTCTGGGCAAAACTAAATATTCGTTTTGATAGCTTTACCCGCACTACAGCCCCAAAACATCAGGCGATCGTTAACGAATTTTTTCAACGGGTTTACGACTCAGGCGATATTTACCTAAATCAACAAAAGGGCTGGTATTGCGTTGCTTGCGAAGAATTTAAAGAAGAGCGTGAACTTCCTGAAAGCCATCATTGCCCCATCCATACCAATGTTGTTTGTGAATGGCGCGATGAACCAAACTATTTTTTCCGTCTTTCCAAATATCAAGACGCACTCGATCAATTTCACGAATCACATCCTAACTTTATCCAACCCGAAAGCCGCCGTAATGAAGTTCTCGGCTTCATGAAACAAGGCTTACAAGATTTTTCAATATCCCGTGTCAATCTTGATTGGGGCTTCCCGATTCCCACAGATCCCACCCATACCATCTATGTTTGGTTCGATGCCCTACTTGGCTATGTGACAGCTTTGCTTGATCCCGACGATGAACCAACCCTAGAAAATGCCCTTAAACATTGGTATCCCTTCAACTTACATATCATTGGCAAAGATATTCTGCGATTTCATGCGATTTATTGGCCAGCAATGCTCATGTCTGCGGGCTTAGAATTGCCCAAGCGTGTTTTTGGTCATGGTTTGCTGACAAAAGATGGCTTAAAAATGGGAAAAACTTTGGGTAATACTATCGATCCCTACGATCTGGTCGATCGCTTTGGTGCAGATGCTATTCGTTACTATTTCTTAAAAGAAATTGAATTTGGCAAAGATGGCGACTTTAGCGAAGACAGGTTTATCTCAATTGTTAATGCCGATCTCGCCAATAGTCTTGGCAATTTACTTAATCGTAGTCTGGGAATGGCAAATAAATATTGTCAAGGAACTATACCTGCTCATGATCCCAGTGACTATAATGAATTCTCAGATTTAATTAGCCCAGTAATCGAACAAGCTACAACTTTAGGTGATCGTGTAGCTATTGATTACCAAAATCTAAACTTTCGGGCTGCCTGCGAGAAAATCCTCGAACTGATTTGGAATTGCAATAAGTTAATCGACGAAACTACACCTTGGAAACAATTCAAAGCTGGTAAGCAAAAAGAAATTAATGAAACTCTGTATACATTGCTGGAATCAGTACGAATTGCCGTTTATGTACTATCTCCAATCACACCAACTCTTAGTGTTTTAGCCTATCAACAGCTTGGATTAGACTTTGATGAAACATCTCCACCTGATTGGAGTCAGACAGATTGGGGAATACTCAAAACTGGTACATCCCTTGCTGTACCCACCCCAATCTTTCAACGCATTGAAACTAGCTAAGACCGATTTATCTAATGACTTTAAATTAAGTTTTGTAAGTTATTCATTAGAAAAATCGTGAAAATCTATTCCTCTGAGTATATTTACTTATGGTGTATAATTAAACTTACGTTATAGAAATATAGTTGTTAAAATAATTGCTTTTTTGCATTCTTAATCATTATAAAAAAATCGTTTTATTGTTCTGAGTTTATTTACAATTTACTCTAAACTCATTTCTATTCAATTTTTAAATAATTCTCAAAAAGTCTTGGGATAAAGCCAATTTCTTTGTCAAAAGTTACTTTGAACGTCCGACGCTAGCTTTAACTAAGCTATGCGCGACTTTATTGAAAAAGTTTTAAGAGGTTCTTCTAAATCAAGTAAACACTTAGGACGGTTTTAAGTATCAATGCTAATACCAAAGCTTCATCCCGCAGCACTAGATAATAAACGTTCTATAGGAAAAACCATGTTACCTTTTGAGCAAGATTCTGGCTTTAAAGCAGACCAGATTTTAGAAAATCGAGGGCGGGTTGCCATATTTATAGATGGCTCTAATCTTTTTTACGCCGCTTTGCAATTGGGGATCGAAATTGATTATACCAAGTTGCTTCTATGCCTTACTGATGGCTCACGCTTACTCCGAGCTTTTTTCTATACAGGAGTTGATCGCACCAATGAAAAACAACAGGGATTCTTGTTGTGGATGCGGCGAAATGGTTATCGTGTCATTTCTAAAGAACTTGTCCAACTTCCCGACGGCTCTAAAAAAGCCAACCTAGATGTCGAAATTGCTGTAGATATGATGGCGCTAATTGGCTCCTATGATACAGCCGTGCTTGTTAGTGGTGATGGTGATCTCGCCTATGCGGTTGATGCAGCAAGCTATCGTGGCGTGCGTGTTGAAGTGGTTAGCCTGCGATCAATGACCAGCGATCACTTGATTAACGTTGCTGATCGCTATGTTGACCTCGAAGCAATTAAGGAAGATATCATGAAAATATCGCGACCTCACTCATCCAGTAATATTCCTAACACTGCACCATCAATCGCTAGCTACACCTATCGCCCAATCTCTGGGATTACATCTATAGATAGTGATATCTAATATATTTAATAATCTAATATATTTAATAATGTGGGGCTACGCCCCACATTATTGAAATTCTAAGGGATTACATCTTTAGGAAGCTATATTTAGTGATTTAGGTTGTAGCCCTACATTATTGAAATTCTAAAAAGATTGACAGAAGTTGCCATTGTCAATATATTATAGAGTTCGCTGTAAAATATTCTGTCTTCGTAATTTGCTTCTGCTAAATTGTAGCTAACCCACTGCATAGAATGCATGTTCTCACGAAGATTGTGTTGCACAGCCATCCGTCCTGCAAGTCCTGTAATAAAGGTACTTGAGGGCAAACATAACACCGAAAACTGACAACAAATTGGGAGACTTATAGTGGCTCGCATTGCAGGAGTTGACCTTCCTCGTGACAAGCGCATTGAAATAGGACTAACGTATATATACGGAATCGGTCTAACTAGCGCAAAAAAAATCTTAGCAGCTACCAAAATAAACCCTGATACGCGGGTTAAAGAACTTACTGATCCTGAAGTAACAACTTTACGCCAAGAGGTAGAATCCAACTTTCAAGTAGAAGGCGATCTGCGTCGTCTCGAAGGTTTAAGTATCAAACGCCTAGTAGACATCGGTTGCTACCGAGGTCGTAGACATCGTATGGGGCTACCTGTACGCGGACAACGTACTCGCACCAATGCTCGTACCCGTCGTGGCGGTCGTCGCACTGTTGCAGGTAAGAAGAAGGCTCCAGGTAAGAAGTAATTAAGGATTAATACGAAATAATGGCTCGTCAAACAACTCGTAGAACTGGCGCACGCAAGAATAAGCGCAATGTCCCTAATGGAGTCGCTTACATCCAGTCTACTTTTAACAACACTATCGTTACGATCGCTGACACTGTAGGTGATGTCATCTCTTGGTCATCGGCTGGTGCGAGTGGCTTTAAGGGCGCGAAGAAAGGTACTCCATTTGCAGCACAAACAGCCGCTGAATCTGCTGCCAGAAGAGCGATGGAGCAAGGAATGCGTCAAGTTGAAGTAATGGTAACAGGTCCTGGATCTGGTCGCGAAACCGCAGTAAGAGCTTTACAAGCTGCTGGTTTGGAGATCACCCTCATTCGTGACATTACCCCAATCCCTCACAATGGCTGCCGTCCTCCAAAGCGCAGACGTGTGTAATCAACTACGAATTAGAAATTAAGCTCATAATTCGTAATTCCCAATTCTCTAAATTTATCCTTTGATTTTCGTTTACTCTTGCAGACTAAGTCGGTACAAATATGGCACAGTTTCAGGTTGAGTGCGTTGCATCCCATACAGAAAAAGACAATAGCCAGTACAGCCAATTCGTACTGGAACCACTAGATCGGGGGCAAGGCATTACCATTGGAAATGCGCTCAGACGGGTATTGCTCTCCAATCTAGAGGGTGCGGCCGTCACTGCTGTTCGCATTGCTGGTGTCAACCATGAATTTGCGACGATTCCAGGTGTGCGGGAAGATGTTTTGGATTTGATGCTCAACCTGAAGGAACTAGTGCTGAAGTCCTATAGCTCAGCACCACAGATCATTCGATTAGTAGAGCGCGGTCCAAAGCTAGTCACGGCTACCAGTTTTCACTCTTTGCCTTCAGATATCGAGATTGTCAATCCTAACCAATACATCGCCACTCTTAGTGAAGGTGCAACCTTGGAAATGGAACTGACGATTGAGCGTGGTAAAGGCTATCGTTCGGTGGATCGCTCTAAGGAAGATCATAGTTCTCCCATTGATACTCTTAAGATTGATGCTGTGTTCATGCCTGTGCGTAAGGTCAAGTATGAGATTAAAGACGCTCGGATCGGTGATGCGATCAATAAAGAGAGCCTACTAATCGATATTTGGACGAACGGCAGCATTACGCCTCAAGAAGCGCTCAGCCAAGCTGCTAGCGTATTGGTGAATCTGTTCTCCCCCTTGCAAGAAATTACTCTTGCGCCGTCACTCCCTCAAGAGCGTGATGAACAAGACGAGACTAAGCAAATTCACATTGAAGAATTACAACTATCAGTTAGAGCATACAACTGTCTCAAACGGGCACAGATTAATACTGTTGCTGATTTGTTGGAATACACCCAAGACGATTTACTGGAAATCAAAAACTTTGGTCAAAAGTCGGCTGAGGAAGTTATGGATGCACTCAAACAGCATCTTGGCTTGACCTTAACTGAGTCCAAAGCTTCTAAAGTTCTGTAGACAAACTCGTTTAAAGAGTTTCATATCCATCTAGTACATACCTATGCGTCACCGTAATAAGACCCCTCAGCTTAACAAAGCGGCTGATCAGCGTAAAGCGCTTCTTCGTGCTTTAACGACTCAGTTAATTCTCAGAGGCGAAATTAAGACCACTAGAGCTAGAGCTAATGCGGTTCGCACCACTGCTGACCATATCATTACCCTTGCTAAAGATGGTTCTCTCCATGCCCGTCGCCAAGCGATCGCCTATTTATACGATATTTCAGTCAAGGATGGCGAACCCGTTGGCGATCGCGTCCAAACCAAGACCAAGCAAGCCCAATTGCCTGAAGAAGAGCGTGTTACTAGCCTAGTTGACTTACTGTTTAGTCAAGCAAAAGAGCGCTATGCTGATCGTAATGGTGGCTATACCCGTATCGTTCGTACAGTAAGCCGTCGTGGCGATAATGCCGAGATTGCAATTTTGCAATTGGTATAAACAGGGCGATTTCTGAGATGCCAGAGATGATCAAATCTGCGTCGATCCGTCGTATTGCTTTAGTTATTCAATACTTAGGTACATCGTTTTACGGATGGCAAAGACAGCCAAATCATTCCTCAGTGCAGCAAACGATTGAAGAAGCGATCGCGCAGATTTGCGGAAAAACGACTGTTCTTCATAGTGCAGGTAGGACTGATACTGGCGTTCATGCTGCGGCTCAGGTAGCCCATTTTGATACCTCAAGCTTGATCCCTCCCCAACGCTGGGCAAAGGTACTTAATAGTTATTTGCCCGAAGGTATATTGATCTGTGGATCGACGGAAGTAGCAGGCGATTGGCACGCAAGATTTTCGGCAATATGGCGGCGTTATCGTTACACGATTTATACCGCAGCGATTCCGAATTTATTTGTGAAACAGTTTAGCTGGCATTACTACCATGACTACCTCGATGAAAATCTGATTCATCAAGCTTTACAACCGATGTTAGGTGAACAGGATATGGCTGCTTTTCAAAGAGCAGGGTCGAGTCGTCCCCATAGTCGTCTTGAACTTCAAGAAGCAATATGTTGGCGCGATGGTGATTTTGTCCATGTGGAGGTTCAAGCAAGTGGATTTTTATACGGCATGATCCGTTTGTTAGTGGGGCAATTAGTCGATGTGGGGCGATCGCGCCTGACTGTCGAAGCCTTTACGGACATCTGGCGAGAAAAACGTCGTATTGAAGTTAAGTATGCTGCTCCGCCGCAAGGTCTCTGCTTATTGGCGATCGGCTATGCTGACAACCCCTTTGCTGAGTCCGCATCACGTAAGCAAACCCTTGGTTTAAACGATCACCATGTAATTAACTTGGTTTAACGTTTAAAGGCTAACCTCTTCCAAACTAAAAAAGTTTGATAGATATCCAGATAAATCTCATAGATAAATCTCGTTTGTAGAGAAACTAATGACTACAACTACACTTACTCCTAATAAAAGCTACTTACCAAAAGATCCAGATCGCAAATGGTATGTCATTGATGCGGAAGGTCAGCGCCTAGGTCGGCTTGCTAGTGCGATCGCGGTAATCCTACGCGGTAAGAACAAACCAATCTATACTCCTCACTTAGATGCTGGCGATTTCGTCGTTGTCATTAATGCCGAAAAAATTGCGGTAACTGGCAAAAAAGCAACCCAAAAGGTTTATAAGCGCCACTCTGGTCGTCCAGGTGGGATGAAGGAAGAGACCTTTGATAAGGTAATCGCTCGTGTTCCTGAGCGTATTCTTGAACATGCTGTTAAGGGAATGTTACCTAAAAACACCCTTGGTCGTCAGCTTTTTACTAAGCTTAAGGTTTACAAGGGTGCAAACCATCCCCATGCCGCCCAACATCCTGAAACCTTGGTTATCAATACCATTCCATCGCAGAAGTAGGAGAAATAAATGTCAGATACCGAACGTTCTAATCGTGCTGTTTACTGGGGAACTGGTCGTCGTAAAAAGGCGATCGCCCGTGTCCGTCTTGTCCCAGGCGAAGGCAAAATCGTGATCAACGGCAAAGCGGGGGATCTCTATTTGCAGTTCAATCCTGCTTACATTTCAGGTGTAAAGGCTCCTTTGGAAACCTTGGGCTTGGAAAATGAGTATGATGTTTTGGTCAATGCTCACGGTGGCGGTGTTACTGGTCAAGCTGATGCGATCAAATTGGGTGTTGCCCGTGCATTGGTTGAATTGGCTCCCGAAAATCGTAAGCCTCTCAAGGTTGAAGGTTACTTAACTCGTGATCCTCGTTCTAAGGAACGGAAGAAATACGGACTTAAGAAAGCTCGTAAGGCTCCTCAATACTCGAAACGGTAATTACAAAAACCTCGCATTGCGAGGTTTTTTTCTGCTATTTTTTAGTAAAAGAACTCTAAAATATATGACCGATCAACTTATTGGGAAACGGATTGCGATCGCGGGGCAGTTTACGGGATTAGTCACGGTTGAGTCGGCAAAGGTTTTTGAAGATACGATTTTATTACGAGTGAGAACTCAGAAGGGCGAACTTAGAGAAGCAGCGATCGCCACTGCCGATATTGAACAAATTTTAGACAGCCAAGAAAAAACAGATCATGCACCGATTGATGCAAACCAATTTTTTCTGTTTATTGAGTCCGCAAGGATTAAACTTTCCTATGCTTATGATCCCCATTTTGCGGTGAGTCTTAGCGGTGTGCGACCTTTGCCACACCAGTTGGAAGCTGTCTATGAAAGGATTTTGCCACAGGTAAGACTGCGATTTTTGTTGGCAGATGATCCTGGTGCTGGGAAAACAATCATGGGCGGGTTGTTGTTAAAAGAATTAAAACTGCGCGGGGTGATAGAGCGGATCTTGATTCTTGCGCCTGCGCCTTTGACGTTGCAATGGCAGGAGGAGTTAAGCAGCAAGTTTTCGGAGACTTTTGAAATTATTAATTCCAATTTGGCAAAGGGGCAGTTAGCAGGGAATACTTGGGAGCGCTTTCGGCAATGTATTGCTTCGATTGATTTTGCGAAACAGGAGGATATTGCCGCAGGGATCTTGCAGGTAGATTGGGACTTGGTGATCGTTGATGAGGCGCATAAATGTTCGGCGCGATCGCTTGGTGATGAACTCAGAAAAACAGGGCGTTACAAATTAGTTGAAAGTTTATCGGTGGTGACGGAGCGGATCTTATTGCTCACGGCGACACCGCATCAGGGCAATACCGATCAGTTTCATAATTTTTTGCGGTTGCTCGATCCTGAGCAGTTTATTTCTGATCAGCTTAATCCTGAGATGTTGAGCTTAGAAGATAGTCCTTGGTTTTTGCGGCGAATTAAGGAGGAGTTGAAGGATTTTGATGGGCGTAAGTTATTTAAAGAGCGCTTTTCGACGACAACGCCCTTTGAGTTATCGCCTGCGGAAGAGCATCTGTATTCAGAAGTTACGAAATATATTAATAAATATCTAGGTAAAACCAAGGGACGCAAGCAGGCGGCGGTCGCCCTTGCCCGCACGGTGTTACAGCGTAGATTGGCGAGTAGTTTGAATGCGATCCTTAGCTCATTGAATCGGCGGCATAAACGATTTGCGGATTTGCTGGATGAATTAGAAGATCTGTCGGTGGATGAACAGTATACGCGATTGCAGAATTTGGGTCGGGTGGTTGATAGCGAGAAGGATAGTGATGACTGTGATGAGGATGAACTAGAAGATTATGTGATCGAATCGACAGTGGTGGAGCGACTGGATCAGTTGCGGGAGGAACTGCGAGAGCTAGATCGGTTGGTGAAGTTGGCGATTAAAACGATCGCTACTGGTACGGAAATGAAACTGAATAAGCTGAGGGATTGCTTGGATCTTGCCGAATTTGCGGAACTAAAGGATCAATCGGGCAAGCTGTTAATTTTTACGGAACATCGCGATACGTTGGATTATTTAAAGCGCAATCTTGAGGACTGGGGCTATAGCACTTGCACGATTCATGGTGGTATGAGTGCGGTCGATCGCCGAACGGCGCAGCAGGATTTCAAGTCTAGCAAGCAAATTTGTTTGGCAACGGAGGCGGCGGGAGAAGGAATTAATTTGCAATTTTGCCATTTGTTGATTAATTACGATTTGCCTTGGAATCCCAATCGCCTAGAGCAGCGAATGGGGCGGATACATCGGATCGGACAAAGGCGCGATTGTTACATTTTTAATTTTGTGGCGATCAATACGGTGGAGGGGCGCGTATTAGAAAAGCTGCTCACGAAGTTAGAAGAAATTCGCAGTGCCTTGGGCGATCGCGTGTTTGATGTGATTGGTCAGTTGTTGCAGCTTAATGATATTCATTTTGAGGAGTTAATCCGTGAGGCAACTTACACGAAGGCGAGTGAGCATGAAGTATTAGAGCAGCTTGAACGTATCGATCCCAAACGAATTGAGGCTTTGGAGGTCGCAACGGGAATTGCGCTGTCTAAGAATGTGGATTTGTCGAAGATTCGCCGTACTAAAAATCAAGAATATCGCTCCGAAGAGCAGCGTCTAATGCCGCGCTATATTGAGGAATTTTTTAAGAGGGCTTGTGACTTTTTGGGTGTGAATCTGGAAACTCGCGCTGATGGGTTGTGGCGTGTACCCTATGTGAAGGAAGAATATCGCTCGAATAATTTGGAGGCGGTACGAGTCTTGGGAACAGTGGAGAAAAATTATAGCAAGCTGACTTTTTATAAAGAGCATCTTGAGCAGAACTCACATGCTGATGCGAAATTATTATCCCCAGGGCATCCGTTATTTGCGGCGATCGCGGAAAGACTAGATCATCAGCTTGATGCGGCGATCCGATCGCAATCAGCAGTATTTATTGATGCAGATACCGATCGCCCTTATCGGATTCATTTCTTGGAGGTGCAGATTGAGGGACAGCAAAAGGGTAAGGATGTGGTGTTGAGGGCGGGGCTTTGTACAGTTTCTGAGCAAGATGGTCAATTCACTTTAATTTCGCCAGACTGTCTGCATGATTTGGCTCCTGCGCGTCTGGATGATCTTGAGGATCTGGAGATTCCGATTGTGCCGCCAACGCCGCAAGAACAGGAGCATCTAAACGATTGGGCTAAGGTGAAGGTACAGATGCCGATGATGAAGCAAGAACAAGCAAGTCGGCAGCGCGAGTTAGATATTCGCCAAGATTATTTGACAAAGGCGATGGAGGCGGCGATTCGGGCGGAGCAGACTAAGCAAATGCGACTGGCGGGTAAGGTGGCTGCTGGTGATGAGACTTTTCGGGTGGCGAGGGATAGCGCTCAGAAACGGGTGCGCGATTTGCAAGAACGTTATCAAACGAAGCAGAAGGAATTAGATTATTTAAAAATTGTGCGCTTGGGGCGGGTGGTTTATTTGGGGACGGCCCTGGTGCATCCTGCGGCGATCGCCACGGTGGCAAGTCACCCAGACATGAAAAATGATCCTGAAGTGGAGGCTTTGGCGATGGATTATGTGATGAACTATGAGCGCGATCGCGGTTGGTTTCCTGAAGATATTAGCAATAATCACGATGGTAGTGGTTTTGATATTCGCAGTGAGGGGGCTATTGATCCTGAGACAAATGTGGCGGCGGTGCGACGGATTGAGGTGAAGGGGCGATCGCGCTCGGCTCAGGGGATATCGTTAACGGCGAATGAGTGGCGCAAGGCGCAGCAGTTGGGTGATTCCTATTGGTTGTATGTGGTGTGGGGTTGCAAGACTGACCAGCCGCAGTTATTGACAATTCAGAATCCTGCGAAGGTGTTGGCGGGGGATGTGTTGGAGGTGAAGCAGGTGACGCGCTATGTGATTGGGGCGGCGGCGATCGCACGTTGTGCGAGTTGACGCTGCGAAATTTCGTTGCGTCTTTGCTTAACCAATTCGGGAGTATAGCGATTTTTGTCGTCTTGTGTGCCGAAACCAAGACGGGCATAAACTTCGCCACCAATACCAGGAATAATAATCCCATCAGAGGTTTTTTCGTCGTCTTCAGCTAGATAGACATAATGAAATTTGTTATATATTTCAGGGGGAAATCCTTGCTGAAGGCGATCTTCTGCACCTTTGTAGATTACTGGTGCAACGATAAATATTTTGCTTGGAGATATTCTTGCGATGGTATCGATTAAGTTGGTGCGAACAACACAAGCACCTGAAATAATTGACTTCACAACAACTAAGTTATCTACTTGCTGGTTTGATGGTTCGAGATAGCGTTTTAGTATTGGAGCAACTTGTAAATCAGAAATTCCAAATGGCTTAAATCGTTTGTTCCAAAAACAGGCAAATGTAACTTTATGAAGATCTCTGTCTAATTGTTTGAGGATACCTTTGGCGAGAAAGTCGGCATCTTCGGCTGTGCAGACAAGGTATGCTGATTCAGCGTGACTAGAAATTTGCGATAAAACCACGTTTGCTAGAGATTCTCCTAGCTGATACATACTCTGACGATAAGATTTTTCGCTACTATTCCTATCTGCGAGGATGTTTAGTAACGATTTTTCTTGATGTCCAGCAAATTTGGTGTACTCTCTGCTCACGGTGGCGATCGCTTGATTTAAGATTTATTGTATGAGTATTGTCTTTGAGTATAGGCTGTTGATGAGTGTTGTACAAGAATGCAATAGAAAAATGCAAAAAAATGCGATTACAGCAAATTCTCTAGTTTATCAAATGTTTTTGGTTCAAGCTGGAAGATTAGCTTTTGAAATTTTTGAAATTCTTCACTGTCCAAGCTAAATGGGTATGTGCCATCCATATAGACAACAGTACCAACTTGGTACTGCCAATGAAAAAAACCTTTGGATAGCTCGTAAGTAAAGCCATCGATAGCTTGAAGGATGGAGATAACTTTTGATGCAAGTGCAAATGATTTATCGAGGCTTAATGAACGGATGAATGATGGCTGACAGTTTCGTGCTTTTTGAAGGATTTCTAGTACGGTGGTTTGAGATGTGTCACTGGATACCCATGCGCCAAGCAAGACCGAGGCGACACATTCGATTTTGTCTAGGGTTGGAAACTCAAATGCAGTTAAATAGGCGATCGCATTTTTGAGATCGTTACTAATTTGCAATAATGCGTTGAGGGTTGGACGATAGGGAAAGAAGATGACGGAACTATAGGATCTCAAATCGTTGGGTAAAGATTCGGTTAGCTCGTTTGCGACATGATCGGATGATGTGACAAGGAAAATCTCAGATGTGCGATTTAACGCTTGGGTGTTGAGGTCAAATTGCAATCTGAAGTCATAGGCAATTTTGACTTGACTGGTATCTGTTCCCCATGAAAGTGATTTTGTTTCTTTGATTTGGTAATGCTGTAGGGCTGAGTCTGCACCGCGATCAATGATTAGATCATCGACAAAAGCAGGTATTTGGCTAAGAATATAAATATTTGCTGCTTGGGCGATCGCTTCTGGGGCAAGTAGGGCAATTTGATAGATCGCAAAAAAATTTTCGTATGTATTCCCTTTTTGATTGTTTCTGCCGCCCCGATGTTTGTTGCGTAAATAGCTGAAAACTTCTTGGCTTAAAACTTGTGCTAGTTGATCTTCGGAATATATTTACTAATTTGACGTAAAACTATATTTTAAAGTAACTCAAATTCGTTCAAAATATATTTAATATCGTGGGATAACAGCTAAGGATGTGGGGTAATTGCGACGATGGTAATGATGCCTTGTCCGATGCCATAGTGCCAGAAAACTCTGAAATTGAAATCTCATTCGTCATCGATCTCTAAGTCTGCATATTGAGCAAATGAGCCAAGATATTTTGCTTTTCCTTCAGCAGATTCTTTAAGTCCTTGTTTGACGGATGCTAGGGCTTCGGGGTTTTCAAAGAGCCAGCGTTCGCGTTCGGGGATGGTGATTACTGGTTCTAAGAGAATTTGTCCGAGGTCGTTGACTAGGACTTGGTAGGTTTTGCCCTTTGCTTCAGTACCAATGGCGATCCGTCCACGATCATCGGTGCGAGTTGCTTCTTTGATGATGCGAATATTAGTGTTTAGCATATTAAACATAAAGTAATTGATTTGTTAATTCATCAGCAGTAAGCCTATCGAATAAAACCATAGTGCGGTCAACTATTTCGTAGGGACTTTTTTGGGGAACTACAATAATTCCTGAATGTTCAGTTTTTGCGGTCATGTAGGATAAATGTAGTTTTTCATAGTCAACCCGATTGTGAGTCAAAATACATCGGTTAATCGAAGTTGCATAACTCAATTGTTCGGGATCGGATTTACCTAACATTTGACATTCTTGGACTGTTTTAACGTCAATTCCTCGCGATCGCAGTAATCGGGCAACGAGATTACTCACATCTTCATCAAGATATACCAAGGCAAAGATATTCATTACAGATTGGGAAATCGAGATTTTATCGCTGGATGAACTAATTCATCAGGAATATGGTTACGCTTTATGTAGTCGTTTATTTCTGTTTGATTATCTTGATAAAAGCTTAAGGCATCAAAAACTTGGGCTAATGTTAAATGTGGTAGATGAATGGGAATTTCTTCTGGAGAAGTTCCTAAGCGCCATAAGCCCACAATTGTTCTGACTGAGGTTTTTGTGCCGATGATGATCGGTTCACCGCTTAAAATTTGAGGATTGCGGGTGACGTAGCGAGTGTTGATTTGTAAAGGCATGGGCTTTATTTTATGGCGCTGTCAAAACAATTATACTAATTTATAGATAAAATTTAGCAAAGTAGTTATTTATGACCGATCGCCGTTTGATTGAAGATTTCATTCCGATTAAGGAGATATCGGTGGAGGCGGCGCGGGAGAAGTCGATTCGGAAGGGGCATATTTCGACTTTGCATTTGTGGTGGGCGCGAAGACCGCTTGTGGCGGCTAGGGCGGCGGTGTTTGCGTCTTTGGTGGCGGCTCCTGAGTCGCATCAAAAGCGATCGCATCTGAAGAAGCAGATGATCGATTTGTGTAAGTGGGAGGCTGTGCCTGAGACGATTAGTAAGGCAAAGGATGCGATTTTGGAGGCGCAAAGGGAGCGTTTGGGTTTGCCTGTGGGAACGAAATTACAGGATGTGCCGCCGCCGAAGGTTTTGGATATGTTTGCGGGTGGTGGCGCGATTCCGTTGGAGGCGTTGCGGTTGGGTTGTGAGACTTTTGCGGTGGATCTCAATCCTGTGGCGCATATTATCGAGTTATGTACGTTGGTTTATCCGCAAAGGTATGGGAAGAAGTTGGCAGATGAGGTGGAGAGTTGGGGAAATTGGGAAGGTGCGATCGGAGATTGGTGATTTGTATCCTGTGATTCGGGTGGGTGAGGTGTTGGCGGATCGTCCTGAACAGATGAGTTTGTTGTCGGCTCCGCCACCGAAGCAGTTGAGTTTGGCGCAGGGGCTTACGCCTGTGGCTTATCTGTGGACGCGGACGGTGAAATGTCCAAATCCTGCTTGTGGAGCGGATGTGCCTCTGGTGCGGCAGACTTGGCTCTGCAAGAAGGCGAAGAAGTATGTGGCGTTACGGGTGATTCCGAATCATGTGACGATGCGGGTGGAGTTTGAGGTGGTGGAAGCTTCATCGGAGAAGGATTTGGGGTTTGATCCTGCTTCGGGAAGTTCGCGGGGTCAATCTACTTGTCGGCATTGTGGAACTACGGTTAATTCTGCTCATGCAAAAGTAGAAGGAAAGGCAGGAAGAATCGGTCAGCAATTAATGGCAATTGTCTGCACAACACAGGGGGCTAAGGGAAAAACTTATTTGGCAGGAAAACATTATGAATTGTCTTATATTCCTGATGAAGTTGATTTAAAGAAGAGATTGGAAAAGCTTTGCGAAGAAACAGGTTTAACGGTTCCTAATGAGCCAATTTTTTCTGGTGATACAAGGGCATTTTTTACTCATTTATACGGTTTAGATGATTTCGGTAAGCTATTCACATCTCGGCAATTGCTGGCGCTGATGACGTTTGTGAAGTGGGTGCGGTTGGCGCATGATCAGATGGTGCAGCAGGGTTATGAGGGTGAGTTTGCTAAGGCGATCGCTACTTATCTCACTCTTGGTATTACAAAGGTTGCTAATCGTGGCAGCAATTTGGGGGTCTATCACACAGGACGAGAAACCATAGAAAGTCCAATAGGTAGTGGGCGTTTGCCTATGTGTTGGGATTTTCCTGAGACGAATCCAATTGGAGGTGCTTCTGGTAACTGGTCTGATGGATTGGATTGGACTATTCAAACTCTAAAAAGTTTAATCCTAATTAGTGAACCTGCAACTACCAAACGAATGCCTTCACAAAAATTAGATTTGCCAGACTCTAGCTTAGATGCAGTTATTACCGATCCGCCATATTTCGATGCTGTTCCATACGCCGATCTCTCTGATTACTTCTATGTTTGGTTTAAGCGTTCCATTGGACATCTTTATCCTGAACACTTCTCAAGCCAACTAACACCAAAAAAAAATGAAGCCATCATGGAACCTTCAAGGTTTGGAGGCGATAAAAAGAAAGCATCACAAGCCTATGAAGACATGATGCACCAAGCATTTTGTGAAGCTAGTAGAGTTTTAAAACCACAGGGAATGTTGGTTGTTGTCTATGCCCATAAAACTACAGCAGGTTGGTCAACGCTGATTGATTCTCTCCGACGGGCTAACTTTACAATTACTGAAGCCTGGCCACTTGACACTGAGCAACAAGGCGGATTGCGTGGGTTAAGAGCATCACTAGCTTCTAGCATCTTCTTAGTCGCCCGAAAACGCCAAACCGCAGCGATCGGTGACTTTGCGATTGATGTCAAACCGCAACTAGAACAGATCATCACCGAACGAGTCAAAACCCTAATGGAAGAAGGCGTATCAGGAGCCGATCTGGTCATCGCTTGCATCGGTGCAGGACTGAGAGCCTATACCCAATTTGATAAAGTCGAACTTCCTAACGGCGATGAACTCGATGCCAACTCATTCCTTGGCGAAGTCCAAAAAGCCGTCGTCGAAGCCGTGCTAACCAGCGTCATGCAATGCGACAAACACGGCGTGAGCCAAGTCGATAAAACCACGCAATATTACATCATGGCACGTTATGAATATGGAGAAGCGATCGTCGAATTTGATGAAGCCAATACCCTCGCCAAAGGCGTTGGAGTCGAATTAGATGGTGCAGGAGGACTCACCGATGGCAAACTTGCCCTGATCCAAAAAACTAAAAACCAAGTACAACTACGCGACTACAGCGATCGCGGCGCAGACCCAGAGCTAGGGCTTCAGAAAACTGAAAAACAACAAACCTTTAACCACAAACCCGATGCGATCGGCAAGAGTCCCACCGCGATCGACATCCTGCACCGATTACTCTGGCTCACCGAACACAAACCCCAAGACATCCCCGAATATCTCAGCCTCGCCCAACCTGATGCAAACCAACTGCGCCTAGTCGCCCAAAGCCTCGCAGGTCGCGCCCTCACCCCAGAAACAGGACAGGAAAGCCTAAATCCAAATCGTACTGTCGAACAACAGGCGATCGATACCTTACTTGCCTCATGGAAACGGGCGATCGAAGATAATTTATTTACTAGGAGTTAAGTGTTATGCAGAAGTTTTCAAGCCCCTCACCCCTAGCCCCTCTCCCACGAGGGGAGAGGGGAACAAGAAATTTAAAAAATTATTCTTACTCCCCCTCTCCCTCAATGGGAGAGGGGGCTGGGGGGAGAGGGTTATAAATTAAACAAACAAAAAACTATGGTGCAATTACTACGCATATCAGAAGAAACTAGCTTAGAAGGACTAGAACGCGATTTTCAATTGCAACGCAATGACGATCGTGACTTCTTTAGCGAATGGCGACAGGAATTAGTAAACCTCAGTCAAGGCGATCGCGATGCCCTCAAACGTATTACCGAATTTTATAAAAATATTAGTCGTAAATCCGTAGTTTCCGAAAACATCGTGAAAATGGCAATATTATCGCCATTACTCGATCTTGCTGGTTTTTATAGCTCCCAATTTGCGATCGCTGACGAAGAATCAATCACCATATCTGCGATCGATGGCGAAACCATTGATCGCGTTGATCGCGGACGCATCGATATTCTTGTGATTCAACAAAGTTTATGGATATTAGTAATCGAATCGAAAAGCAGTAGTTTTTCATTACACAAAGCCTTACCCCAAGCCCTTGCCTATATGTTGGCTAGTCCTAATCCTGCTAAAACAACCTTCGGACTAATCACCAATGGCAGCGAATACCGATTTGTAAAACTAGATGCAACAGGTAACGCGCCCATCTATGCCACATCATCACTATTCTCGATTTTCCCGCCCGATGACGATCTGCCGACCGTGCTGCAAATCCTGCGGCGTTTAGCTCAAATCATAGCGCCTTAATTCAAAGACTATAAAAACCATAACCTATAAAAACTATGACTAGCGCCTATCAACTCAAACCTTGGACACAAGTTGTCACACCCCACCAAGATATCCTTGACGGTAAACTCGATAGCTCGATCTATGCCGCTAGCTTGGGGCAGGTAGTCCGCCAAGATCCCCAATGTTCAGATATTTATCTAAAAGCCGATCGCTTTTTTAATGCGACCTATCTCACCAAAGAATTACGCAATTTATTAGAAATAGTCTTAAAAGGACTTTGTGGCGAAGCAGGCGATCGCGTTTTGCAACTACGCACACCCTTTGGCGGTGGCAAAACCCACTCCCTGATTGCCCTCTATCACATCACCAAAAACCGCGCCCAGTTAGTACATATTCCTGAATTAGCAACATTACCAAATCCACAACAGGTAAATATCGCCGCCTTTTTTGGCACAGATCGCGGCATCACCGAAGGCATCGAAGTCGCCGATGGTAGTACCGTCCTCACACCTTGGGGCTATATCGCTTGGGAACTGGGCGGCGCATCCGCATTTGCAGCGATCGCCGAACAAGATCGCTTACGCATTTGCCCTGGTAATGACCTATTACGCAAAATTTTAGGCGATCGGGCTAACTTAATCCTGCTCGATGAATTTTTGCTCTATGTCGAAAATGCGATGGCGCTAACCGTGGGTGATTCCACCTTTGGCAAACAAGTCTTGATCTTTACCCAACGCCTCACCGAAGTTGTCAAGGATTTACCGAATACCGTACTTGTCTATTCTTTGCAAGCCAGTGTCCAAGAAGCATTAGGCGAAGAAGGCTTATTAAATACCCTCGATAAATTAGTCAGTCGCATCGATGCTAAAAAAGAACCTGTCGCTGGCGATGAAGTGATGAAAGTTGTGCAGAGACGACTATTTGCGGATATTGGTACACCTGAAGTCATCGCCGAGATCGCCCGTCACCAATCCGAGCTATTCCGCCGCTTTCGCGAAAGCTACGAAGAAACCGAACGCGGTAAACAAGAGGTTAGACAACAAGCCGAAATTCTTGCCGATCGGATTCAATTTAGTTATCCCTTCCATCCTGACCTGCTGGATTTGATGTATTACCGTTGGGGTAGCTTACCTAGCTATCAACGCACACGCGGCGCATTGCAATTTTTAGCGCGAGCAATTCATGCCCTCTGGCATAGCAAAGACAGTTCTTTATTAATCAGCCCCAGCGATATTCCACTTCACGACACCGATACGCGACAGGCATTTTTTACCCAAATCGGTCAACGTGATGCCTATGATGCGGTAATCAGCGCCGATCTGACGGGTCGAAAAGCCAAGGTCAAAGCGATCGATCAACGCTTAGCCCAAGATGCACCTGCGATCGCCCATATGCAAGTCGGGACAAGACTTGCCACCGCGATTATGCTCTATTCCTTTGGCGCAAAAGTTGGAGAAGATAGCGGCGTGTTAGAACAGGATATTATCTCCGCCTGTCTGCGATCGGGGCTAGATCGCACCACTATTTCCGCCACCCTGAGCGATTTACGCGATCAGTTACTCTATCTGCACTATGCCAACAAGCACTATCGATTTGAAACCAAACCCAATCTCAATAAGCTAATTGCCGATGAGGAAAGCAAAATCACCAGTGATGATGTTTTAGAAAAAATCCGAGCCGAACTCACTAAGTCTTTACAGGTTGCTAGAGGTAAAGTGAATATCTGGGCAAAGGAACCCAGCGCCATTAGCGATCGGCAAAATCAATTTACGATCGCCTATCTCAGTCCTGAATGGGCGGAAAAAAATTCCGAAAGCGTCCTCACCGAAGCGATGATTTGGCTAGAGGATCGCAAACGCGAATATAAAAATGCTCTAGCTTTTGTCATTCCCAACAAGCCACAACTAGATAAAGCCAGACGGGGAGCGAGAATTGCCTTAGCGATCGCTTCGTTAATTACGCAGAAAGCCAAATATAAATTTAGTGTTGAAGATCTCGAAGAACTTAATATCAAAGCTAAGGATGCGACCAGTGAACTTACGGCGGCGATTCGACGACTGTACGAATATATGCTTTTGCCTCTGCCCTGCACCGATGCGATCAACCCAATTCGCTTAGAAAAAATTGATTTGCAATCACAACTGAATACCAGTCAAAACCTGCAAGATCGAGTATTAGATGCACTCAAAAGCCATGTCTTTGAATCAATCCAACCCAACAAATTAATCCAGCTATCAGGACTAGAGACTTCTACAACTGGTTATATCAAAGGCGAAGATCTTGTTAACTTCTTTTTTAAAGCTCCCACATTCCCCAAAATGCTTGATGTCAAAGGGATTCAACAGGCAATTTTGAAAGCGATCGAGCAAGGACGCATGGGTTATGTTCCCTATATGACCATCGCTTCTGATGGTGTACCTAAAGTCGAGAATTCTAATTTAATTAGTTTTCAAAAGTCGATTCCCCTAGACGAGCTAGATCTCGGTGGCTATTTGTTATCATCACGCTTAGCATCTGAGTTGCTGACACCGCCAAAGACTGAGCCTGTAGCGGATGTAATTAGTAAAGATCAGGGCGATCGCCCCGATCCTGATTGGGCTAAAAATACTCAAAATCTATCCACCGTCGGAGACGACCCCAAACGAAACAACTATAAAACTATTACCAGCAACACTAGCAGCATCGAGAAAAATATCTCCCTCGATATCGTCGAAGGTAAACGCGCCGCCCACGCCTATACCCTCAAAGCATCCACCGACAAAGCTAAGGTATTTCAATTATTTGAAGTCCTCCAAGCCTTATCCGATCGATCTGACACGATGAACATCAACATCGAGGTCAAAGTCACATCCACTAAAGGCTTTGATCGCAGTTGGATTAATGGGGTGATCGAAGAACCTCTTGATGAAGCAGACATCAAAGCCACCACAAGACTGGAGTAAGTTTAATCAAAAAAAAGGCGGTGCTTTGCACCACCCTTTTTTGATTAAGACCGAAATTCGGAAATAATTTTATTGAGAATATCTTGAGCGCCTTTTGCCTTGAGGTCATCGGCAAGTTCTGCGCCGATCGCTTCAGGATTACTCAGTTCGCCAGTTACTTCTCCCTTGACTAGGGTTTGCCCATCGAGACTTGCTACAATTCCCTTAAGAGTCAACTTGTCACCATTAATGGAAGTGTTTACACCAATGGGGACTTGGCAACCCCCTTCAAGCTCGCGGAGAAAAGACCGTTCGGCAAGACAGCGCTGAGTAGTGGGGTAGTGGATGATGGGGGAGAACAGAGCGAGGATATCGGGATCTTCGGCGCGACATTCGATGCCTAATGCACCTTGTCCAACGGCATGGAGAGAAATCTCAGGGTCAATTACCTGATGGACGCGATCGCCTAGTCCTAAACGGCGTAAACCTGCGGCGGCAAGAATTAGTGCATCATATTCACCCGCATCTAATTTTTGCAAGCGAGTATTTAAGTTGCCGCGTACATCCTTAAAGGTGAGGTGGGGATAGTAATGACGTAACTGAGCTAGGCGACGTAGTGAGGAAGTCCCCACAACAGTACCAGTAGGCAAAGTTTCGAGAGTTTGGTCCTTTAGCTTTTCATGGACAACTAGGGCATCGGCAGGATCTTCTCGCTCGGTAATAGCGCCGAGAATTAAGCCTTCGGGTAACTTAGTTGGTAAATCTTTAAGGCTATGTACTGCCAAATCTGACTCTTTCGTCAGCATTGACACTTCTAATTCTTTGGTAAATAAGCCTTTATCGCCAATTTTGGCTAGAGCTACATCAAGAATTTTGTCGCCCTGTGTACTCATGGTGACGACTTCAAACTGGTGATCGGGATGTGCTTTGCTGAGTTCCGCTTGTACCCAATGCGTTTGTACCAGTGCTAGCTGACTTTTGCGAGAACTAATGCGAACTGTTGAGGATGCAACCATAGGACAAAGGGTGAATGATTAAAAAAGTTTTGTGGGTAAAAGAGGAAAGGTGAGATTTTTAAGATATAAAAAGATTATAAAAACCTAAGTAAAAGCACCATTTTCTATTCAAACAGGTTTTGCTCCTGTTTCTATGCGATCGCCTACTTATAAAATGTAAAGAATTCTTACACTATGGCGATCACCCAGAAAAATAAATCTGAAGAAAGGGAGTTGTGGCGCTTAGCGCCACAAC
>CALRWX020000027.1:0-40072 GCA_943371975.1 Pseudanabaena sp. UWO311 | reverse complement strand
TTGGATTATTGCTCGTCTTGGTGGCTGGTCTGGTTATCTCTCTCAACGTCCTCCTGGTATGCCCACTATTGTCCATGGTCTGCAACGCTTTGAGGCTATTTTCCTTGGTTGGATTTTGCCTCACTCCCGACTTGTGTGTACACCGTAGGCTTTACAAGGGGGGCTAGGGGGATCTAGACAATTCGATTGACTTTACCCACGACAAACTTTAAATAACGTCCTTCCAAAAATGCGGCGGGGACAGGATGATCGAGGGGCTGCCCAGCCTCATGCAGAATTTGAATGCGGCGATCGCTTAACGCGGCGGCACTGGCTAACATTTCCTTAAAAGCTTCGGGGCTAACTTGGCTAGTGCAACTTGCTGAAACTAATAAACCATTGGGGGCAACGCATTTGAGGGCGAGGGCATTTAGTTTGGTATAGGCGCGGATGGCGGCAAAGCGGTTTTGCTTGCTCTTTGCAAAGGTGGGCGGATCAAGGATGACAATATCAAAGATTTTTTGCTCTTGCGCGTAGCGATGTAACACATCAAAACAATCGGCAGTCACGAAGGTATGGCGATCGCTGTCGAATTGATTTAACCGTACATTACTGTCAGCCACAGCCGCCAAATTTTTACCAATATCTACACTGGTGACATGGTTCGCGCCACCACGAAGAGCATATAGGGAAAATGCGCCCGTATAGGAAAAACAATTCAGCACCGTTTTACCTTGACTGATTTCTCCCACAAAACGACGATTTTCGCGATGGTCAAGAAATAAACCTGTTTTTTGTCCAGTTTGCAGATTAACTTGAAACAATAGCCCATGTTCTTTTACAGTAATGTTGCCCTTCGGCGCTTTCCCCCATAGCAATTGCGTTTTGCTCTCTTGAGGACTTTCGTTTTCTAAACCTTCTTGATGTTTTGTCCGCCATAAAATCCCTTGCAAAGGAGCAACAGCAATCAAGGCCTTCACCAACCAATCAAGTAAAGTGCTTGCACCTTCCATATAGGTTTGAACTACTGCATATTCCTCATATATATCGACCGTAATCCCTGCTAAACCATCCCCTTCTCCAAACAGCCAACGATAGGCGTTGCAATTTTGTTCACGAAGGGGCGATCGCAGTTCCCATGCTGACTGAACGCGGTCTTTTAACCAACGAGGATCGGGGAGTTGAGATTGAGAAAAAACACGGATAGCGATCGGTCCTTTGTTATCCCACAAGCCAAATCCAGTCCATCCGCCACAACGTACCCGCAGCCATTCTCCGGTCTCAAAACGAGCCTCTCTAGGTAATCTATCTCGATAGATCCAAGGATGACCTTGAACTAACCGTTCTTTGAGTTGAGTTGAGACAGTAATTTCACGCAGCTTTGCCATTGATTGGGGTTATTTCGTAGTTCGCTATTTCGTTCAGCCTATCTTAAGACTACAGTACTTTGAACTACTCCCATAGACGCTTGCCTTCTTGCCCCTGCAAGCGATCGTGAGTGTCACGTAAAAGTCTTGGTATATCAAGACTTTCTGGGCATCTTGGTAAGCAATCCCCGCAATCTGTGCAGCGAATTGCTTTATTTCCTGGGAACCAATGTCCTGCATTCTCAAACATTTTGTAGCGATATTTCCCAAACTCCACCATATCAAAGCCGATCGCTAAATTTCTAAGGCGCAATACTTCAGGGATATTAATACCTTCGGGGCAGGGTAGACATTGATAGCACTGAGAGCAGAGATCATCGCCTAAAAGTGTGTAGCGACGATTTATGCAATCGAGAACTGCTAGTTCTAATTCTGACATCGGAGCATCGTTGTCCCATGCATCTTGATGGGAATCAACTTCGGCGGGATTGGCAGCACCAAGACTGAGGGTATGCACACGAGGATCGCTCAGTAAGAAGCGATCGCATATATATAGAGCTGTATAGGGATAGCTAACTCCTGCTAGTTCATCCGAAGGGTTATAGAGCATTCCTCCTTTGTCCGATGGCGAAATGATGAATACACCCATATCCTTTTCATGGGCAAGTTGCACCGCAGGGGCGTTATGTTGATTGAAGTAATAGTAGTGTAGATTTACAGATTCAAATAAATCAGTGCGAATCGTATCCATAATTACGTCAAGGGGAGCATGGGTTGAGAAGCCCACATGTCTGATTAGTTTTTGATCGACAGCTTCTCTAACAGCCTTCATACATCCATTAGGATTTTTGACTAGATCGAGATGTTCATAGAGATTAATTCCATGAATATCGAAGTTGTCGATATAGTCTACATTCATTTTTTTAAGAGACCGCTCAATTTCGCGACTCATGGAATCGGCATCTTTAGTGGGTGCTATTTTAGTTGTTAGATAAAAGCGATCGCGCTGTTTACTAAGACCATTTCGCATCGCTTGACCGATAAATTGTTCGCTCTTGCCATAGCCCTGAGCAGTCTCAATATGATTAATCCCAACTTTTAAGGCGTGCCAAATCGTTTTTTCTGCATTTGCCGCAGATTCTAAATAGCGCATTGCCCCTAATGAGAATACAGACAGAAGCATCTCAGTTTTGCCAAAACGACGGTAGCGCATAATTCATTCACTAACTGAACTTAAATTTTAATCCAAAACTAAGATATTTTTTAATACAACTCGCTTTGCGAGCTGTATTAAAAAATATTTACTAGAGTGCATGAATCACATTGGTAACAACACCCCATATATGCAGATCTGTATGTTCATCAATTTCAATGGGCTGGAAATCGCTATTTTCAGGCATCAACCACAATTTATCTTGAATCTTGCGGATTCTTTTAACTGTTAATTCTCCATTCACCACAGCAATAACCACTTGACCACTATTAACTTCAATCGAGCGATCGACAATTAACATATCATTGGGATGAATTCCTGCATCTTTCATTGATTCCCCCGTAACACGCACCAAAAATGTTGTTTCAGGATGCTTTACAAGATGTCGATTGAGATCGATATTTTCATCAATGTAATCTTCAGTGACAGCAGGAAAGCCAGCCGCCACTGGATTGAGATATAGAGGTATTTTAACCTTGGTCTTTTGTGCAGGCTTGAAGATTGATTGAACAGTAGTTCCTAATTCTACTTCTTGTTTTTCAACTGCCAAAGCTGCAAGAATCTCGTCAGCAACTCTGATGGGTAGCCGTACAGCTTTTGTCGCTTCTCCATATTTACCCGTTCCTTGAGGGCGACCTGCACCTGCGCGTTTTCCTCCTCGTGGCATATGCTCCTCTCCAAGTAGATTATCAAATAAACTATTATAAATACATGAATTATGTACGCTTATCAGTAAAAGTATACGCAAAAAATGGTGATTTAGCACATGTGGAAAATAAATGAAGGCTTCAATTCAGCGCAAAGCGCTGTATGTACATAAGAAACCAAAATAGGGCTATAACAATCCTTTCTTTGTTGTTTTTACAATTCTATTCGGGAATTTTCTGGCTAATCATGTAACATCAGAGATATATTACGATCGCTACTATCGGTCTTTGTGCCAAATAAAAACTAATTTTTTGACCAGAGTATTACAAATTTAAGTAGTGAAAGAATTATGAGTACGATATTTATTAGCCATGGTAAAAGATGCAAGATCGACATGAATCCCAGCAATCTATAGTTCTGGAAAAAGAACCCACAAAAAAATTAAAATTTGCTAAGAATAGTGGCTTTCAAGTTGAACTAAGACGAAAGGTTGACGAACTTTTTCAAAACGGTGATTTGAAAAAGCGTGACTGTCCACAAATGTATGCTAAAACAGCGATCCTCTTGCTTTGCTTTTGGGGAACCTATGCGGCGCTAGTTTTCTTAGCTCAGGCATGGTGGGAAGTTGTACCTCTATGTATCCTTTTAGGAGTAATCACCGCAGGTATTGGATTTGGTATTCAGCATGATGGCGCTCATCACGCCTACTCCAGTTCTCTATGGGTGAATAAAATCATGGCAATGAGCCTAGATATGATTGGGGGAAGTTCTTATATTTGGCATTGGAAGCATGATATTTTGCATCATACCTATACTAATATTATTGGCTATGATACGGATCTAGAAGTAGGCATTTTTGGTAGACTCGCACCTGAGCAACCTAGACTTCCCTTTCACCGTTGGCAGCATTATTATCTATGGCTGTTGTATGGGTTTCTGGCGATTAAGTGGCATTTTTATGATGATTTTAATAGCTTTATCACTGGCAAGATTGGCGATCGCACTTATCCAAGACCTAAACGAGGTAATTTAGGCATATTTCTTGGCGGTAAGCTAGTATTTCTAGTTATTGCTTTTGTCATTCCCTCCCTATTTCATTCTATCTGGTTAGTTTTAGCTAGCTATGGTTTAGTTGCTTTTATATTAGGAATTGTGCTAAGTGTCGTATTCCAACTAGCCCATGTAGTTGAAGAAGCCGATTTTCCAACTTCAACTAACGAATCTAGCATTATTGAAAATGATTGGGCAATTCATCAAATTGAAACAACGGTGAACTTCTCTCGAAATAATCCTTTGGTCACTTGGTTTCTTGGTGGATTAAATTTCCAAGTTGAGCATCATCTTTTTCCTAATATTTGCCATATTAACTATCCAGCTATTTCCAAAGTAGTGGAGCTAACCTGCCAAGAATTTGACGTGAGATATAACTATCACAATTCTTTCTGGACGGGTTGTCTCTCCCATTTTTACTGGTTACGCCGCATGGGAAAAGCCTGATTAAATGCTGATAATTGTGCCACCTGCTACGCAGGTGGCACAATTATCAACTTAACGCTATCTTAAATAATATGGAATTATTTGATTTAACAAGCATTTCTAGCGATCGCTTTGTTCATGTCATCGTTGATTGTATCGGCGTAGATGATTTGCTAACCTATCGTATTCCCGAAGATGTGCCTGTCAAGATTGGCGATGTCCTCAGTGTTCCTTTAGGTAATCGACAGGTGGGCGCGATCGCTTTACAAGTTTCTGATACTTCTCAAATCGAAGATCCAGCAACAGAAATCAAATCAATTAGCGCTGTCGTCAGTTCAGGGATTTTCCCGTCAACCTATTGGGATATGCTAGCCCGTACTGCTGAATATTACAGAACGCCACTGATGCAGACTGTCAAAACTGCATTGCCACCGAAATTACTAGATCAATCTCATTATCGGATTCGAGTTAAGCAAGAGCAAGTTTTACCTTCACAGGTAGTAAATTTACCCAAAGCCGCCCAAATGGTTTGGGGATTTCTACAAGTGCATCATAATAATACTAAAGATCATCCAAAAAATAATACAAAGGGGCTGAGTCGTCGTTATATTTATCAAAAACTTGGTAGATATACAAGTTCAGGTTTAAAGGAATTACATAAACTCGAATGGATTGAGACCACTTTAGAACTTCCTAAACGACCACAGCCAAAATATGAAGATATTGTCGTATTGCTGAAGAGTCCCAATCCTGAAGTGACATTGAAACAAACTGAAGTTCTTACAATCTTGCAACATCAAGGTGGGGAATGTCTCAAAACACAACTATATAAACTTGCCCAGACATCAGCTTCAGTAATTCAGAATTTAGCTAACAAAGGATATATTGCGATCTCCAAGCGTGAATCTTTACGATTAGGTGGTAAAAGCCATACGGTTACACGCGATCGCCCCAAAGAACTCACTGATGATCAAGCATCGGCATTAGAACAAATCCTGATAGCGATCGCCAATAATACACCGTCACAATTTCTCCTGCATGGAGTTACGGGTTCAGGCAAAACAGAAGTATATTTGCAAGCGATCGCGCCTATCCTTGAAGCTGGTAAATCAGCGCTGGTCTTAGTGCCAGAGATAGGCTTAACGCCCCAATTGACCGATCGCTTTCGGGCAAGATTTGGTGATGCGAGGGTAAATGTTTATCATAGTCAATTATCCGACGGCGAACGCTTTGATACATGGCGACTGATGCTCACAGGGGAAGCTCAGGTAGTAATTGGTACGCGATCGGCGGTATTTGCACCTCTTGCAAATTTAGGCTTAATCGTGATGGATGAAGAACATGACAATAGCTTTAAGCAGGATCAACCGCAGCCCTGTTACCATGCGCGGACTGTCGCGCAGTGGCGATCGCAGTTAGAACAGGTTCCTTTAGTGATGGGTTCGGCAACTCCTTCCGCAGAAATGATTTTTGCCCATAGAGAGAATGAACTAATTTACTTAGAACTTCCTAATCGTATTGGCAATAAGGCGATGCCACCGATAGAAGTTGTAGATATGCGTGATGAATTTAAGGCGGGAAATTATTCGATTTTGAGCCGTAAATTGCAAAGAGCGATTTCGGAAATGCTAGAGGCTAGGCAGCAAGGAATTTTATTTATCCATCGGCGTGGCTATAGTACTTTTGTCTCCTGCCGATCCTGTGGCTATGTTGCTGAATGTCCTCATTGTGATGTCTCTCTCTCCTATCACGATCCGATTGCACCAACTGCCCATCAGCCAAAATCGGCACATTTACGCTGTCACTATTGCAATTACACCCAAGTTCAAACCCAAGCCTGCCCTCAATGTAATTCACCATATTTCAAATATTTTGGTAGCGGTACACAAAAAGTGGAGCAGGAACTCGCAAAACTATTTCCTCAGATTCGACTAATTCGTTTTGATAGTGATACCACGCGCAATAAGGATCAGCATCGTCTGCTCATCGATCAATTCCGTTCTGGAAAAGCAGATCTATTAGTAGGTACACAAATGCTAACTAAGGGTTTAGACATTCCTCAAGTAACTCTAGTGGGCGTAGTTTCGGCGGATGGGTTATTAAATTTCTCAGATTATCGTGCGGGAGAAAGAGCAGCGCAAACATTGCTCCAAGTGGCTGGGCGAGCAGGACGTGGTGAAGAAGAAGGCAAGGTGATTATGCAGACCTATACGCCTGAGCATCCTGCGGTGCAAGCAGTAAAAAGTTATCAATTGGAAGGGTTTATGCAAACAGAACTTGAAATGCGGGAGGCTTTACATTATCCACCTAAGGGACAAATAGTATTGATTCATCTTAGTAGTGAAAGCGCCCAAAGCGTCGAGAATGCCGCCAATGAGTTAGCGGAATATCTACGTCAACTGGAAAATGACTGGGATGTTTTAGGCGCAACCCCTGCAACGATCACCAAAGTTGCCAATCGTTATCGATGGCAGATTTTATTGAAATTTATGCCCAAAGTTTTGCCAAATGTTCCTAGCTTAGAAGAGTTGCGAATGTTGGTTAATTCTAAAGCTGTGAGAGTAGCGATCGATGTCGATCCGTTGACAATTCTATAGGAAAATTAGATTCCAAAAATAGCGAAGCTATTTTTGGAATCTAATTTTCTATGTTTTTTGAATGATGATGACTACGAAAGGCTTTACCGATCACAGGAGTCAGTAAAATGGCTAGGGCGAACGCACTACCGATCGCAATATAGGGATTGAGAATCATCAGACGAGATACAGGCTCTTTTACATTCTCACTAAGAGCATCATCGAAAACCGTTGGAATGGCTAACAGTTTTGTTGCAGAAGGCAGTGACACCCAACCTATAGAAGCGGCGATCGCTGGGAACATGACTGCACTAAATAGAAAAATACTGAGAAATCTTGCCCAAGATTTTAAATGCCATAAGCCGATTGCTAAAAAAATAGGTACTAAGCTAAACCCCAAGAAGGCAATTCCTGAGACAACCTGCAAATTGGTCGAACTCGGATCTACTAGAGGCACATCTGATTCTAATAAGCGATAGAGGTAAAAATTCTGTATGCGATCAATAATTAGGGATAGGCTCGTGCCAACCATGGTTGTTGCCAAAATAGTAATAGCGATCGGGCGTTTAATTTTATGTTTCATGACTTTATATGGGACAAATTTAGGGTAGTACTAAATAGAAGGGGCTTAAGGCTTAAGCCTCTTCTATTTAGCTAAGGCTGACTGAGATAACGCGGTAAATAGCGAAATAGCTTGCTAGATTGCAGCATTCGCAATAGGTAGTAACCAGAAGTTGGTAAGAAGATAATCATTGCCCAACCAAATTGATCAGGAACTTCCACTTGGAAAAATTTCGGGAAGAGCAACATTAAAATAATAGATAAGGCTACAGAAACAAAGCCAAGAATTGCGGCTGTAGAATTTTTGGCAAAGGTTTGCACTTTCCATACCGAAATATTTGTCAATGTCCAAAATACTAATAGACAGAAAACACAGCCAATGATCGTACTGACAAATTGAGCTTGACCTTTAGCAATACTTTGGAAGGTATCAGAATCGAGCACGGTAATACTATTGGGAATTCGTAGAAGTGCCCAACCACTGATGTAGTAGGAAAATATATAACCGATAGTCATTGAGATCGCAGCAAAGATACCAGCGATCGCGCTGTAACCTAAGACATCACGCAGAAAATTTTCCAAACGTCTAGGCTTTAGCCAACCAAAGGCGATCCAAATCGTCGGCAAGCCAACTACCGCCATCGTCAGCATCGTCATGTGACGTGGCTCTACAGGAAATGGAAGTTGCACAAATCCTGCAAAGGAAATTGTGAGAATCACCATGATATTTTTGGTGAGATAGAGCAATGCTGAAGAGAGAATTTTTTGCTTAATCTCATCTCCTGCTGTGAATGCTTGGGGCAGTGCGGAGAGATTGTTATCTAGTAACACGATATCAGCGACATCTTTACTGATTTGTGCGCCGTCATTCATGGCGATCGCTAATTGAGCTTCCTTAAAGGCAGGCACATCATTTACTCCATCGCCAACCATACCCACATAGCCCCCCCGCTTTACCATTGCCGAAATCAAGCGACGCTTCATGTCGGGAGTGATTCTGCCAAAGACCGTGCCAGAAGAAGCCGCACGGCTAAAGGTGGACGAATCCATTCCTTCTAGAGTTTTTTGGGTAAACACCGCATCATCGGGAACAGCTATACCTGCTTGGCGGGCAATTGAGGCAACGGTTTCGACACTATCGCCTGAAATTACCTTCAGGCGAATATTTTTATTTTGCAATTCGGCAATCGTCTCAATTACATCAGGACGCAAACTATCTTCGAGCAGCACAATGCCGCGATCGCGTCGATTGGTTGGTAGCGCAGGATTTTTTTCGGAAGCATCAAAACTATCTTCACTGGTGACAACGGCGATCGCCCTCAAGCCCTGTCTACCAAATTGTTTAGCTTGTTCCTGTGTTTCAAGACTAGTGAAGAGAATCTCAGGCGCACCGACCATGATGGTTGTGCCGATATCAATAGCGATCGCGCCCCATTTACGACTAGAACTAAAGGGAACTTCGCTCATAAGTTTCGATTGAGATCGCGGATTATCCGTAAATGTTGCCATCGCTTTGGCACTGCTATTTTGCGATCCCATCAGATTTGTATAGAGGGCGATTAACTCTCTTAGTGAATCTTCATCGGTATCTCCCAAAGGTACTATTGACTTCACCACGAGCTTGTTTTGGGTGAGCGTTCCTGTTTTGTCAGTACAGAGTATCCGCACACTATTCATCGAATCAACGGCATTAATTTTCTGGATTAAAGTGCGTCGCTTACTGATTTCCACCGCCCCGATCGCAAAAGCAACACTAATCGAAAGGATTAAACCTGCTGGCACAAAACTATTAATAATTACCGAAGCATAGCGAATCGTATCTACCATTGTCCGCCCCGAATTGAGGCTGGAGGTAATATGTAAAAAGGCAGCTACAATTAAAACAAGAATAAAAATTTCAACGAGAACATCAATCTTTTTTTGCAGAGGTGTAAATACTCGCTTATAGACCCGTGATGACTGTGATAGCTTTACTGCATAGCTTTCATTGCCAATTTTATCAGCCCGAAATACACAGCTTCCTGCTAAACAAAAGGAACCCGATAACACAATGTCATCAATCTGTTTAGCGACGGGATCAGATTCTCCTGTGAGCAATGATTCATCCATTTCCACGTTTTGGGAAATTAATACCGCACCATCAACAGGAGCGCGATCTCCAGGGCTTAGTTCAATCAGATCATCGCGTACTAACTCACCGACAGGAATCTCTTCCAATTCCCCATCTCGGCGCACTTTCACTTTCTGCACCGATAGCAAGGCGAGTTTATCCAATGTCAACTTTGCCTGAATTTCTTGGGCAACCCCCACCAGAATATTCATAAATACCGAGAATCCTGAAAAGATTGCGTCGGTAAATTGCCCTAACGCTGCCATCAGGACTAAAACCACGCCAAAGGTAACATTAAATAATGTAAAAACGTTTTCTTTAAAAATGTCCTTATAGGTGCGACTTGATCGCATAACCACGACGTTAATATCACCGCGCCGCTTTCTGTCTAAGACTTGATCATTGCTCAGTCCTATATCTGGATTAATAGCATTAATCCAGGCGATCGCTGGTAAGTCTGGTGTATTTGCTGATGTAGATTGAGACATAGACACACAGTTATCGTTTTAGTATTGAAGTATACGACCTTAAAGATGATGTAATTACATCATCTCTCGTGATTCCTGTGAAGCTTTTTTAGCACGTCGCGCTAAAAAACTCCACCATACAGGGTGAAATTTAATTAAGCGCACCGAAAATTTAAATTTAAACTTAAATATCTATGATTACGTTGCAAGTAAATGGTGATAATCGCACATGTGAGCCAAATCTCACGATGATCGAATTGCTGAAATATTTAGGGCTAAATCCTCGCCTAGTGGCGGTGGAATATAATGGTGAGATTTTACATCGTCAATGTTGGGAAGACACAATCATCCAAAATAGCGATCGCCTAGAAATCGTAACTATTGTCGGCGGTGGCTAGAAATAAATCACGATAAAGCAAGAACGCTATAATTTCATTTAACTCTATTAACAAGAATCGCAGGCAATCAGCATATTCTATGAGCATCGCAACATCACAAATCCCCGCTACCGTCCTGACAGGATTCCTCGGCGCAGGTAAAACTACATTACTAAATCATATTCTCACGGCTGAGCATGGCAAAAAAGTTGCCGTAATTGTCAATGAATTTGGTGAAGTGGGCATCGATCAGCAATTGGTAATTGGTGCTGACGAAGAAATTTTTGAGATGAATAATGGTTGTATTTGCTGCACCGTGCGTGGAGATCTGATTCGGATTATTGGTAACCTGATGCGCCGTCGCAACAAATTTGATCATCTCCTTATCGAAACAACAGGCTTAGCTGATCCCGGTCCAGTGATTCAAACTTTCTTTATGGATGAAGATATTCACCGCCAAGTAGAACTTGATGCTGTGGTCACAGTGGTGGATGCTAAGCACGTTCAACAACATTGGGGCGATCGCGAAGTTCTCGAACAAATAGGTTTTGCGGACGTGATTTTGCTCAACAAGACTGACCTTGTTACTCCTGTGGAACTAGAGGAACTCGAAGCAAAGATCAAACATTTGAATGTTTTAGCAAGAGTCGATCGTGTTCAATTAAATCAAACTAGTACAGAGAATATTGAGGACAGTATTAATAAAGTTCTTAATGTGGGGGGCTTTGACCTCAATCGCATTCTTGAAAAAAAACCTAAATTTCTCGCAGCTCAAATTAAAGATGAGCATGCTCAACACGACCATGACCACCACGACCATGACCACCACGACCATGATCATCACGAAAATCATGATCACGACCACCATGAGCATGATCATCATCACCACATTCATGACGAGGAAGTTGGCTCCGTGAGTATTTTGGAATCTGGCTCCGTCAATCCTTACAAATTTCAAGCATGGATTAGTGAGCTATTGAGAACTCAAGGTCAAGATATCTTTCGTTCTAAGGGCATTATCAATCTAGCTAGTTCTGAGGAGCGCTTAGTATTTCAAGGTGTGCATATGCAGTTTGATGCAACTCGCGATCGCCCTTGGAAAGATAATGAACTCCGCAAGAATCAATTAGTTTTCATTGGTAGACATCTCGAAGAAGAAAATCTGCGTCAAGGCTTTTTAGGCTGCTTGGTTTAATTCTCACAATTCCAGAGAAAAAATTGCGGTGCGAAGCACCGCAATTTTTTCTCTGGGTCATCAAATTTTGCAATTCTATTTTCAAACGCAATCTTAAAATATGCAGTCACCTCCGCCAGCTAATACCAATCAGCTAACCCGTCAGTCCCCTTTAATAATTGCGCCATTTTTTCTATGGGGGACAGCGATGGTCGTAATGAAAGCTTTGTTACCGCAAACTAGTCCTATGTTTATGGCGGCGGTGAGACTAATACCCGCAGGCATACTATTAATATTGGGGGCAGCTTATTTTGGGAGGCAGCAGCCCAAGGACTGGCAAGCATGGCTATGGATTAGTCTGTTTGCATTGGTTGATGGCACGATGTTTCAAGGATTTTTGGCGCAGGGTTTAGTTCGCACTAATGCAGGACTTGGTTCATTACTGATTGATTCGCAGCCTCTTGCTGTAGCGGTAATGGCGGCGGTTTTATATAAGGAACGAATTAGCATCGGTGCCACTTTTGGTTTATTAGTGGGAGTGATTGGTATTGGTTTAATCGGGTTGCCATCGGAATTAATGACAGCTTTGTTGGCAGGAGATTTTGCCACAGTTTTAAAAGCAGGAGTATTTACCCCCGGTGAGTGGTTTATGCTCGGTGCGTCGTTATCAATGGCGATCGGCACAATCCTAATTCGTCCAGTAGTGCGCTATGCCGATCCTGTGATGGCAACGGGTTGGCACATGATTATCGGCGGCTTACCTTTATTACTTATTTCTAATCAAGTCGAGCAGAATCAATGGCAAGACTTGAGTGCTTTGGGTTGGCTAGGAATGGCATATATGGCGGTGATGGGCAGCGCGATCGCCTATGGTTTATTTTTCTTTTTTGCTTCATCAGGAAGTTTGACTACCCTCAGCGCTTTGACCTTTTCGACTCCCGTATTTGCCTTGATGTTTAGCAACTTATTGTTAGATGAGGATTTGACAAAGCTGCAATGGTTGGGTGTGGCTTTGACTTTGAGTAGTATTTATCTGGTAAGTATGAGGGGAACCGACAGCAAGGTTTCACAGGAGATATCTGAAGCTCAAGAGATTTTAGAATCTACTAATGAAACCATTGGGCTTGAGCAGAACTAATGTGTAAGGCGATCGCCATTCTCATCATCGCGTAGTGCTTCATAGTCTTCCCAATTTGCTAAAAAATCTTACTTAGTCCAGTCCAGAGGCGGCGGAACCAATTAAGGATCTGTTGGAAGATATTTTTGCGCTGTATGCGCTTTCGGGCGGTGGGTTTGTAGTTTGGCAGTGATTTCTCATACCAGTCTGGTTCCTTTGGTTCTTCTTTGATGATGAATCGTTTGGGGTCTTTTACCTCAGTCTCTAACGGCGCAATGACTTTATCAGAACCCTTAATCATGTGATAAAGCCCCAATTCTTCAAATATCTTTCTTGAAGCGTTGAAAGCATTTATGGATTCGCCTCCGCGACTTAATTTTTTGAACGTCAGTCCTAAGTTATTGAGAGAATATGCTTCACCATTCCGATCACCGATTTCTCTACGAATTTCCAGAGACTGCTGATGAAACTGAATCGCTTGCTGGTACTGCCCTAGTGAACTGTAAGCAAGTCCTAGATTGCCAAGAGAAGATGCTTCGCCATTACGCTCTGTTATTTTTCGCGATATTTCCAATGCTTGTTGAAAAAATTCAATAGCTGGATTAAACTCACTCAAACTATAATAAGCATTTCCTAATTCAATTAAAATATTTATCTGACTAGAAGCATTACGATTTGATTCGGGATCGGAGCCAGAGGGATTAGCTTCCATTAAAAGTCGATGCAACAGATCGATACGTTCTTGCTTTTCGGGCTTGATATAACTTCCAAAAACTCGACCTGAATTAAATATTTTCGCTTCTACAAAATCCTTAGTTTCCTGCGCCGTCTTAAATTTAAATGCCCCAGACTTCCAAGCCCAAAAATCAGGTGCATACTTCGCAAACCGAGTAATCGCATAGTCGGGCAACACAAATACCACAGGATGCGGAACCATCTTGATATAGCCATCGCGCACAAAATTAATATCCGCCAAAAACTGCGGATAATCCCCAACTACACCGATCGCATTTTCCAAACCCCGCAACACCAACACCAACTTCTTCCCCTTTCTCTTTGGCAAAACCTCCAAGCGCCCATGCAACTCCTGCAACAACCGCAACTTCTGCTCATTAAACTCCCAATCCAAGATCTGCAAATCCTCCCACTCAGGGGCATTCTCAATCTGCTCCGACAGCGCCGCCACCAGCGCCACCCCATCCTGCCAAAAGTTACATTCCACAAAGGCAATGGTAAACCCATCCGACAAATCCAACAAAGACAGCAACCCCTGCACCGCCTCATCATTAGACGCTTCTAGATCAGGCTTTAGATCTGCCTGTAAATCAGGCGTATTTTCATATTCATCTTCACTATTCATAACTCTCCATTCTTTTCCCCCCTTCACAAGGGGGGCTAGGGGGGATCAAGTAGTCACTTCTGCAATCACAGATCCCCGACTTTTTTTGCTCAATCAAAGGGGATTTGTAAATTCACAGAAAAAGTCGGGGATCTAAACCTCAACTGCTATATCTTAAGGATTCTTAGCCAAATAATCCTCCAAAGCTCTCTTAAACAAACGACTGCGAATCACCACAGGATTGAGATAATTCCATCGATTTAAACCATTATATTCCAGCACCGAAATATTCGACAACATCACCTGTCCCATCTCATTTCTTGGTACATTCTTTTCCAAATAAACCTTCACCAACACAGGATAATGCTCATTAGGAATCATCCTCTCAAGAGTGAACTGTTGTTGATTAATTGCATAAGTAACGTTCTCATCATTCACCTTATCCATCCGACTAGTCCGCGCATTTTGAATCGCACCGCGCACAATCTGCATCATCTGCCGAACGTGTCCACCACTATATTTAGCTAACTCCAGTAAACACTCTCTTGACTCGAAAATTGCGTCAACATCCATCCTCTTCTCTATCAAACTCACCATAGCATCCAAGCCTTTATCATTATATTCAGGCTCTTTCCCACTGCGATCCAATGGATCGTATTTATAAATATTAATCATCGGAATAATATGATAATTCGGAAAAGCAGGACTAACCCCTTTGGGAGAATATACAACTGAGATGGGAACG
Source organism: Pseudanabaena sp. UWO311 (assembly GCA_943371975.1). Classification (GTDB taxonomy): domain Bacteria; phylum Cyanobacteriota; class Cyanobacteriia; order Pseudanabaenales; family Pseudanabaenaceae; genus Pseudanabaena. Next base: position 24,923 of record CALRWX020000027.1, on the reverse strand, counting down.
GTATAAATGATCGTGCAGTGTAAATCCTTTAGCTGTGCAGCATAGTCAAAGAACAAATGATTGGCAACGTGAGGTGGAAAACGATCTAAATTATCAAAGATGATCAGAAAATCCTTACATTTCGGAAATTTCTTCTTCCATTTCTTTAATCCATCATCCAAAAGCAAATTAATATCTCTCTTCAAACGCTCAACATCCTTTAAAAGGGTCTGCCTAACCATCTTTTTTCCTTGATGTGAAGCCTTAACTTGCCCCAAAAGTTTTAACACAACTTTTGCTAGAAACGTTACTACCATTGCCGCAAAGGGAGTCTCAGCATTTAAAGTTGCTTCTCCCTCCATCGAAACCGACCTTTCTACGGACTCCACCGTTTCATTAGTTATTTCTTTAAACCATTCCTCAAAATGTGATAACAATTCTGCATCAAACTTTAATCCTTGTTTTCGCAATGCAAATTCTACCCACTTGATTACAACTAAATAAATATCCGTGTATTCAGCATCGTTATTATCCATCTCGATCGCTGCATCAACATAAATCACCTGATATTCATCTTGTCAACTCTTCTGAATACGTCTTAATTCCGTGCTTTTGCCAGACCCACCATGTCCCGCAAATAAAATTGTGCGAAAATCTCCAGATTCCTGATCTTCTAAAATCAAAGTGATATCGTCGATCGCATCAGTCTTGCGAGTCTTTGACAAATCCACATAATATCGATTTAGATCGTCATCCTGAAGCGGAACCAAATCGCAAACACGTGAGGCATCCTTGAGATTAGTGGCTAATGGGTAAGATGAAGTCGTCATAGGTTTCTGGGATTTATGGCAAAGCAATCGCTAATTATGCAACTTAGCTCTAAACTTAGCATTGAATATAGCAATTGACAGCCACCAGCGATCGCCCACAGCCTAAAAATTGAATGAATCAACATTCAGTTGGGAAATTAACCCTTTAAATTGCGATCTGCAAATTTAGTTTTAAACCACTACGAAATGCTGTATTTATTAATTATTAGCTTTATGTTTACTGTGTAAATGCCTACTTTATATACTGCAATTACCAATCACGGTTTTGGTCATGCGACACGCACGGCGGCTGTACTTGCCGACTTGCAAAAGCGATCGCCTGATATCAAGTTGATTATTGCGACGACCGCTCCGCGCTGGTTATTGGAGGAATATATTGAAGGTGATTTTGTTTATCATCAACGAGTGTTTGATGTGGGTGTGATTCAGCTTGATAGTTTGCAAGTTGATCGCGAGGCAACCTTTGCATCATGGGAGCGCATTTATACACAGCAGGCTGATTTAATTGCTGAAGAAGTGATATTTTTGCAAGAAAATCGAGTTGATTTAATATTTGGGGATATCCCCCCGATGGTTGCAGAGATTGCGAAGGCGGCAAAAATTCCCTGTTGGATGGCTGGCAATTTTGGATGGGATTTTATCTATCGGGATTGGGGAGGTAAGTATATGGAGCTTGCCGATCGCCTATCGGAAACTTATAGCCATTGCGATCGCCTCTTTCGTTTACCCTTTGCCGAACCAATGGAATGTTTTCTCAATATTCAGGATGTAGGACTAACTGGTGCGAAACCTAATCATGCACCTGAATATTTGCGTGAAAAATTCAACTTGTCTAGCGATCGCCCGACAGCACTACTTACTTTTGGCGGATTGAGCTTGCAATCGATTCCCTATCAAAATTTAGCGAATTTTCCCAATTGGCAATTTATCACCTTTGATCGAGGAGCTCCTGATTTACCAAACCTAACTAAAGCGAATGTTAATCGTCATATCGATCGCCTCCGTCCTGTGGATCTGATGGTGGTATGCGATCGGTTGGTCACTAAGCCCGGTTATGGGACATTAGCAGAAGCTCTGCGGGTTGGAATTCCTGTTGTATGTTTGACTCGCGAAGGTTTTTTAGAAGCAGAAACTTTGATTGCTGGTGTCAAAAATTATGCTGAGCATCTGATTATTTCACCTCAAGATTTTTATGAAGGTGATTGGTCATTTCTAAACGAGCCATTTCAAGTTCCAGATTTAGCAAATGCAAAGGAATTAGATATGCAGGGTGAGGCAACAATTAATCAAGCAATTTTGGATTATTTAAGTTAAGAGAGTGGCGGAAATTTGTAATGGCCGATTGATTTCAGATTGCTATAGCAGTTCTCATTTACTAAATTTACCATTGCTTGATATTCAAAAAGGTTTAATTGCGAAATGGTCAGATTATCGCTCCAAGGCTATTTTTGCTATAGTTAATGGGTTTGTTTGCTCTGGCGACCATACAGGAAATTTTTGCATGACAAAATCAAAAACATCGCTGGCTTCGTTCCAATGAAGCCACTGTTGGATGCGGGTATAGGGACTTGAATTAAACCAATCTATATCTACATAAGCAAACTGCCTGATAAAGGGGAAAATTGCCACATCTGCAATGGTTTGGCGATCGCAAATCAAGAAATCATTTTGCTGAAGTTGGTACTCTAAGACTTGTAGAACCTCTTCGGCTTGTTGACGATAAAACTCTTGTGATTGATCTGGAAAGCGATTGGGATATTTGTAGCAATCTAATGCCTTCTTAAATTCTCTGTCGTTAGTTCTAATTAATTGTTGAGCGATCGCAAAATGATCCCTGTAATTCGCATCATTCGATAGATTGTGCCAATTACAGAAATCATTTTGTTTTACAGCCCAACTCATAATCTCTAGACTCTCTTCGAGAATTACAAAATCTTGAGCAGAGTTCCCAACATCCTGAAAAATCTGCATTACTGGTGTCGTTCCTTTAGGGGAAATCTCCAGCATTTCTTGAGGTTTATTTTTTAATGAGACCTCTCTAAGTTCATAACTAATGCCAGCATAGGCAAGCGCCATCCTTGCCCGAATCGCATAGGGACAACGGCGAAAAGAATAAAGAATTGGAAGAGACATCACAAAATTTGCTTAACTACCTACTTACTGCATTATAAATAACTTCATTGGCTTTTGCGGAGGTAAATAAATCAACCACAGGATTGGGATAATCAACACCGAGATGTACACCAAAACGCTTTTGCTCAATGGGTAGTAGATTCCAAGGCTGATGGATTTTATTAGTTGGTAGAGAGGAAAGTTCTGGGAGCCAATGTTTGATATATGCTCCTTGAGGATCATAGTCCTGAGATTGCTTATTGATATTAAAGAATCGGAAACCTCTAGCATCATTACCAATGCCTGCTGTGTAGTTCCAATTTCCCCAATTGCTACAAGGATCATAATCAATGAGAAGAGATTCAAACCATTCTGCTCCCATCCGCCAATCAATGCCCAGATTTTTAGTGAGAAAGCTGGCGACATTTTGGCGTCCACGATTAGACATGAAACCTGTTAATGTAAGCTCTCGCATATTCGCATCCACAAGCGGGAAACCTGTATATCCTATTTTCCATAGCTCAAATCTCTTCCAATCCTGTTTCCAAGGAATATCCATTCCACGTAAACCTTTACGATAGAATAGTTTGTTACTATGTTTCGCAGCCACAAAGCGGAAATAATCGCGCCATAGCAGTTCAAAAATCAGCCAGTAAGTCGAGTCATTGGCAAGGCGATCGCGTTCATACTGTTTGACTTGAGCATAGATATAGCGAGGACTGATACAACCTAGCGCTAACCAAGGCGAGAATTTGGATGAGTCATCGGTGTACAACATCCCATTACGAGTTTGTTTGTAAACCTGTAGGCGATCGCTTTGCCAAAAATAATGATCTAAACGCTTTAGAGATTCAGTTTCTCCACCTCGAAATTGTAAAACTGCGCGATCGCAAGTTATCGATTCCGTCAATCCAAATGTTGCTAAATTTGGGATTTCACCAATATCTAAATTAACGGGTAGAGGTGGAAGAAAATCAGGTGTAGGGAAAACTTTTTGTACCTTGAAATCAATTTCCACCTGCCTGCGAAAGTGGGTGAAGAGTTCGGGAAGATTAGCGATCGTAAAGGGTAAATCATCAGGATGTAATAGGGTACTGCCCCAAAAGCAGTTTATGTCAATCTTTTGTAATTTTATTGCAGAGCAAAGATTCGTCTCAACGTTTTTCTCTTCGGTCGTAATTTCTTCGTGATAGTAGATTGCACTAATCCCCCATTGTCTTATAAATTCGGGTAGAAAATCTTCAGGTTTACCGATTCGAATAATCAAATCACAATTAAGCGATCGCAAGCTGTCTCTTAAGTTGGCGACACTCTCAATTAAAAACTTGGCTCGAAATGCTCCTGTTTTAGTAAATCCAAAAGGACTAATACCAAAGTGCCTTGGATCAAAACAGTAAATGGGAAATATGTTTGCTCCTGTTTGTTGAGCAACTTGAGCAGCTTGGTATAGGATTTCAGAATCACGCGATCGCAAGTCGTTGCGAAACCAAATTAAAATATTTTGATTATTCATATTTACTTAAAATAGAAAGGGCTTAAGCCCTCTCTATTTTAACGTTCTACAATTTGGAACTGGCGATTGAGTAAGTTCATACTTGCCGAAATAGTCAGACTGATCGCGAGGTATGTTGCCATAATAATCAAAATTACATTTACGGGTCTACCCGTCTGATTAATTGTTGTGGAGGCAATACGATAGATATCGGTATAGCCGATCGCGATCGCAAGGCTAGAGTTCTTGGCAATATTTACATATTGACTGGTGAGTGATGGAATGATGACCCGTAATGCTTGCGGTAAAACAATCTTTCGCATCGTTTGAAAGTTATTCAAACCTAGAGACTTTGCTGCTTCCGACTGTCCTTTGGGCACTGAGAGAATCCCACCGCGTACAATTTCGGCAATGAAAGCACTGGAAAACATCGTTAAACCTAAGACAAGAGAGCAAAATTCAGAACTAATCGTCATTCTTAATGCAGGAATTGTCAGACCATCCTTCGCGAGGGTGGCAATACCAAGGGAGATGCGATCGGTAGTGGATGGAAGAGATAAAAAGATTGCCGAATACCAGAAGAATAATTGGAGTAATAATGGTGTATTGCGGAGAATTTCCACATATATTCGGGCAATTTGCTTGAGCAACCAATTGTTTGACAGTCTCGAAATACCTACCGTAACGCCAACGACTGTCGCGGAAATGATGCTAATAGCGATCGCTTTGAGAGAATTGATTAAGCCAACTTGTAAAGCGCGAGTATAACTATCGGAAGCTTTATAAGGAAAGGGTGTCTCAGCGATATCAAAGGAGGCGGGATCATTAAGAAAATCAAAACTAATTGCCAAGCCTGAGCTTCTCATATTTCTTGCAAGCGTATTCCATGACAAAATGCTGCAAGTAATCACAATCGCTAGAAAAACTAACTGAACGATCGTTCGCCAATTCCAGAACTGGGTTATAAAAAGATCTTTTAAATTTGGCTTTACTTTCCCATTACTAGCAGACATCTTTAGTATTGCTCCCAAAATGGATTAGATTTATAGATTAGATTTTAAGTTATACTTGGCGATTTGGGTATGAACAGAATTTATCATCTTTGTTTTTGGTAATTAGAACCGTAAACGCTTTAGCAGATGGACAATTGATGCGATCACACTTGACTTAATTAGCTGTCTGCGGTAGTTTATGCTTGATGAACAATCAAACTGTGATTTCGTTACAACTACTACTTAGGCTGCTCAGGTTGTTGATCGGGGCATAGTTAAAATTCTTTAGTCGCAGAGTTCAGTGGCGAGTATGACGAATTTTTTGAAGAAGGAATTTATGTTTGTCGGAGGTGCGACACGCCATTATACGTTTCAGACCGAAAATTCCATTCGGGTTGTGGCTGGCCTAGCTTTGACCAAGAGTTTGCAGGCGCAGTGTAACACATACCAGATCCAGACGGTCGGCGTATAGAAATTCTATGTTCAGCCTGTGGGGGGCACTTGGGTCACGTCTTCCAAGGTGAGGGCTTTACTGAGACAGACACACGGCACTGCGTGAACTCAGTGTCAATCAAGTTTATTCCCAAACGCCAAGATCAAGATCCAACAGAATAGATAAGCAACGCTTGGGAATAAACCGATATTAATAACTTAGCTAGAAACGTTGGTAAAAAAGAGCCAAAGCGATACACTTGGACGGAAAGTCACCTCTATAACTTTGCAGATTCGCTTAATTTAGGAATGTTTTGCCCTCAAAGACACAACTTGATTTTGATAGAGCGGGGATTGTCAACAATGGAGAAATCATTGAAATATTGGATTAACAACACCTACCTGTAAATTATTGCTAGAATTTTAAATGGTGCAATTGTTTACGTTATATTTTAGCCCATGCCCTTTTCCTCTGTCATCCGTTCATTAATCCGATCGCCTCTCACTGATGAACTAGAGAGTAAACTGGTGCGATCCCGCCAAATTAACCTTTCAGGACTATCACGAGTCGGCAAAGGGCTAGTTAGTTCGACCCTGAGTCAAAAAGAAGAAAAGCTCATGTTGGTGATTACCTCCACCATTGAGGAGGCAGGACGCTGGGCAGTACAGCTAGAAACAATGGACTGGCATACGGTGCATTACTATCCCAACTCCGATATGTTGCCCTATGAGCCATATCAACCAGAATCAGAGGTGATCTGGGGGCAAATGCAGGTATTAGCCGATTTAGCGGATTGGAGTGGGCAGCAAGGGGAGAAGAAAAAAATGGCGATCGTAGCAACTGATCGCGCTTTACAAAAGCATTTACCCAGTCCTCAAGCATTTAATGACTATTGCTTGCAGTTGGAAGTTAACTGCGAGATTAAACTACGGGATTTGACAGAAAATCTCACGATCATGGGTTACGAAAATGCTTCTACCGTTGAAACTGAGGGGCAATGGGCAAGGCGTGGGGATATTATTGATATTTTCCCCGTTTCTAGTGAAATGCCTGTGCGAATTGATTGGTTCGGCGATGATATTGAAAGGATTCGCGAATTCGATGCAGCTACACAGCGAGCCTTAGATAGTATTCCTTCAGTTTTATTAACTCCCATTAGTTACGGACATATTTTAGGCAGTTTAGAATTTTCCGAACAGGATGCCGAAGATGAATTTAGCAGCAAGGGATTTGCCGTACATCCACTTTCTAGCGCTTCGCTCCTAGACTATTTACCCAATCCTGAGCAATGTCTAGTCGTCATTGACGAATTAGAACAATGTCAAGCCCATTGCGATCGTTGGTACGAATCCGCCGCAGAATTATCTCCCCTCTCCCCCTTTGGAAGAGGGGCTGGGGGTGAGGGTAAACTTCATCGCTCCTTTCCTGAATGTTTAGTCGAAATCAATAAATTCTATCGCCTCGATCTCTTTGAACTAGCCGAAGAAAATATTGGCGTAAATATGTCTACTCGCTCAGTCCCCGCAATTCCTCACCAATTTGGGAAACTTGCCCAAACCATCCGAGACTATCGCGAACAAAAATACAAAATCATTCTCATTTCGGCACAACCTTCGCGTACTGTAGCCCTGTTACAAGAGCATGATTGCCAAGCTCAGTTCATTCCCAATGTCCGCGATTATCCTGCGATCGACAAAACCCATAATCTCCGCATCGCCGTTGCTTTGAAATATTCAGGCATTGCTGAAATTCAAGGGTTTGTACTGCCCACTTATCGCATTGCCGTAATTAGTGATCGCGAGTTTTTTGGACAGCACGCCCTTGGTACGCCCAACTATGTCCGTAAGCGTCGCAGGGCAACCTCTAAACAGGTTGACTTAAATCAGCTTTCCCCTGGAGATTATGTCGTTCACAAAAATCATGGCGTGGGGCAGTTTGTCAAATTAGAGAAGCTGACAGTCAATAAGGAAACTCGCGAATATCTCGTTCTCAAATATGCCGATGGATTATTGCGCGTCGTTGTCGATCAGATGTCGATTCTATCGCGCTATCGGGGAATGCATGAGGCAAAGCCCGAACTGCACAAGATGACGGGCAAGGCTTGGACAAACACCACTGCTAAGGCAAAGAAAGCAATTAAGAAGATTGCCTTTGATCTGTTGGAACTATATGCCAAGCGATCGCAACGATTAGGATATTCTTTTCCACCCGATAATCCTTGGCAACAAGAAATGGAAGATTCTTTTCCCTATCAAGCTACCCCTGACCAGTTGAAAGCAACGCAGGATGTAAAGCAGGATATGGAAAGTGCGCGTCCTATGGATCGCCTTGTGTGCGGTGATGTCGGCTTTGGGAAGACGGAAGTTGCGATTCGCACAATTTTTAAAGCAGTGACTTCTGGTAAACAGTCAGCGCTACTCGTTCCCACGACCATTCTCGCGCAGCAGCATTACCATAGCCTCCAAGAACGCTATGCCGCCTATCCCGTCAATATTGCCCTGCTCAATCGCTTTAAAAGCACTTCCGAAAAGAAAGAAATTATCCGTAAGTTGAAAACAGGTGAATTAGATATTGTCGTCGGTACACATCAACTTTTAGCTAAGGATGTAGAATTTAAGGATTTAGGCTTACTCGTCATCGATGAAGAGCAACGCTTTGGGGTGGCACAAAAAGAGAAAATCAAAACTATGAAAACGGAAGTAGATGTGCTAACTCTCTCGGCAACTCCGATTCCCAGAACCCTCTATATGGCGATGTCTGGCGTGCGTGAGATGAGCCTGATTACGACACCACCACCATCGAGGCGATCGATCATAACGCATTTATCGCGTTATAACTCCGAACTAGTTCGCGCCGCCATCCGTCAAGAACTCGATCGCGGTGGACAGATTTTTTATGTAGTGTCGCGCATTGATGATATTGAGGAAGTATCGGCGCGAGTCCATGAAATGCTACCCTCAATACGCATGGCAATCGCCCATGGACAAATGCCCGAATCAGAGCTAGAGTCCACCATGCTCAGCTTCAGCAGTGGCGAATCCGACATGATGATCTGCACCACAATTATCGAATCTGGTTTAGACATTCCGCGTGTGAACACCATCATCATCGAAGATGCTCAGAGATTTGGCTTGGCACAGCTTTATCAATTACGGGGGCGCGTCGGTCGCGCAGGCATTCAAGCCCATGCATGGCTCTTTTATCAAGAAAAAGGCGAACTCACCGATGTGGCGCGGAAACGACTCAAGGCGATCCAAGAATTTACCCATCTTGGCTCAGGCTATCAGTTAGCCATGCGTGACATGGAAATTCGCGGCATGGGCAATCTCCTCGGTGCAGAACAATCGGGACAAATTAACACGATCGGCTTCGATCTTTATATGGAGATGCTCCAAGAATCGATCGCCGAAATACGCGGCTCGGAAATCCCTGAAGTCGATGATACGCAAGTCGATCTACCAATTACTGCCTTTATCCCTACGGAATATATTCCCGATGGCGATCGCAAGCTGAGTGCCTATCGCGCCATATCATCAGTTACCTCACGCCGTGAGCTTAATCAAATTGTCGAAGAATGGAATGATTGCTATGGTAAAGTTCCAGCGCCAGCGATGCAATTAATTAAAGTGATGGAACTAAAACTCCTCGCTAAGCGGATCGGATTCTCCCGCATTAAACCCGAAGGTAAACAGCACATTGTCCTCGAATCGAAAATGGAAGAACCCGCATGGAAATTACTCCATGAGCATCTCCCTAGCCATTTGCGATCGCGTTTTGTCTATAGCAAAGGCGATGTCACAGTCAGGGGCCTAGGCACTCTCTCCCATGACAAACAACTTGATAGCCTCATCGAATGGCTAAATACAATGCATCAAGCTAAGACTGTAGCTTGATGCTAAAAGAATGTGTGGCGCATCGCGCCACACATTCTTACCAAAAAAAATTATAAGAGTAGTAGCAGAGCTTTGCTCTGCCACTCCTTGCCCGAAAGATAGTAATTCAAAAAAATCATGACTTCTAAACAAATTGCTTTAGTCTGGCATCGGCGCGATTTGCGAATCGATGATAACCCTGCCCTAAGTCAGGCGATCACTAACTTGGGCGATCGAGGTACTGTGCTGGGACTATTTATATTCGATCCCAATATTCTTGATGACGGTGTCACGGAAGGCAGCAAAGTTGACTTTATGCTCGGATGTCTTAAGGAATTACAAGCCAACTATCGACGATTGGGCAGTGATTTATTATTTATGTATGGTGAACCTGTTAATTCCCTTTGTGAATTAGCAAAATCCGTTCAGGCAAGCCATGTGTTTTTTAATCAGGATATCGAACCCTTCGCAATTAAACGCGATCGCGTCGCAACTCAATCTTTACAAGAACTAGACATACAAGTTCAGAGCTTTGTGGATATTGGTTTGATTGCCCCTAATGCGATCGCGACCCAATCAGGAGAACCCTATAAGGTCTACACTCCATTCTGGCGCAATTGGCAAAGCAAACCAAAACCAAAACCCTTTGAGCCACCTCAGAAGTTAACGGGTTTATCTAGCTATGAAGATCTACCTATAATTCCTTTGCCAAGCCTGCGCGAACTCAAATTTATTAATGATATCAAGCTGCCAAAAGCTGGTGAAGCCGCCGCTTTAGACCTATTAAATCAATTCTGTGATGGCAATGGAATTTTACGCTATCAAACGGAACGGGATTTTCCCGCTCATACTGGCACATCCACTCTGAGTCCTCATCTACGCTTTGGCACGATTGGCATCAGGCGAGTCTGGGAAGCAGCGATCGCCTCTGAGCAACTTGTACGGAGTGAAGAAGAAGCAACTGGAATCACCACATGGAAACAAGAACTAGCATGGCGCGAATTCTATCAGCATGTTCTCTTTTACTTTCCTGAATTAGAGATAGGAGCCTACCGTCCCCAAATGCGGAATTTTCCTTGGGATGATGATCAGGAAAAATTTGAGGCATGGTGTCAGGGACGCACAGGCTATCCGATTGTCGATGCGGCAATGCGGCAACTCAATCAAACAGGCTGGATGCATAATCGTTGTCGCATGATCGTGGCAAGTTTCTTAACTAAGGATTTGATCATCAATTGGCAATGGGGCGAGCGCTATTTTATGCAAAAGTTACTAGATGGAGATCTTGCGGCAAATAACGGCGGTTGGCAATGGAGCGCCTCTAGTGGCATGGACCCAAAACCTTTAAGAATTTTCAATCCCGCATCACAGGCACGCAAATACGACCATGAAGGAGAATATATTTTGCGCTGGTTGCCCGAATTGCAGGGTCTGACCACCGCCGAGCTTTTGAGTGGCAATATTCCGCCGCATCAGTGTAAGCGTCGTAATTATCCTCTACCCATAGTTGATCATAATTTCCAACAGCAAAAGTTTAAAAGTCTATATAAAGATTGCAAATCACAATAAAAGCTGATGTGGTGCAAAGCACCACGTCAGCTCTTATTGCTTGGAAGCCTTTAATTCTCGTTAATTTGAATATTTTGAGTACGGATTCGGCGCGATAGTAAACGAATAATATTTACAGCAATATCAGGGGTTTCGTCGATCGCTTCATAGAGTTGTTGTTGTGTCAGCACCAGACAATCACAATTAGTAATTGCTGTCACCGAAGCCGAGCGCGGCTCTGCATCAAAGAGCGACATTTCCCCAAAACAACTTCCTTTATCTAAAATTGCCAAATTCTTATCCTCCAAATGCACCCGAACTTTTCCTGCTACTACAATATATAGCGATCGCCCCTCTTGACCTTCCGCGAAAATTATTTTGCTTGATGGATAGGACACCTCATTCATAATTGAAGCTAGGCGCACCAAAAAATCGTCCCGTAACTCCTTAAAAATCGGAACACCTCTTACTAATAACAAGCGATCAATACTGGTTAGCATTGCCTAAGACTCCCCATGACCATTCGGTTTACCGCTCATTCTGGCTCTTGTCTCGGTATTTCTATCGGTTCTTATTTGGGAATTATCACTTATATCTAATGTGTTTTTACCATTATTTTGAAAGTAATAAGCAATAGCCCTTGCTTGAGCCAATACTAAAGAATCACGATCTTTTAATAAGCGTGGCAAAATCCTGACTAGCGATCGCGGTGAAGCAACTTGCAAATAAGAAATTACTGATTCCCTGACAAATCCTGCGGGATATTCCAAGCACTTCAACATTGATTCTGCTGACAAACTCCAAAACTGGGTTCGAGCGACATGAAAGCAGCAAGCCAGAGTCCAATCTGATAAACAATGGCGCAATTCCATAATCTGTTGCAATCTTTTAACGGGAGATAATGGTCTGTAGGGGTGAATGGTTGCTAGGATGCTCAGCTTATCGGGGATTGAGCGATTATCAATGACGGACAATAAAATTTGTTTAACACTTAAATCAACGGTATTGTCTAAGATTTCCATACCGCGAGCAAGACTACTTCTCGCTCCAGATAAAATATTAAAAGCTGCAGCCTGAATCGCCGATGCCGAGTATAGCAACTTCATCAATAGGAAAATGCGCTCTAAGCTATCGATCGCCTCATTTCGCAAAGCCTCCAGCATTAGTTCCATCTCAGCATTCAAGATAGGCGTTAGACTCATATCCTCTACTCCTGCCCAAGCTTCTGTCATTATACCTAGTTCTTGAACTACCATTTTTTCGATGCCGCTACGTCCTATAAGTTCCAAAACGGCCTCAATCCCCTGTTCTTGGGGTATCCGAATCAGAGTCCGCAAAATTTGTCGTCGATCCTTGCCCCAAGATTTAAATAAATTATTGGCAAGGACCGAAATTGAAGCTTGGGTTTTAATTTCTCCTAAAATATCCCATACTTTAATACGAACATGATCGGGGCTACGATCATCATAGACAAACTCTATTAATGGATTAATCGCATCATCACCAAGATTGATTAATGCCTCACGGGCAGCTTTGCGGGTCACTTTATAATGCAAACCTCGTACAATCGATGGGAAATATTCACTAGCACGAGTAGCTGCGATCGCCTTTAGCAAAGCACAACGCACCTCAATCGAGGGATCTTGCAATAGCTGCGGTACATAAAACCGTAAAGACTGCATAAAGGCAGCTTCGGCTAAAGCTCGACAGCCCAATACCCGCTCAGGCTGTGAGGAACTAGTGATCATTTGTCTCAAAGTATTAGTTGCCTCAGCCACCTGGGATGAAGCCCCTAAACGCATCATTAGAGCTACTGCCGTACCACGAATAATCGGGTTTTGTTCTGGACTTAGATAGCGTCTAAGGCTATCAATATCTCGATTTTTTTCATCAGCTAGTAAAACATATCGCAAACATAAAGCCTGTGCTTGTAGCGAAGCATGGGTTGATTGCATGACTTCACTGATGTAGGGCAAATACTTAGCCTCAGGATTTTCTAGCATGGCCTCAATACTCTGAGCCTGTAAATCTGGGGTCATTTGTGACAGCATCGGGGCAAGAAATTCTCCCACTGCCTTTGGTGCAATTTGAGTCAACAGATCAATACAAACAGATTGCTCGGCTTGGGTTTCTGCTCTGGTCATTGATTCAGCTAAGGCTCGGCGCATTTCGCGAGTGTCAACTGCCATCAAACCCAACCGTCCTCGCTCAACACTCTGTATTAATAGTTCTAAATATCCGCGTCTAAGCAACCAAATAACTACCACCCAGATCAAGGCAAAAACCACAATTACCGCCGCAAACCAATGGGAAGCAATCTCTAAATCAATGCCTCTTTTTTTAAAGATTTCACTTACAATCCAAATCAAAACGCCTGCGCCACCAGTTGCCATAGGATCGGCAATGCCTCTAACAAAAGATTGAATTTGACTACGAAACTGATCGGGGATGGCTTGAAATAACGTTGGTGCAGTTGCAGCAACAATTGTAAATCGAAATAGTTCATCAAAAAATTTCAGAACCACAAAACCAACCAGCAAACCGAAAGGCGCAAATCCCGCTAATGTCCCCGTGATGATAATCCCCACTGGTGGCATGAGTACCGCAAAAAATACACCTATGCGCTCGATAATACGGCTAGAACCAAAAAGCTGTAGCGCCAGCTTAAAGACCCCCATAATGCCGCCGAAAATGCCTAGAAATCGACCGATCGCTTCTTCAGTTTTAAGATGGATTTCCAGTTGGGTTTGATACTGAAACTCGATCATAAAAAACAAAACTTGGGCAGCAATAAAGAAGCCAAATAGTAACCAGACATATTTGAGGAGATTACCCTGAAGCGATCGCGAGGCAAGGTCTCCATCTTCTGTGACGTTGTAGATTGAATTTGGAAAAGCCTGGCGGTAGCGAGTGCCGAGATAAAATAGTAAAGCTGCACCAATCAAGAGCATGAAGCAAGTGGCGAGGGTCATATTGGGGACTCCCACCAAGCTCACAAAAAACGGATAAGAAAATCCACCAAAAATCTCAGCAACGATAATGCCAGTAGTAATTAAGGGGAATGCGCGTTTAATTTCTCGAATATTAAATAATTGGTTGGCGGCAATGTCATTATTGATATTACTAAGTACATAAATGCCCTCAACCCATAGACGAATGCCAAATACAGCCGACATATATACAAATGAGCCCTTATGCATTAGCCCCATCCAAGCCAAGGGTAGGGGCAAAGCTAATAGACAGGAGATGCCCAGCATTACCCAACGCAAGGGAAAGAGTTTTTGCAACCATGAATAAAAAACACCAAAAGCCGTTACCACAAAAGCAGTGGCTATATATACCCAAGTAAGATTTTCCGCTCTAAAGGTTTCTAGAAATAGGGTAGAGCTAGAATATTCAAGCCATACCGCTCCGATCGATGTTGCACAATAAAATAAAAACATCAAAAACGTCCGTTCAGCTTCGTCGGGACGCAGGTTGAGGATTTTTAGAAAGCGGCGAATCAATGAATTAGAGTCAGGAATGGCAGTTGCACTCATAGGTGATGGCGATCGTTTGACGATATGGTACTACAAGAACGCAAATCTGCAATGACAGCTACTTATCCAATTACCTCAATTTCGCAAGGACATCTCAATATCTGGGAAATTTGCCAGCGTAAGTATCAATACAAATTTTTAGAGGTATTGAGTCTACCAGAAGCGGATTTAGATAGCAAAGAAAAGTTGCAGTTGGGATCAGAGTTTCACTTATTGATGCAACAACAGCAATTGGGCTTGGATGTATCAGATTTAGCAAGTAGCGATAGGCGATTACAAGCATGGTTAGAAGCTTTTAATAAACAACCTCCAACAATGATTTCAGGTGATCGCCTGTGCGAGCATCGCCGCACGTTAGAGGTGTCTCAAGAGATATTTTACGAAATATTGCTGAATGACAATGAAAATCATGATCGCCATCAAGAGTATTTCGTCTTAACTGCAATTTATGACTTGTTAATTTTGGGCGATCGCCAAGCCCAAATCCTCGATTGGAAAACCCACCAAGTGGCGATCACGGCAGAAAAGTTAAAGGCTAATTGGCAGACACAACTATATTTATATTTATTGGTGAAAACGACCAACTATGCACCTGAACAGATATCAATGACCTATTGGTTTGCTAATACTGCTCAGTCGGTAGTTATTAATTATTCACAAACTGATTATGAAATCACTGACAAAAACATCCAAAAAATTTTAATAGAAATTTCGCAGGCTCGTGAATATCCCAAATTAGACGAGGTTAATAGCTCTGCTTGTAAACATTGTGAATTTCGCGATCGCTGCGATCGCGGAGAGATCATCACCAAATTTACAAGTAATAATCTCGAAGATATTCCCGAAATCGTAGTTTAAAGCCAAGATAAATTTCAAAAAGTTTTGCGAAGCAAAACTTTTTGAAATTTATCGCTTGTAATCTCCACCCGAACCATATTTCCATGCATCTATTTGACGCTGTAATTGATATTGCTGTTCAGGCAATAAATTGGCGATCGCTGGCTCAATTGTTTGACCAATCTGATTTAAAAAACTATATGCACCCAGATTGAGATAATGTTTGAGCCAATTCGTTAAAGTTGCGAATCCCACTTGTTTAATGATTTTAAGAACTAGCACAGGATCGTCAATAGACATTACTAACATCGTTTGAGCTAATGGCAAAAACTGCACTACATCCTGCAAAAATGGATAGAGAACTTGATCGCCTAATTTCTCCATTGCCATAAACGTGACAGCTAGTAAATAATTAATGCGATCGCTGCCAATTTGCTGGTTAAGCGCAACACTCATCGATTTTTGAAATAGCCAAGTGACGGATAGATTAGGTTGATATGGTTGCAGCAATCGCAGGTCTTGTTTCGATAGCCAGTCACCGCGCAGGCCAGCATTAATTCCATCGATTAAGCGAGGCAAATGTCGCACCATCGCTCCGAATCCACCAAAACTCAAAGGAGATTGCATTCCTGAGCTATCACCAACCTGCAAAATGCGACCCCAAGGAGTTTGCAAAGGATTCTGTTTGTAGGAAGGAAAAAAGCCAAAGAGAACGCGCTCAAATTGCAGTTGATGAAGTTCTATTTCTTGATATTTTGGCAACCAAAAGAGATAGTCTTCCATCAGTTGTGCAAAGTTAGGACGCTGTAGCTCTGCATCTACATAGGTAAACATATAGGTAGTTCTGCCAACTCTGGCAGGAAATGCTTCCCAAAAATATTGGCACTGATTTTGAATAGGTGTAAAGCTATAAATTAAGTCTCCGTAAGATTTGTCAGGCATTCCCTTCGCGCAACTGCCCACCACCATACAGACTCCATCGGGTTTAATATTGCCCTGTACCTGCGATCGCGCTTGCGTAGCAATCGGCGAAAAATGCCCCATCACATCTAGCAATAATCGCCCTGTGAGTCTTTCTGTAGCTGCATTAACTGGATTATCACTTTTATTAATTATTTCTACAGCTACGCCATCAGGATATGCGATCGCCTTTTGAAATGTCGTTTGCTCTAATAATTTGCCACCCGCAGCGAGAAATTTCTGTTTAAGAATTTCTAATAAGTAGACAGGATCAACGCCAATATTGAGAATATCCCGCACCCAAAAATCTTTGCCACCCTGAAAGCCAACTCTTGCAGGATTATATATTGTCGCGATCGCGGTTTTTAGCTCAGTTTCTGTTAATAAATCTAACCCTAGAAATACATCTAGTTCCTTACGAGAAATGTTCCATTCTTGAACTCTGCCTTGCAAAATTCCCTGTTCGATAATGACAACATCCCAACCAAGTCGCTGCAACCCACAGGCAACGAATAAGCCCAATGTGCCACCACAAACGATCGCATCAAAATCTTTATCCCCTAATCTATTGTGAGAAGTATCAACAACATGAGGAATTGCTTGATTAAACTGACGATATTTATGCCAAAACGCATCCATGCGTTCTAATTGCGCTGGAATTTCTGGAGGCATTTGCGATCGAACAGTTTCCAATAAAGACATATTTCTCCAAAAATATAGATCTTTTTAAAATCCCGATGAATTTAAAGTGCCGAGAAGCAGTACTTTAAATTCATCGGGGGCGGTATCTTGATTATATTAACGTTGATATCGAGGATCACAATAATCGCGTAGCCATTTATTTGTAGCATCAGCGATCGCTGCATCACTAACATCTACAGGTGGAGCCTGTCCAATTCGCATAAATGCCATTGACAATCGCCATCCATTAGCAGTGGGAACTACAAATAGCCAATAAGCTCGTTGCGAAGTTGAGACATTCCCCGTTTGCCTTTCTAACGTCGATAAAAAAATTTGCTTTGGTAAGCGATCGCGAGATTGATCGGTTGCAAGTGGCAAAGGTTCTAACTCTGGTTGACTAATAGCCATGACTTCGCGCTTAATTCGCAAACGCATATAGGTGCGATTGAGATAATCTCGCAAGTCCATAGCTAGAGCATTGCTTAAGCTATGGAAATCTGAAGGGCAAGTGCGATTATTAATATAGGTTTCTGACCTAGCATGAGTAGGCATAACCATATTAGGGAAATGAGCAAATAAGGTGATCGCTATTGCTATTTTTGGCCATTGCTTATGCATTGCTGTTATTAAATTACCCAAATTTTGCTCATACCCTACTAAATAATAGATGAAGGCGGCGCAAAGCGCCGCCTTCATCTATTACTAAATTTCAGAATAAAAAGCGTATGTGATTCACCCTCTGCTCGTTACATTAATCGCTTTTGCTCAAATAATGCCGAAGTTGATGCAAAAGCGCGATCAATTACTTTTGTAATTGCTAAAGTATCAATGTTCTATTTCATCTTAGCTACTTCAAGTGCAGGAGTAAATTTTTATGAGTGAAAATAATCTGCAAAGACTGCTAAGGAGGGCGCAAGAAGAGGCAATAAAGGGAAAACTGCCAAGCTATATTCCTCTCTTAGCTCAAGTTGATCGCCAAGCGATCGCGATCGCTATCTATCAAGTAAATAAAGAATTTCAGGGAGATTATCAATTAAATAAGTTAAATATGGCTTTAGCTGGTCATACATCTTTAAAATTTCCTTTAATGAGTGTGATTAAGCCTTTTTTATTGTTGTACTTGTTAGAAACAATGGGGATTGATGAAGTTTTTAGGATAGTCGATCGCCAACCGACTTTAGATGAATTTAACGCAATCCCTGAAGGAAAACCCCAAAACCCCATGATCAATAGTGGTGCGATCGCTATCTCGTCACGATTACCTTCCTATAAAATTTTGCAAAATTGGCTAAATGAGCAATCTGGGGCAGAGCTAAGCCTTGACTATGAAATGCTGGATTCAGTCAGGTCAAATGCTAATCGTCGTAATTTAGCGATCGCAGCACAACTGCAATCTTTAGGAATAATTACCGATCCCGATCGAGCCCTTAGAGCCTATGAAGAGATTTGTTGTCTGCGCGGCAATGTCCAAGATTTAGCAAAGATTGGTGCTTTGCTGATTGATGCCACATCATCCCACATCGCTATTGTGTTAGAGATCATGACCAAATGTGGGATGTATGGAGCTTCTGCCGAATTTGCCCAAGATATTGGACTACCTTCAAAATCTAGTGTTAGTGGAGCAATATTATCGATCGTGCCCCATCAAGTGGCGATCGCTTGCTATAGCCCTGCCCTTGATGCGATCGGTAATTCGGGTGCAGGAATATTCTTGATCCGTCAAGTCAAATCTATGATTTAAATTCCATGAACCGACAAAGATCGCTACGCAGTCTTTGCAGGTTAAATTACTGAGCTAAATATACATAACGAAGTAGTCATTTGTGACTTTTTTCCGTGCAGAGCGTTCGCTAAATCTGACGGGTAAAGCTAATTATCAGGAATTGCAGCAACAGATTAATGCCCAATTGCCAACGTTAAATTCACCCTATGCTATTCGCATTCAAGGTGCTTTTCCCTATTTAAAGGTTAGAAGTGTTCCTAAACAAAGTTAGCCTTATCCTACATTAGGTGAGGTAGTTAGTAAGCAGCAACGGGTTTTTGAGTTGCGAGATGTTAAGGGGACTTTGGTGGGTTTTCGGCTACCACAGTATTTAAAGGGAACCAATGTGGCGGGTTATCATTTCCATTTCATTACTGGCGATCGCAAGGCTTGCGGACATTTGTTGGATGGTGAGTTTTTGGATAATGTGGCGGAGATTGATGCGGTGCAAGATTGGGAGCTTACTTTACCTAAGCATAGTTCTTTTGCTAAAGCAAAACTAGAGTAGGGAAACTGGGAATAGTCGTTGCAGTTTCTCTCTTATTCAAAAGCTGGCTATTCCTTCCACCTAACATCAGTTATCTATATCTACTAACGATTTACCATTCTTCGATAATTGATTAATCTACGCTGATATATTTATATTCGGCATCTGATAACTCCAAGCCTGCTCATGCATAATTGATCGAGCTAACACATGACGATAGAGTTCACTCAGTTGAATCGTAACGCCTGTCCAACTAAATCGCTGATTTACATTAGCTGAAGCCTGCTTTCGCATTTTTCTGACCCATAATTCATCAAATAGAATCCGATGAATGCCATTAGCAAAAGCTTCGATATCTTTAGGTTCTACTAATAGCCCAGTTTCTTCATGAATGATGGTAAATTTCAAGCCACCCACATTAGAAGCCACTACTGGTACTCCACAACCCATCGCCTCGATCGCTACAAGTCCGAAGGGTTCATAATGACTAGGAATCACGCACACATCAGCCGCAGTATAGTACAACGGTAAAATATCATGCCCAATTCTACCTGCAAAAATAGTAGAATTTGTGATTCCTAATCCATCAACAATATTTTCAATCCTTTTCCGTTCGACTCCATCAGGCATATCTATCGAGCTTCCACCAACAATGATTAACTTAAGATTTTGAATCTCTTGGTCTTTGAGTAACGCGAAAGCTCTTACCAAAGTTTCAATACCTTTACGTTCATCAAATCGACCGACATAAAGAATAATTTTCTCGTGGATACCTAGTTTTAATTTAGTGCGAGCCTGAGCCTTTGATGTTAAGCAAAAGTTAGTTGTATCCGTTCCGCAAGGAATAACCTCAACTTGACCACGAGTTGACACAAGTAATCTCAAAGTCTCCTGTTCTTGAGGACTAGTTGCTACCACACAATTAGCGCGTTCCAAAATCTCTCGCTCAATCCTTAACCGAGTAATCGCAACTTGAGGGATTTCTACTAGAGATTGATATTTTACAGCTCCCAATGAATGATAAGTATGAACCAATTGGATACCACTAGTTTTTTGCAATTCCATTCCAGCCCAAGCGGATAGCCAGTAATTAGTATGAATTAAGGGATAATTTAAACCTTGTTCCCTTTGAAATGCTTGGAATGAATCTACAAACTCAGGCATATGTTCAAACAAGTGATCTCTAGGAATATAGCTTGTTGCTCCTGCTTTAAGTCGGATTGTTCGGCAATAGGGAGAATGCTGCACAATGTCATCATCATTAGCATTGACTTTGCGAGTAAACATATCCACTTGCCAACCCAATGCCGCAAGGGTTTCGCCGACATGACGCACATATACATTTTGTCCACCTGCCTCTTCTAGTCCGATTTCCGCCGCAGGATCGGCATGATCGGAAATGAGAGCGATCGCTTGTCTATTCAAACTCAACATAATATTTTCTCCTTTTTTAATAACTGTTGCTACGTGGAAGCTTACAAGACCCTAGCCCCTCTCCCAATGGGAGAGGGAACAAGAAATTAGTCTTACTCCCCCTCTCCCAATGGGAGAGGGGGCTGGGGGGTGAGGGCTATTGCATTACCAAATCGCGCTTCTGTCCATTTCGAGAATATTTTTCGCTCAAAATCTTTTGATATACTGCTTCATAGCCATCTGCCATTCGTTTCGCAGTAAAATTCATCAGGACATGATCTCGACAAGTACGTCGATCTAACTGAGCCGCAAGAGTGATCGCATCTATACATTCGGGCACAGTCTGACAGAGAAAACCGCTAACCCCATCAGCAATCACCTCAGGAGCCGAACCTAAATTCATGGCGATTACAGGTGTGCCTGTGACCATTGATTCGATCATCACCAGTCCAAATGGTTCTCTCCATGTAATTGGGAATAGCGTCGCAACGGCTCCACCCATGAGAATACTTTTTTGATGGTGATTAGCCTCACCGAGAAACTCGATTTGACTACCACCAATATGGGGAAGGATTTTAGTCTCAAAATATTCCAAATCGACAGCATCAACTTTTCCAGCCATTTTGAGATGCCATCCCGAACGTTTTGCAATTTCAATTGCTAAATGCGCTCCCTTTTCTGGTGACATTCGACCCAAAAAAGCCAGATACGGTGGATGTTCTGGCTGAGGATAAAAGCTATAAGTACGAGGATCGATGCCGTTATAAATTGTAGATACATAATTTAAACCTAAATTTGTATTCCTTTGGGAATTGGAAATACTAACAAAAGGTTGCTTACGTACATGAGTAAATAATTTTTCGTTATCGGACGTAAAAATACCATGTAAAGTATGTACCGTAGGCGTTTTTACTAGCCCTGCGTAGGGCAATGCGACACAACCAACATGGGAATGGATGATATCAAATTGATCCGCATTCTCATAAACTTGGCTCATGTTCAGCATGTCATAGATATTAGGATCTTTGACACTAGTATCTAGACGTAATGCTCTAGGATGAACGGATTCTAATTTGGCTGAGGTGGTAGAATCTCCTGAAGCAAATAGAGTGACATCATGACCACGCTTAACTAATTCTTCGGTGAGTAAACTTACTACTAGTTCAGTGCCTCCATAGGCAGGGGGAGGCACTTGTTCCCATAGTGGTGAAACTTGGGCAATTCTCATTATGAATCTCCTGTCTATAAATTTTATCGCAGGCGATGATAACGTCTATATCTAAAGGTTGTTATCTTACTAAAGAAACTATAACTAAGTGATGTTTGAAATGATGTATATCTAAATCTCTAAATTATTTGATTTGTATAGGAACGTATTGAAACTTAACTCTCACCATTGATAGTGGGCGATCGCTTCTAAAATACCTTGAGCGTAATTACCATGAGCGAAATATACATGCTCCAGTCCTCGCAATGTTTCTAATTCAGAACTATAATTTCCTACGACTACTGCTTTTGCTCTATTAGTCAGCATTTGCTCATCATTCCCCGAATCTCCTGCTACTAGAATTTTTGCCATTGAGAAATTCCATTTATTCGCGCAATAATTTACTGCATCCCCCTTAGAGGCTCTCATAGGTAATATGTCTAAAAATTCTTGATGGGAATAAATCGCTTGAACCTGAATCTGGTATTGCCGCAGATATGCTTGAATTTCGCAAATTGAAGGTGATTTGGCGGGATCAACGAGGTAGCTAACTTTATGAGATCTTTGTCCTTCAGCACTTTGGAGTTTAATTCCTGATAACTTGGCGATCGCCTGTCTTACTAGTTTAGGTTGCCATTGATCGTTAATATATTCGCGCCAATCAAGATCGACTTGCATAGCTTTGCCATAGTGAATTTCGCTACCTACTGAAGTAATCCATAGATCAGGAGACGGGACTTCCCATTCTTGGAGAATTTGCTTAGTACTTTCAATAGAACGTCCTGTAGCGACACCAAAAGCAATTTCTGATGATTGTAGAAAATCTATTAGTTCTTTCAATGCAATGCGATCGCCCAGCAAAGTATTATCAATATCTGATATTAATAAGCGATCAGATTCTAAAAGCTTATTTTGAAGAAGTTTAGTCATTCGTAAGAACCTTTTTTACAGCAATTTTCGATCAAAAGAACCTCAAAAAATTTTTTAGTTTGGATTTGAGCGCAAAGCGTTGTAAGACAGATCCTTGAGAGTTGGTAAATCCATAATATTCGCATCAGCAGGATTTACTTTGAGAAAGTGATGCGTTAATAGGAAACTAACAATTGTCCAAGTTTGATATAGCCTTGCCTGTTGACCAACCCAAACCCCATTTGGCCCATCAAAATACTCAGCCCAATGCTCTTGAGGCAATCTTTTAGAAAGAATCTCAAAGTTCTCTTGTAGTAATAAATCGATCGCCAAATTATCCACAGAAGATTGACGTTGTTTATGTCGGAGGGTTGCCATGACAAAAAACCAGAAAAGACATGGCCAATGCCCTGCATTGTGATAACACCAAGGTAGATTTTTGCGATCATAGCCAGTCTTTTTACGCCAGTCTTCACTTTCTAAGGGCGGATGACAAATCCTGAGAGGAATTTGCGCGAATAAATCTGCTCGATTTTGGTACATTAAATGAAATAGTGATCGCTGTTGTGTCAAGCTAATTAGTCCAAAAGTTGCGCTCAAACAATTTCCTAATGTAAAAAAGCGAAAGTCTGGTCTTCCAGTTCGCACATTACCAATTAAATATCCGCCCCGATCCCCCAGCCATTCCTGTAACCAGTGAGGAACTGTTTCGGTTTGGATATTATATTCATTAGCTACATGATCGCCATATTGTTCAGTGGAGTTGCGGCGAATGGTTTGAACTATTTTAGAATTTACCCAATAATGCTTGAGCATATAGCTTCTGAGCTTTTTTATCCAAGCGATCGCATAGGATTTACGATGAATTTGCTGTCCTATTAAGTCTTTTTCAGGATCTCGTAAGTCTGCCATTTCTTGTGCATTTGCACACCCTTTGTCATCTAAATCAATTTGGATTAAGCCCACTGCACTTAATAAAGCCCCATACAAAAGCGCCTGTATTTCTAGAGGATTACCCCATACATCAAGAACACGATCAATCATAAATGCGCCATCAGGCACAAATAATGTTGGAGCGTCGCGAAAAGAGGGATGTAGAATTAAATTCAGCAGTTTCTGAATACCAATTTGGACTTCATTGGCTACAGCCCATGTGCGATCGCCAGACCTCTGCACATAGATATAAGCTAAAATCACCCACCACAAACTTGCATCTACCGAACAAACTCTTCCGATCGCTCTCTGCCCATAATCAGCAACTAGCTTTCCTTCAATTTCCACAAAACTAGTCGGGAATATACCTCTAGTTTGGAATTGATCGCTTTGCAATCGCAAACAAGTATTTAAGAAATGTCTGACAATCTCGAATCTACCTTCGATTAGGAGATAAATCATTACAGGCACATTATCCCGAATGAAAATCTCATTGTAATTTAAGTCTTGAGTATTTTTATTTCTGGGAATTGAAGCAACAGCGCCTACAAATTTGCCATCAATTTTTACTAATGCTTGTTCATACAAAATAGATTTGGCTAGTTGTATTAATATTTCTTCATTCATTATCTATAGTGAACTAAATTTAGTTTGTTCGTAATTAGTTCAGCATAGTTATGTTTTGTCATTATGCTAAGCATTGGTAATGCAATCATCTTAGCTCAAGTAATTAGTCGGACATAACGAAAGACCAGATCTAAAACCTGTAGCTTACGATGCGCGTAAGCTATAGCGGTTTTCAAATGAGCATGAGCAAAGTAAAATGGAGAGAAAATGCAAACAAGAAAAGCGTATTCACTGGATTTGAGAGAACGAGTAATCGCAGGCTATCAAAAAGGAAAAACCACGATGAATGAAGTAGCAGATAGGTTTGCGG